>JAEUSW010000223.1 GCA_016788285.1 Flavobacteriales bacterium
GGTGCGCTCGCCCCAGGCGGCGAAGCTGGTGCAGCCCACGAAGGCCAGGTCCTGAAGCGCATGTCCGATGTCGTGGGCCGCATGGTAGTTCAGCGCGCGCTCGTAGCCGGTGCCGATCACATCGAAGGCGGGGTCGAAGGCCCGGCTCTCCCCGTAGATCTCGCGGCGGTACTCCAGCGGCACATGCTCCTCGATGTCGCGGTTGAAGAAGCCGATGAAGTGGCGCAGCCAGCCCAGCTTGTCCTCATCGGGCACCAGCACCCGGATGCGCTGCACGAAGAGCTCCTCTTGTTTGTGGATCAGCTCGCGGGCCAGGGACCCGATGGTGAGCCCGCGCTCCAGGTCGCCGCCCTGCACATAGGCCTCCCACAGGCCGTCCGGCGTGGGCGCCAGCCAGCCGTCCGCCGTGCGCCAGCCGCCTTCGCCGAATGGTGCGCGTTCGGGCAGCTCGGCCGTTTCGCCGGGCCTCAGGGGCGGGGTGAGCCGCATGTCCAGCAGCAGCAGCGGCAGCCCGGCCACGGCCATGCCCAGCAACACCTCCACCACCAGCAGGGGCCAGGTGAGCAGAACGCGGAACAGGCGCGGCATGGGGGCGCAAAACTAACCGCGGTGAAGGGCGGTGCCGGTCGCTCAGAAGCCGAAGCCCACCCCGGCACCGATCCACGGTTCGCCGCCGGCGTATGGGCTGTACGGGTCCTGGATCACATCGAAGAGCACCGTGGCCGTGAGGTAGGTGCCGCCGCCCAGGTGCGCCGAATACCCGCCACCGACCAGAAGGAAGGGGACCCAGCGGCGGAAGAAGCGGTCCTGGTAGACCTCATACAGTTCGAAGTTCATCTGGCTGTACTCCACGTGGGCGAACAGCTGGTCGATGATGCGGTAGCGCGTGAACAGCCGCCCGCCGTAGACGCTCGTTTCGAACGCCGGAGCGAACCGGTTGTCCCGGAAATACTGGTAACTGATGCCGAGGCCCGCGGAGAGCTTCCCATTGCGCGTGATCTTGTAGCCCACCATCGGCTCCACCGCGATGTTGGTCACCGAGCCGAAGGCCAGGCCCAGTCCGCCACCGAACCAGATGCGTTCCTTGAGCGTGCGGGGCTGGTCCTGCGCAGGTTTGCGCGGGGTCGCGGTGGTGTCCACATAGTCCTGGGCGAAGGTCCACGACCACAGTCCGAGGCCCGCGATCAGCAGGCCGGTGCGCCAGGGCATCATGCGTCAAAAGTACGTGCGGCCGCAGCGCCGCCGTGCGGTCCATGGCGGCGTTGGAAGACCACCGCGAGCCAGGCGCCACGCGCGAGCATCCAGGCCAGGAAGGCGCTCCACACCCCGTACAGCTCCCAGCCGGCCTGGTGCCCGGCCCACGCCACCGGAACGAAGACCAGGAGGGTGCTGCCCAACAGGGCGTTGCGCAGCGCCACGCCATCGCCCACGCCCTTGAAGATGCCGTCGAAGGCGAAGGCCACCGCGTTGATCGGCTGGGTGAGGACCACCATCCAGAACACGCCCTGGAAGAGGTCCTGCACGGCAGGGTCGTCGGTGAACAGCGGGCCGATCCAGGGGTAGCCCAGGGCATAGACGGCCGCAAGGGCCGACCCGATGAGCACACTGATCCGGACCACCTGCCAGCTCATGCGGTGCAGGTCACGCCAGTTGCGCTCCCCGTTGAGCCGCCCGGCCAGCACGCTGCCGGCCGCGGCATAGCCGTCGATGAAGAAGGCGCTGAAGAGCCAGATCTGCATGGCGATGCTGTGCGCGCCGATGTGGGCCTCGCCATAGCCCGTGGCGTAGCGGTTGCCCAGGTAATAGCACGCGTTCAGGGCCATCGTGCGGGCGAAGAGGTTCCCGCTGAGCAACCACAGGCCTTTGAGCTCGGGGTGTCGCCAACGCCTCGGCCACAGGGGGAAGCTGGTGCGGCGGCGCAGCATCACCAGGGCGGTGCCGCACATCACGGCCTGTGCGATGACGCTGGCCCAGGCCGACCCTTCGATGCCCATCCCGGGCACGGGCCCCCATCCGAAGATGAGCAGCGGGTTCAGGACCAGGTTCACCGCGGCGCCCAGCAGGCTGATCCACATGCTCCAGCTCAGGTTCTGGATGCCCCGGAAGGCGCCGGTGATGGCGAAGGTGGCCAGCGACAATGGAAAGCCGATCGAGCGGATGTGGAAGTAGTCCACCGCCTTGTTCAGCACCTCGCCCTCCGCATTGTACAGGCGGAAGATGTCCTCGGCGAAGGGGCCTGTGACCAGGTGGAAGAAGATGCCGAGTCCCACGTTCATCCAGATGGCGATGGGCACCAGGCCGCGCACCTCGTCCAGCCGCTGCTCGCCGTAGTACCGCGCTACGACGCTCAGCACCGCGCTGCGCGTCTGAGCCAGCACCCACACCACCAGGAGGAAGAAACTGCTCGCGATGCCCACCGCGCCCAGGTCGGCGGTGCCCAGGCTGCCCACGAAGGCCGTATCCACCAAGGCGATCAATGGCTCGGCGATGCCGCTGATGATCGCGGGCACCGCCAGCCGGTCGATGTCGCGGCGGGTGATGGGATGGGGGGCGGCCACGGGAGCGGCCGCAAAGGTGCATCGCTCAGCGCACCAACGTCACGTGCCCCATGGCCTCCTTGCGGTGGCCGCGGTAGCGGTCCCTCGCCTTCAGCCGCCAGGCGTACACGCCCTGCACCGCCGGACCGCCACCGGGCCCGCTGCCGGACCACTGTTCCCGCCAGTCGGTGGTGCTGAACACCGGGCTGCCCCACCGGTCGAAGACGGTGAACTCATAGTCGGCATCGGCCAGCCCCTGGCCCGAAGGACCGAACAGGTCGTTCACCCCGTCGCCGTCCGGCGTGAAGGCGTTGGGCACATACAGGAAGAAGATGCCGTCGATGTGCACCACCTTCATCACGCTGTCCGGGCAGCCGTACTGGTTGGTCACGTGCAGCCACACCGAGTAGTCGCCCTCGTCGTCCTCGGGGAAGAGCACGATGGGGTCGGGCTCGAAGGCCGAATCGGGCACACAGTCCGCACCGAACGACCAGGCCCAGCTCACCTGGTACTGCGACCGGTCGAAGAAGGCCACCTCCGGATCGAGCACGTTCGCGCTCTGCGGGAAGAAG
>JAEUSW010000231.1 GCA_016788285.1 Flavobacteriales bacterium
GCGTAGTTGTCGCTGCCCAGGCGGAAGTCGCCCATCAGGCCGAAGGAGAAGCCCAGGTTCACCCCATCGCCCTCCAGTTCCTTGGTGGTGGACTTGATCCAGCCCAGGTTGGGTGCGGCCTTGATGCCGAGCTTGAAGCCCCGCGACTCTTGGGCCAGCGACGGAAGGGCCAGCAAGGTCGCCAGCGCCAGGGAAAGGAACGCCTTCTTCATAGGTTTGCGCGATGTTCGTTGGCGCCAAAGGTAATCGGGCCGTCCGCACCCTTGCCGGCGCGCTGCTCGTGCTGTCCAGCGCGTGCGGGAGCACCCCCGACCCCTGGGTGGTGCAGCCCTCGCCGGTCGAGGTGTCGACCTATCGCCTGGACCAGTTGCTGTTCCATTCCCCGCCGGATTCGCTCGCAGGCGCCAACCTGCGCGCCTACGCCGACCTCGGTGATTTCCACCGGACCTATGTGGAGGAGGTGCTGCAGGCGGCACCGATGAACGACCCCCGGCTCAGCATGGCCCTCATGCACTTCACCCGCGATCCGGACTGGGCCGCCGCGCAGGCCGCCGCCGACAGCATCTTCGGCGACATGGCCCCGGAGCGTGCGGCGTTCGGATCGGCCTTCGGAAGGCTGAGGACCCTCTTCCCCGACAGTCTGGTGCCGCGCGTGGTCATCTTCAATGCCGGATACAACTACGGCATCTTTCCCACGGACAGCGTGCTGGGCGTGGGCATCGAGTGGTTCATCGGTGCCGATCACCCCGTGGTGGGCCTGCTGGCCCCGGAGGCCTTTCCGAACTATGTGAAGCGCCGCATGGTGCCGGACATGCTGGTGCCCGCTGCCATGAAGGGATGGCTGATGGTGCACTACCTGCGCGACGCCTCCGGGGAGGACCTGCTCACCCAGATGGTGGAGGTGGGCAAGGTGATGGTGCTTCTGGACGCGCTGCTGCCGGATGCCCGGCCCGACCTGAAGCTGGCGTTCACGCCCGAGCAGCTGGCCTGGTGCGAGGCGAACGAGTTCAACATCTGGCGCACCCTCGTCAGCGAGGGCCACCTGTTCAGCAAGGACCCCGAGCGCATCGCCGCCTATCTGAACGATGGCCCCTTCACCAATGGCCTGCCCCGCGAAAGCCCGGGCCACATCGGCGAGTGGATCGGCCTGCGCATGGTGCAGGCCTACCTGAAGGAGCACCCGGGTACCCGCCTGCCCGATCTCTTCAACGGGCTCGATGCCCGAACCATCCTGAAGGCCTACAAGCCCCGCGACTGAAGACCACCATGAGGACATCGGAGATCCGGATCGACGTGCAACTGGACGAGAACCATGTGCCCGAACGCATCCACTGGGAGGCCGAGGACGGCGACGCGCGCAGTGAGGCGCGCGCCATGCTGCTCGCGCTGTGGGACGAACGCGAGCAGAACACCCTGCGCATCGACCTGTGGACGAAGACCATGAGCGTGGAGGACATGAAGCGGTTCTTCCACCAGAACATCCTCACCATGGCCGACACCTTCGAGCGGGCCACCGGGGAAGGCCGCATGGCCGCACAGATGCGTGATTTCGGCGCCTACTTCGCCGAGCACATGCTGGGCCTGAAGCCGGAGAAGTAAGGGGCTCGCGTCCTCGGGCGATCCCGCGATGAGCGGCGTGTGCCACGCCGCTCCCGGCTCACCGACCCGCCGCCCACTGCGCATTGATGCCGTCGATGTACTCCAGGACGACCTCGCGTCCCTGACGTGTTTCACTGGAGGTGATGAACATCAGTGGCAGGTTCTGCCAGGTCTTCTTCAGCGTGCGGCGGAAGAGAGCGACATGGCTCTGCACCTTCGGCTGGGCCAGCTTGTCGCTCTTGGTGAAGGCGATGACGAAGGGGATGCCGTTCTCGCCCAGCCACTGGATCATGTCCAGGTCGCTGTTCTGGGGTTCGAGCCGCGCGTCGACCAGCACGAACACGCACTGCAGGTTCTCCCGTGTGAGCAGGTAGCGGTCGATCATGCGCTTCCATTCCTCCCGCTCGGTGCGGCTCGTGCGGGCGAAGCCGTAGCCCGGGAGGTCGGCCAGCAACCACGGCTGCGCCGCGTCGCCCCGGGCAGGCTCCACCCGGAAGTGCTCCACGTTCCTGGTCTTGCCCGGGGTGGCGCTCACCCGCGCCAGCTTGTTGATGCCCACGAGCATGTTCACCAGCGAGCTCTTGCCCACGTTGCTGCGGCCGATGAAGGCGTACTCGGGCAGGGTGGGCGCGGGCCAGTGCCGGGCCTCCCGGCCGCTGCCCAGGTGCGTGGCGTTCAGTGTGCGCATGGCGCCATGGGGGTGAGGCGCCGGAGAGGGGCCGCCGGCGCAGCGTTCACGCCAGCTTGCGCGCCAGCCATTCGTCCAGGATGCGGTTGAACACGGCGGGCTGCTCCATCATCGCCGCGTGGCCGCATTCATCCACCCAGTG
>JAEUSW010000239.1 GCA_016788285.1 Flavobacteriales bacterium
CCGCTGGCCAACACACTGCGCTTCACGCTCGGGTTCAACTTCGACAAGAGCAAGAAGAAGAAGCAGGAGGCCGAGTGATGCGCTTCCGGGTCGGCTTCGGGTACGACGTGCACAGGCTTGCCGAAGGCCGGGCGCTGATCCTGGGCGGCGTGGCCATCGACCATTCCACCGGCCTGCTGGGACACAGCGATGCGGACGTCCTGCTCCATGCGCTCTGCGACGCGCTGCTGGGCGCCGCGGGCCTGCCCGACATCGGACATCATTTCCCCGACACCGACGCGCGCTGGAAGGGCGCCGACAGCGCCGTGCTGCTGCGTGAGGTGGTGCGCCTGATCGGTGAGCAGGGCTGGCGCGTGGGCAACGTGGATGTGAGCCTGGTGATGGAGCGCCCGCGGATCAAGCCCCATATCCCGGCGATGAAGCGTGTGATCGCGCCGATCCTCGGTGTGGGCGAGGATGCCGTGGGCATCAAGGCCACCACCAATGAGAAGCTCGGGTACGTGGGCCGCGAGGAGGGAGCCTGCGCCTATGCCGTGGCGCTCATCCAGGCCGACTAATCGTCCCCGTCGTCCGCCGGCATCTCCGTGAAGGAGCCGGGGGCCTGCTCGTCGTCGTAGTAGAACACCCGTAGCTGGGCCGTGTCCCGCAGCAGGTCGATGCGGCCCACCTCCACACGGCTCACCGTGATGCCCAGCCGTTGCCTGAGGTCATTGTGCAGGGCCTCGCGTTGACCGGGACGGATGAGGTCCACCCGGTCGTAGATCAGCTGGCGCATGGCCTCATGCCGGGTGAGCCAGAGGTGCTCCAGTGCGTAGGTCACCAGCAGGATCATGCCGTCGGTGAAGAGCAGCTCGGCCAGGCTGATCTTCTTGCTCACGAGCGCATTGATCACCGCCAGGCTGATGACCGCGAACAGGTAGGTCATGTCCTTGATGCTGATCTGCTCGGTGCGGTAGCGCAGGATGCCGAAGATGGCGAACAGGCCGAAGGCGAAGCCGATGCTCAGCTTCACGTTGTTCAGCAGCACGCACAGGAAGAAGATCAGGATGTTGAACAGGAAGTAGGTGAAGAGGTAGTCTTTCTTCCGGTGGATCGGGTAGTAGATGAGGCGGATGAGGATGAACAGCACCGCTGCGTCCAGCGCGAACTTGAAGAGCAGCTCCCACATGTCCTCGTGGAAGACGCGCATGCCGAAGAGCTTCATGGTCATCATGTCGGTGGGGGGTCAGGCGGCCGGTCGCACGCGGTGGAGGTGGCGCAGCACCTCCTTGAACCGGTTGTACTTCAGTGAGGGCAGCAGGTGCAGCAGGCCGATGCAGTACTTGCTCATGCCGGCCGGGCGGATGCCGCGGGCGCGCATGGCCTGGGCGAAGTGCGAACCGCGGTCGGCCCGGCCCTGCTTGAGCTCGGCCACCACGATGCCGCTCAGCTCGGCCTCGCGGGCGGGTCCGTGGAACAGGCTGAAGCGCAGGCCCAGGTCGAGGGTGAGGCGCTCCGCCCGCTCGCGATGCACGAAGGTGAGCCGGATGAAGCGGTTCCACATCACGGGCACCAGCGGTTCGGCGCTCCGGGAGGCCGAGGCCACGAAGGCCGCCTGTTCGCCCGCCAGCGCCTCCGGGATGCGGTCGACCTTCAGGCGATGTTTGTCCGTGCGGCCGGCGCCGGTCTTGCGCTTCACCTCGAGGTAACAAAGCCCGCTGCCCACATACTCGCGGAACCTGATCTTGCGCCGCAGCGTGCGCCCGTTGTGGTGGTCGTGGTAGTCGCGCAGCCCCGGCGTATCGAAATACAACGACCGGTAGTGGCTGCCGCGCACTCCGTCCACCTCCAGCAGGCGGTAATGCGGCAGCATGTCCTCCAGCACCGCGG
>JAEUSW010000257.1 GCA_016788285.1 Flavobacteriales bacterium
GTTGCTCACGTGGCGCGTGCGCTCCTTCACCACATCGCGGAAGCGTCCGCCTTCGTTCGTGTACATCGCGTCCGCCACGTCGAAGTCGTTCGCCACGTAGAGGTCGGGCCGGTCGTCATCATCCAGGTGGGCCACGGAAACACCCAGGCTGAAGCTGAAGTCCATAAGGCCGTGCTCGCGGGTGGCCTCCCTGAACCGACCGTCCTCCTGCACGAAGAGCCGGTTGCTGGGCGCGGTGCCCGCTTCGATCCCGGCGCGCACCTGCGACACGCTGACGCCGGTGAGCCTGTCCTTCGGATGATTGATGACATAGAGGTCCAGGTCCCCGTCCCCTTCCACGTCGAGGAAGGCCGCCTGGGTGCTGTGGCTCGTGTCGGCCACCCCCAGGCTGTGGGCGGCCTCACGGAAGGTGAGGTCGCCGTTGTTCAGGTAGAGCAGGTTCCGGGTGAGCGCCGTGTCGTTCGTCGGTCCGCTGCGGCACACGTAGATGTCCAGGTGGCCGTCCCCGTTCACATCCGCCATGGCCACGCCGGTGCGCCAGCCTCCCGGGTCGGCTCCCAGGGCGGTCTCCGTGATGTCCTCGAAGCGCATGCCGCCCTTGTTGAGGTAGAGGCGGTCGCGCTGTTGGTTTCCGGTGAAGTAGAGATCGGTGAGGCCGTCACCATTGATGTCGCCCGCGCCCACACCGCCGCCGTTGTAAGCGTAGATGTAGGTGAAGTAGTTCATCGAAGGCGATTCCTCCAGGCGGTTCGTGAAGCTGATGCCGGTGCTGTCCGTCGGCAGGGCCACGAACAAGGGGCCGGCGGCGGCCGGTGCGTCCGGGCCGGTGCCTGTGCCGGACGGTCCGCAGGCGACGAGCAACGTGATCAGCGACAGGAGGGCGGTTCGGATCGACATGTTGGGAGGGGGCTGTGCGAAGGTAGCCCCCCGGGGAGGTCACCGGCGCGCGGCCAACCCGGTTCGGGCGGGTCCTGGTGTGAAGACCTCCAACGCATCGTTGTTGTTGGAGACCACCACCCAGGGCGCGCGGCCCGGACCCTGCTCAAGCACCACGAGGTCCTTGGCGTTGCGCCAGGCGAACAGACCGCTTTCCTGGACGGTGAGCGGGCGGAACCCGCCCTTGCCATCGCCCAGGAGCACGATGCCGGTGCCTGCGTCGTAGCGCACGGTCTCCACCTCGGCGCCCCAATGGTTGCCGGCCGCGATGATGTCCATGTGTCCGTCTCCGTTCATGTCCCGCACTGCGATGCCGTTGAGCGGCGCGGTCTGGGCATGCATCGGCAGCGGCACCGTGCGGAATCGGCCACCGCCCTCGTTCCACACCACGCAGGATCGCATCTGCTCGGCGATGAGGTGCTGAGCCGTGCCGATCTTCTCCGGGGTGTAGATGCGCTCCAGGTCGGCGTTGGCGAAGTCCTTGAAGGTCGGGAAGCGGTCGATGATCATGCGGCACTGCTGGCTGCTGCACTCCCGGCCGCGCACGGGCACCTTGCCGTTGGTCCCCTCCTTGGCCAGCACGATGTCCAGGCTGCCGTTGTCATCCATGTCATTGGCGTACAGGTGCAGCGGATGATCGGCGGTGGCGTGGAACTTGTTGTTCCAGCCGATGTTCCCGCATATGAGATCCTGGTCGCCATCGTTGTCCGGATCGGCCGCCACGATCCGGTTCCACCATCCCGCCGTGCGCTGAAGGCCTTCCACGGTGTGTGGGACCAGCCGACCACCATCGTTCCTGTGCATCGCGATGGGCTGCCATTCGCCCGCGGTGATCAGGTCCGCGTCACCGTCGCCATCGATGTCCATCCAGAGGGCATCGGTGAGCATGCCCGCTTCCGCCAGATGGGATGCGCGCTCAGCGGTCGCATCGTTGAACCGGCCCGTACCGTCGTTCAGGAGCAGGTAGCTTCTCGGGTCCCTCGGATAGGCTCCGGGGATCACACGGCCGCCGATGAACAGGTCGAGGCTGCCATCACCGTCCACGTCGCCGGCGGCGGCCCGCTGCGCGCTGGTCATCAACACCGGCAGTGCGCCGGGTGCATGATCGAACCGCCCCATGCCTCGGTTCATGTACATCCGCGGCTGGAAGTGGATCTCCAACCGGTCGGACTCGTAGCCGCCGCTGAGCACGAGCAGGTCCTGGTCCCCGTCGCCATCCGCGTCCAAGAACAGGGCTCCCTGGTCCTCGCGGTCCTTGTGGTCGATCCACGGCCCTTGGACCTGCCGGTAGCGATCGGCCCCGTCGGACAGGAACAAGGCACCGGCCTGATCACGCGCGCCGCCGACGTAGAGGTCCTCGCGGCCATCGCCATTGAGGTCCGCCTTGGCCATCAGCGGTCCGTCCTCGGAACGCTTGTGAGGCAGCAGGACCTGCACCGCGAAGTCGTCGTACGGGTTCTCGCGATGCGTGAAGTTCAATCCATGGCCGGTACCGGCAACCTCAAGAAGGGCCACGGGGGCGGGGTGCCCCGGTGCGCGGTCGGACGCGTCATCGTGCCGGATCGTGAGGACCTGATCGGCAGGGACGTCGGTGAGGCGTGTGTATCGACCGTCGGGCCAGAACACCTCCACCTGTTCCGCTTTACCGGATCGGCCGAGGCCGAAATGGAGGATCGGTTCCACGCTGCTCTGAAAGCCGCGCACGGGCATCAGTTCGACCAGCTGCGTCACTCCGTTCGCCTCCACCGTGGCGCGTGAGCCCAGAACGGTGCGGCCCGGCGCGCCCTCCAACAGCAGGCGCAGATGGTGCCCGCGGCCTTGTTCGACGGCCTGGTTGATGTGGATGCTTGCCGGTGCATCCATGTTGTTGATCACCAGGTCGAGGTCGCCGTCGTTGTCCAGGTCGCCATAGGCCGCCCCGTTGGAGTTCACCGCCTCAGTGAAGCCCCATTCCGACGATGCGTTCGTGAAGGTCAGGTCGCCGTTATTGCGAAAGAGGTAGTTGCGCACCTTCGCGGTGGGCACCAGGGCCAGCATCTCCATCGGGGTCACTTTCTGTTGGGAAGCCCTGATCGCCTTCGCCTTCGCGTTGTAGTCGTTGTCGCGCATGTCGCGCTTGTAGCCGTTGGTCACCAGCAGGTCCTTCCACCCATCATTGTCCAGGTCGGCCAGCAGGGGGGCCCAGCTCCAGTCGGTCTTGCTGATCCCGGCCAGCTGGCCCACTTCGCTGAAGGTGCCGTTCCCGTTGTTGCGCTGCAGGGAGTTGAACATGTACTGGTGGTGGTAGCCGGCGGCCACCAACCCCCAGAACCGGGCGGGTGACATGGCGCCCATGTTGCGTTTGCTGCGGGCGTGCTCCTCGCTCACCATGTCCAGCACCACGATGTCGGGCAGGCCGTCATTGTCGTAGTCGGCGATGTCGCAGCCCATGCCGAAGTTGCTGATGTGCCGTGTGCGCGCCAGGATCTCGTTGGTGTAGATGCCGTCCGCCCGTCCCATGTAGAGGAAGTCCGGGGCCACGTAGTCGTTGGACACGTAGAGGTCCTGGATCCCGTCCTGATCGAGGTCGCTGCAGGCCACCCCCAGGCTGTACGACATGTTCCAAAGCCCTGACGTGGCGGTGATGTCCGTGAACCGGTTCCCATCGTTGCGGTATAGCCGGCTGGTGGGCGAACGATGCTCCTTGATGGAACGCTCCACTTCCGCGCTGTTCGCCTTCGAACTGCCTTGGAGCGGTGTGTTGATCACGAACAGGTCCAGGTCGCCGTCACGGTCGTGGTCGAAGAAGAGGCCCTGAGTGGAACGGGTGGTGTCCGCGATGCCCCATTCACGGCCCACCTCCTTGAACCGGCCCTGGCCATCGTTCATGTAGAGCAGGTTGGTGCGCGCCTGCGGATCGGAGGTCCACCCTGCACGGCACACGTGGATGTCGAGGTGGCCATCCCCGTTCACGTCGGCCAAGGCCACGCCGGTATGCCACCCATGCGTGTTCTCCTTGGGCAGGGCCGCTTCGGTGACGTCCTCGAACCGCAGGTCCCCGCGGTTCAGGTAGAGGCGGTCCGCGACCAGATTGCCCGTGAGGTAGATGTCCGGGAGGCCATCCCCATTGACATCCCCGATCGCCACTCCTCCTCCGTTGTACATGTATTCGTACACGAAGTAGTTGCGCGTATCGTTCTCCTCCACCAGGTTGGCGAAATGCACGCCGCTCTTCTCGGCGGGAAGGGTGATGAAGAGGGGCGCCGGGGTCGCGACCGAAGGCGCAGAGACCGGTTCAGGCGTCGGGTCCCCACCGCAGCCGATCGCCAGGGCGATCGACAGCATCCGAAGCGATCCTCGGGGTTGATGCATGTCCGGTACCGTCGCCGAGGCCGGGCAACGACCGGAGACAATCCGTTCAGCACAGTGCCATCACCCTCCTCGGGTCTCCGGTCGGTGGACCGGGGTTCATCGTGCGCAAGACCAAAATAGGAGATCCCAGCGGAACACCCTCACCGCACCGCCTCCTCCCAAAGCAGGATCGCGTTCTCGTTGTTCACGCTGATCCGCGGGATGTCGTCATAGAGCGTGACCTTGCCGGTGACGCACACCCGCTTGCGCAACAGGGCCTCCTCCGGGTCGTAGTGGAAGTTGGGCCCGTTGCTGTCCCAGATGGTGCAGTAGAAGTCCTGCGCAGGGTGAAGGCGGTCGAAGTTGAGGTACACGGCGTTGGCCTTCTGGGTGCGGCGCGTGCTGACCACCGTGCCGCACACGGTGGCCACACGACCGATCTGATGGCGGGCCTGCACGGTGTTGAACATGCCCTTGGGCAGTGGCGCCGGCAGCGGTTCCACCTCGCCCAGGAAGGGATCGCCAGGGTGGTACCAGGCCTGCGGATCGCGCTGCGCTTCCAAACGGGCCTCCAGTGTATCGTCCAGCGCGGGGAAGAGGTCCAGGCCGGTGAGGCGCTCCACGCTGTCCACGGGCACCGCGTAGCTGATCGTCGGGTACTCGTTCACCCCGTTGCGCATCACGAAACCGATCATCTTCCGCTC
>JAEUSW010000277.1 GCA_016788285.1 Flavobacteriales bacterium
GGCGGCCGGGTATTACCGCGTGGCCGTGTACGACAACAACGGCGGCAGCGCGCAAGGGGAGATCACGTTAGGCGAGCCCGAACAGCTGATGGGGACTGCCACCGCCTTCGAGTACCCGAACGACTTCCACGTGAGCTGCCATTCCTGCTACAACGGCAGCATCGACGCGGGTGCGGTCGGCGGCGTGGCACCGTACACCTACGAATGGAAGGACGGCCCCACCGTGGAGGACCGCAGCGGCCTGGGCGCACGGGACTACACCGTAGTGGTGCGCGACGCCAATGGCTGCGAGGCGGAAGGGATCACCCTTCTCCTGCGCGAACCGCAGCGGAACGATTGGACGATGAACGGGAATGCCGGTACCATTCCAGGGCCGCACTACATCGGCACTAGCGACAACATGGATGTGGTCTTCAAGAGCAATGGCATAGAGCGCTTCCGGTTGCTGGCGAGCGGCGAGGTGAAGATCGCCGGGCTTGGCGACGGGCTCCTGCGTGCCAGCGGAGGAATAGTATCCGTGGCCTCGATGGGTGGAGAACCGTTCGGGGAGGCTGCCCCGTTTTGGTCCACATCCGGGAACTGGCTCACCGCCGAGCCCGATCAGTTCCTGGGCACACGGGATGCTCACACGCTCAGCATCCGTACGAACGATGTTCAGCGCATGCTCGTCACAACGGGAGGACAGGTGGGCATTGGGGCCGACCTGAACACCGTACCCGGCCTGCTTACCGTGCGGTCAGGTGCAGGGGAGTGGATCGCGCTGCAGAATGAGGACAACGGGCAGGACCTGGGGGCCTGGCACTTCACCAACACCAGCGCCAAGGATCGGCTGCAGATCCGCTATGTGCCCGATGGGCAGAGCGCCACCAGCGACGTGAGCTTGTGGAACAACGGCAAGGTAAGCATAGGGCCTGCGGCCGTCGGGGCCGACCCTGCCTACCGGCTCTATGTGGAAGGCGGCATTGTGGCCCGGGATGTGAAGGTCACCGTCCAACCTTTCCCGGACTATGTGTTCAAAGCGGACTATCCGCTGCGCTCCCTAGCAGACCTGGCAGCCTACCTGCGAACCCACCAGCACCTGCCGAGCATGCCTTCGGCCACTGAAGTGGAGGCGCAGGGCGGTGTCGAGCTGGGAGACCTACAGCGACGCATGCTTCAAGTCTTGGAGGAACAGGCTCTGTACATTCTTCAACTCAAGGATGAGATCGACCATCTGAAGGCACGGGTTAACGGACAGGGACCTACTAAATGAGCCATCGGTGATGCACAAGGTCATTCGCCTTCTGCTCGCGACCGTTCTTCTGGGCGGTCCTTTCACATCGGTCCGATCGCAACCGGGCTACATCACCCTGCGCGGCGACCAGTTCTATGATGAGCATGGGGTTCCGTTCTTTCCCATGCAAATGAACCTGTATGTGGATTCATACTCGCCGATCGCGCCTTTATCACCTAACCCGAGCGCTGCGGAGATGGCGACCGTGGAATTCGGTCGATACCTCTTTCACAGTGCCGACGGCGACCTGTTCTTTGACTTCCCACTTGGGCAAGGTGCGGCGAGCGTTCTTCAAGACCTGAACGAGTTCAAGGCGCTGGGATTCAATACGATCAGATACGTCCAATCGGTGATCAAGAAGCCTAACGAACCCGGATTTACGTGGGTCATCAAACCGTTCCCCTACGCTTATGAGAACTCCTACGTGAACATGGATCCACCGTATTCCGCCGACCCGAATGTCAATCCGGTGAGCGCCGCCTTCTTTGACATGATCTTTCAAGTGTGCAGCTTGGCGAACAGCATCGGGATGAAGGTAAGCCTTGAACCTGTGCTCGGATTGGCCTTGCTGGGATCAAGCCCAGGGGATGCAATCAACCTGGACCATCTCGACTTCCTCCAGGCTCTCGGGTCATACATACACCAACAGCAAGTACACAACCTCTTGGCGTATGAGTTCTACGGTGAACCCTCTCTGGCGGCCTATACCCATTCCATCCAGAGGACCAAGCTGGAGGTGTGTGACTTGGTGACCAGTTGGCATGAGACCATGAAAACGGCCGACCCCGACCATCTAACGACCGTCGGAAGCGGCTATGTCCGTGAGGTGATGAAGCATGGATGGGACCCAATGACCATCCCCGTGGACTATGTGAACATTCATCCTTACCCGGAGATCAACATCTACGAGGACCCGAATACCTATCTGTCGAACGTGACCACTCGTTATCTGAACTGGATCCGATACTATGATCGCTTCTTGAAGAAACCCTACATCATTGGGGAGACGGGATTCTCTGGTGAGGATCCCTACAGTCCACCGGATTACACGGTGTTCAATCCCTACCTCCACTATCCACTAGCGTGCTATGGCGATGAGCAGGATCAGGACGACTTCTTCCGGAACACCTTCGCCCCCATCCGCGACAGCCGCTGTGCCGGATATGGGATATGGATCTTCCACAACATGTGGTTGGAGGACCCGAACGCGAACAACACCGACCCGACGAATCCTTCCTACATTCCACTCCCTGCATTCAAAGAGCGTTATTTTGGTCTGCTCCGGTTCGGCGACGCTGACCCCATTCCTCCCCCGGGCGCTAGCGGATGGGAAGCTCATCGCAAAATCGCCGCTCAGACCTTTGCGGATTGGAGTGTGAACCCGCCACCACACAGCCCGCTTGACCCTCTACCCGCGTCGCTGGATATGAACGATCGCTACTTCAACCCCTACATGCACCCCCCCAATGCCGCGGAGTGGCCCAACAGCGGTGGTGCACCATGGAATTTTGGCACTCACTACGGCCGTATGGTCGATCAGCAGGGGAAAGGCATCGCTGGCGCCATCGTCATCGGGACTAGTCGGTCATCACAGACGGTTTATCATGACTATTACACATTCACCGATGATGAGGGATACTATGAGATAAGGGGGCTAGATCTCATTCCTGGTTTTGGCCCAGGTTTTCAGACACAAGCAATTGAAGACGACCCCTTAAACACCCATGATCGAACTATTCAATCGCTCGAGGTTGGGGCGTATGCAAGTGGATGGGATGGATATGGTTGGGCCGGGCCGAGCTTCACCCAGCCATTGATCAATTGTACGTTGAAGACCCTCCAGTCCGCGTACGATGTGCTTCTGAATGGTTGGACGGTACCCAGCGGACAGGCTGAGTCGTTCCAAGGACTTTCAACCTTGGTCGCGCAGGACATGACGGTGCAAGGGACTTTGGACCTGAAAGCCCGGTATGAAGTTCGGGCAAGACCGGAATTCCATGCCCTGCTCGGTAGCGAATGTCACTTGTACACCGAACCACTGGATCTGACCTGCACGGAGATCGATGGCGCTGACCTTCGCACGCCAGAGGCAGTTGCTGACCCTGGTAGTTATACTCATACGAATGGACCGAGCAGATCGATACCGCTGACCTTTCACCTGAGCTCCCCAAAACCTCGATTGCTCGTGAGCCCTAATCCTGCTCATGACGAAGTGGCCATATTGATCGCCGACCACGGGAGGTGTTCGGAGCCCTGGATGCTTCAACTCCTGGATGAGCAGGGCCGTACGGTCCGGTCACAACCATGCACTGACGTTCAAGTCCTGTTGGATCTGACAGAACTCTCCCCAGGCGCTTACTCCGTGGTTGTGCGCGTATGCGGCACGGAGCTGCATGAACGGATCATCAAATCCTAGCCGATCATGGACACTCGATCGACCTTCTTCAGCCTGGTGATGTTGCTGACGGTCCAGGCGACCGGCCAGGAATGGAACTGGTCCCGGCATATCGGCGGTGAAGGCACTGATATGGCCTACATAGCGGGCATAGATGTAGCCGGCTCCGTCTACATCTATGGCAACTACGCCTGGGGACCGCAACCGACGGGGCTGGAGGACCTGATCATCGGCGACGACACCCTGCACGGCTCCTGGGCGGGATTCCTGGCCAAATTCGACGCGGATGGTGATCTTATGTGGACAAAGAACCTGCGAAGCCCCATGGGCAGGCTCAGGTTGGGGAACGCGATCCTTGACACACTGCATCAGCGTCTCTTGGTCGTGGGTCGCTACAACCTGTCGTGTGTGTTGGATACGATCACGCTCGGCGCGCCTTACGGCGGGGCTTTCGTGAGCGAATGGGACCTGGAAGGCCATTGTAACTGGGCCCGGAACGTAGCCACCAATAGTTACAACCTGGGGGAGGAAACCTGCGACGTAGCTACGGTGATCAGCGACCACACAGGTCGCGTCATCGTGGGGGGGATCACATCACGATATGGTACGGATTGGCTTGAAGCGCGACCGGTCCCCAAGGGTAGTTACTTAGCTGCCTACACGAGCACAGGGGATACGCTATGGACCCGGATGGTAGCGCTGTGTAACGCACCGTTAAGCTCCTTCAACCCGCGATCGATCGCTTGCGATAGTGAGTACGTATATGTTCACTCTAGTGTTTATATGAATAGTCCAAATGATACGATATCAATAGATAGTGACAATATAACGAATATTACAGGAGGTGGATATGCCTTATATAAAGCGAATGCCGAAAATGGCGAAATCGAATGGTCTCTTGTAGACGGGTTTCCAGGAGTTGGTATTGATGGTCCACAGCGACTGGCTCATAGCAGTAGTGGTGGCCTATACATCGCAGGCGGATATCCCCCGTTGTCGGAGATAGGAGGCATTGTATTGCCATCAACAAATAGTTACGTCAATGGCTACATAGTTAAATATACGAATACTGGGATGCTCGATTGGGTTCACGTATACGAAGCAACGATTGGGACCTATCACAATTGCATAGTGCAAACGTCGGGAGATGATTTCTTGGTGGCAGGATATCTACAGGGGTCAATCGATTGGGATGGTCAAGAATATTCTACGAACTCGAGAGACCTGTTCATCGGTTTGATTACAGCTTCTGGGCAGTTTATTGAGGTTTCGAGCACTGTTCAGAATTGCACTGGCACTAGTATCGCAGCCAGAGGTGCAAGTATCTATATGACTGGGAAATTCGGGTCATTTCCACCCTATTTGCCAGTCACGATCAATGGGACGACTTTCACCAGCCGGGGGGATGCGGACGTGGTCCTGGCCAAACACGACATGATCACGGGTGTTGGGTCGAACAGGAGCGTGGAGAGCGACGCGCTCATCATCTATGCGAACCCCAATCGGGGTAGTTTCAATATGGAACTGCCCACCTGTTTCAACCATGAACGATCGTTGGTGCTGCGCGTGTATGACGGCACTGGTAACCTTGTTCTGGACCGAGCGCTCGACGCAACTGGAAGCGCGCCCGGTGCCGACGTGTTCGACGCTGCTCCGGGTCTGTACCATGTGACCCTGACCAACGGAAGTCGGACGTTCTCGGGCAGCATGGTGGTGGAGTGAACGTGCCACCCGGGCTCTATCCAGGGCCTCTGCCTGCGCGATCGACATGGGCGACCGAGCGCTGTGACCCCTCACAGGTCCTCCCTGACCTTGTCGTGGCTGAGGTCGGTGATGAAGACCTCGAGCAGTTCCTGCACCACGATGTCGGGCTTCTCGCGGGTGACGATGTCGGGGATGAAGACCGGTGACCACACGTACACGCTGCGGCTGAAGTGCTCGCTGAGGTAGGGGATGAGGTACACGGCGAAGGAGTCGCGGAACATCAGCAGCTTGGGCGCCTCGGGATCGGGGCCCTGCTTGAACACGGGGCGGTACTTGAAAAAGGCGGAGGCGGGCAGCTCCTCCTCGGCCAGGTCGCGGGCGCGGAAGTCGTCCTTGGGCACCATCATGTAGGTCACGCGCGTCAGCTTGTCGTTGATGGCCAGCTGCAGCGCCAGGTCGCCCTGGTCGTTGGTGTCGGGCTCCACGATGTAGTCCTCGGGCAGGCAGGGGGCGCCCACCGCGGGGTGGTCCTGCCGGATGCGCTCCATCAGCGTGCGGTAGCCCACGAAGGCGCCCCAGGGGTTCCAGTGGATGTCGGTGGTGTAGTAGGGGTCGCGCACGGTGCGGGCCTCGCGGAGGGGGGCGCGCATGTCGATGAACTGCACGCCGGTGCGTGCGCGCAGCGCGGCGATCAGCTGGTCGAGGCCGCCGGTACGTCCGGGCAGCGGGGCGTACTTGTCCGGCAGCTTGTCCGGGTAGATGGTGCTGGCCATCGGCGCCACGGTGAGGTAGTAGCTGATGCCCTGCTCGGCCAGCCAGCGCCGCCGCTTCTCCAGCCGTTCGCAGATGAGCTGCAGCTCGTTCTCGCTGAAGATGGGCAGGTTGCGGTACTGGTCCACCACGCCCTTGCGCATCAGGAAGAGGTGGCCGTCCTTGCCGAAGACCACGTTGTCCGGCAGGGGCGAGGAGCGCAGCGCGTAGGTGTGGAAGAGCGCGTTCCAGCGGAAGAGCAGCTTGCGGTAGCCGAAGTGGTCGCCGTAGTACTTGGTGTAGCGACCGGGGAAATGCTGGATGCTGTGCATGCGGGCCAGCGGCTTCTCGGCGAGCGGGCGCTTCTCGGTGTCCTCCAGATAGGGCTCGATGGGCAACCAGTCGGCCAGCAGGGGCAGCCAGAGCAGCAGCACGAAGGCGCCGGCCAGCGCGGCCTCGGCGGGCCGGGCACCGCGGGCGGCCTGGTCGAGGGCGGGGGAGCGCCAGGCGCCCAGCAGGGCGAAGAGGCCGGTGACCAGCCCGATGCAGAGCGGCAGCGGGCCGTTGCCCGATCGCTCCTGCAGGTCCTCCACCCGCGTGCGCAGGTCGGTGTCGCAGTACAGGAAGGGGTCGTTGCCGCTGAAGACCAGGCGCAGGCCGCGCGGGGTCTTCTCCTTGATGCGCACCTGCTCGTTGGTGCCGAAGAGGTCGAAGAGCTCCTCGACGCCGTAGTGGGTGCGCTCGTCGTTGCACCGCAGGGTCATCCCGCGGATGAGCAGGCTGTCCTGCATGTTGCCCGGGTCGAAGCGCAGGAAGCCGTACGTCGTATCGGCCGGCATGCGGAAGCTCACGAGCTGGGGCCGTGGCGATCCGCTGAGGGCCGTGTTCACATAGAAGCCCTCCTTGAAGGCGCCGGGCTTGGCGGCGTGGAACACCTGGAAGTTGTCGCGGTGGGTGGCCACCAGGTCGAACTCCACATGCACCGCGCGGTCCTTGAAGTGGATGCCGTTGGTGAGGCCGGTCATCAGCGCGCCGCTGCCCAGGGCGACGGCCAGAGCGAGGAGCTTGCGGCGCAGGGGCACCGCGGCGGCCACGGCGGGTGCGGCGGGGCCGTGCGCGGCCGGGGCGCGGCGCGGACGCAGCAGCAGGGCGAGGAGCAGGAAGCAGAGCGCCCCGGCCACGGCGGCCAGGGCGAAGGGGCGGATCACCGGCCGCACGGGGTCCATGGCCTCGGCGGTGAGGTCGGCGATGTCGCGCGTGTTGCTCAGGTACGGGTCGTCGCCCGTGGCCACCAGGCGGATGGCGTCGCGCACCGTGTCCACGCTGAAGGGCTTGAGCTGGTGGGTGGGGGCGAAGAGCTCGGCGATGCGGTCGGGGCCGAGGCGCACGGTGCGGTAGGGGCCGCGGAGCACCACGGCGTGCAGCAGCTGCTCGGTGGCGGCGGTGGCCGGGTCGATGCGCAGGCCCTGAACGCGGGTCATCGCGGACGGCAGCCTGAAGGAGAGGCGCTGCCGGCCGGCCTGTGCGGCGGAGGTGGCCGTGAGCATGCGGCCGGCATCGTAGGTGTAGGTGATGTCGTCGAAGAAGAGGGCGTAGCTGTCCTCGTAGGTGGTGGTCACCTCCAGGTCCACCCGCAGGCCGGGCCCGGCGGGCTGCACGCGCAGGGCCCACCACACGCCGAAGAACGCCAGGCAGGCGCCCAGCAGGGGCAGCCACAGGCGGCGAACAGCGGGGTCCATGGTCAGAAGCGGAAGTAGATGAAGGGACTGTAGGTGGTGCTGGCCACGGCCATGGCCACGCCCACGAAGAGCAGCAGCAGGCCCGCCACTTCCAGGGCGCCGCGCACGCCACCGGGCAGGTGGGGCTCGGTGCGGCGCAGGCCGGTCCAGCGGCCCACCAGGGCGTGGACGTTGAGGGCGCCGAGCACGCCGATCGCCAGGGCCACCAGGGTGCTGTGGGTGACGAAGAGGGCGGGCGGGTTCAGTACGGCATCGCCGGGGTTCACGCCCACCATGGCCAGGATGTAGTGCCACGCCTCGGTGAGGTCGGTGATGCGGAAGAAGACCCAGGCCATCAGCACCACCACGAGGGTGTAGAGATGGCCCACGAGGCGCGGCGCGCGGTCGAGCAGCCGGCCGAGCCCGGCGCGCTCGATCACCAGGAAGAGCCCGTGCACCAGGCCCCACACCACGAAGTTCCAGCTGGCGCCATGCCACAGGCCGGTGAGCAGGAAGACGATGAAGAGGTTGAGGTAGGTGCGTCCCGCGCTGAGCCGGCTTCCGCCGAGGGGGATGTAGAGGTAGTCGCGGAACCAGGTGCTGAGGCTGATGTGCCAGCGGCGCCAGAACTCGCGCACCGAGCGCGCGATGTAGGGCCGGTCGAAGTTCTCCAGGAACTCGAAGCCCAGCATGCGGCCCAGGCCGATGGCCATGTCGCTGTAGCCGCTGAAGTCGAAGTAGATCTGCACGGCATAGGCCACCGCGCCCAGCCAGGCGGTGGGCAGGGGCAGGTCATCGGACGGGAGGGCGAAGACGCCGTCGGCGATGCGGGCGCAGTGGTCGGCGATGAGCACCTTCTTGGCCAGGCCCACGATGAAGCGGCGCACCCCGCTGGCGAAGCCGGCCAGGTCGGTGGTGCGGTCGGCGATCTGCCGCGCCACGTCCTGGTACCGCACGATGGGGCCGGCGATGAGCTGCGGGAAGAGGCTGATGTAGAGGGCGAGGGGGCCGGGCCGTTGCTGCACTTCGGCCGTGCCGCGGTACACGTCGATCGCATAGCTCATGCCCTGGAAGATGAAGAAGGAGATGCCGATGGGCAGGTGCACCGGCGCCAGGTCCACCGGGGCCAGGCCGAAGGAGGCGGTCACCGCGTTGAGGCTGTCCACCAGGAAGTTGGCGTACTTGAAGGCGATGAGCGTGGCCAGGTTGAGCACCACGGCCACACCCACCCAGAGGCGGGGGCGCACACCGCGGTGGATCGCCAGTCCGCACAGGTGGTTCACCAGCACGGTGGCGAGCATCAACAGCACGTAGGCGCCTTCACCCCACGCGTAGAACAGCAGGCTGGCCAGCAGCAGCACCGTGTTCTGCCCGCGGCGGCCGAAGAGCCACACGGCCAGGAGCGTCAGCGGGAGGAAGAGGAAGAGGAAGACCGGCGAACTGAAGACCATGGCCGCGGGCGGCTAAAGTAGGGAGGTGCACGCGCCGGGCAGGGTCCTTTGTCATGTTAAGGCAATGTAAAGTTCCGGTGAAACGATCCTTACCTTTGGAACGTTCAACCGGAAATGCTCCACTCCATGCGCACTCTACTGGCCCTCTTCGCGCTGCTGATGCTCGCACCGGCTTCCGCGCAGGAACTGCTGAAGCAGGAACACCACGCGAACGGTCGGTTGAAGAGCACCCTGTACCGCGAGGGTGGCACCGTGCATTTCGTCACCTACTTCGAGAGCGGGCGGGTGAAGGAGATGGGGGCCTTCCGGGATGGACGCCGGGATGGGCTGTGGCAGCAGTTCGCGGCGAACGGCACGCTGCTGACGCGGGCCGAGTTCGACCGGGGCGTGCGCACGGGCACCTGGGAGCTGCGCGACCCCTTCAATGGCAACACCGGGCGGTTGCGCTTCAGCGACGGCCGGCTGGTGGACGGGGCGCAGTACGACCCGAGCGGCCAGCTGCTCGCGGCGCGCACCTATTGAGCATCGGCAACGCGGGGATCAGTCCCGCTGAAAGACCGCGTCGGGGTCGGCGAAGGCCTTGAACTCGATGGCATGGCCGTCGGGGTCCTCGATGAAGAGGCTCACCTGTTCGCCCACCTCGCCCTTCATCACGGTGCGGGGCTCGATCAGGAACGGCAGCCCCACCTTCTTGAGCTTGTCGCGCAGCTTCTTCCAATCGTTCATGGACAGCACGATGCCCCAGTGGTCGCTGGGCACACCCGTGGGCGAGGCGGGGCTCTTGGGATTGTAGATGCGCGCGGTCTTGATCAGCTTGGGCACCTCCTGGATGGTGAGCTGGTGGCCGAAGAAGTCGTAGTCCACCCAGGTGGCGGCGCTGCGGCCCTCCTTGCAGCCGAGGAACTTGCCATAGAAGGCCTTGATGCGTTTGAGGTCGGTGGTGGCGAAGGCGAGGTGGAAGATGCCGTTCATGGTGGGTGGGGCCTGGCAGGGTCGCCCGAAAATACCACGGGCCTGCGCGGATGGGCAGGCCCGTGGAGCGGGTTATGAGCAGCGCCCGGTTGGTGGGCCTGCGTGGACCGGTCAGTCCTCGTCGTCGTCGGCCTCGCCCTCGTCACCGCCGTCGTCGGCGTCCTCGTCACCGTCGTCCTCCTCCTCGCCCTCGTCCTCCTCGGCGGCATCATCCACGTCCTCCTTCTCGTCCTCGCCGCCCTCGAGGCCATCGCCCTCGATGTCCTCGGACACGGCTGCGGCGCCATCCTCCTGGTCGAGGAACTCCTCGATCTCCGCGCGGCTCTCGGGGTTGATCTTGATGAGGTAGATGGCCTCGCTGGTGCGCAGTTCGATCACGCGGAGCGTCTCGCCCTTGGCCGTGCTGATGGCGCGGATGTGCGAGTTGTCGATGCCGTCGGGATACTGCTCCTGCAGCTTCTCGCGCAGCTCGTCGGTCAGGGTGTTGAAGGAGCGGATCAGGCGTTGCATGGCGGGTTCACATGTCCAGGATGTAGGCGAAGATCAGCGGGGCCACAATAGTAGCATCGCTTTCGATGATGAACTTGGGGGTGTCGATGTCGAGCTTGCCCCAGGTGATCTTCTCGTTGGGCACGGCGCCGCTGTAGCTGCCGTAGCTGGTGGTGCTGTCGCTGATCTGGCAGAAGTAGCTCCAGAAGGGCACCTCCTCGCGCTGCAGGTCCTGGTGCAGCATGGGCACCACGCAGATGGGGAAGTCGCCGGCGATGCCGCCGCCGATCTGGAAGAAGCCGATGCCGTCGCGGCCGGCCTCGCGGGTGTACCAGTCGGCCAGCCAGATCATGTACTCGATGCCGCTCTTCATCATGGAGGGCTTGCAATCGCCCGTGATGCAATGGCCGGCGAAGATGTTGCCCAGGGTGCTGTCCTCCCAGCCCGGGCAGATGATGGGCAGGTTGCGCTCCGCGGCGGCCACCATCCAGCTGTCCTTGGGGTCGATCTGGTAGTACTGCTGGAGCACGCCGGAGTTGATCATGGCGTAGAAGTACTCGTGCGGGAAGCGGCGGTTGCCGCTCTTGTCGTCGGCGGTCCACAGGTCGAGCACGTGCTTTTCCAGGCGGCGGAAGGCCTCGTG
>JAEUSW010000015.1 GCA_016788285.1 Flavobacteriales bacterium
GGCCCCGGCGACCTGATGGGCACCCAGCAGAGCGGGCTGCCGCAGCTGCATCTGGCCGACCTGGTGCACGATGTGGAACTGCTGCAGCAGGCGCGCGCCGCCGCCATCCGCCTCACCGACGCCGACCCCGAGCTGCGCGACCCCGCCCATGCGCCGATCGCACGTGCCCTGGACGATCGCACCAAGGACAAGGCGGTGTGGGGGCGGATCAGCTGACGTCCTTCAGGTGCGCAACGCCTGGCGGCGGCGGCGTTCCTCCGGTGCGAGCACGTGCACCAGGCAGCCGGCCGCGATGAGGAACTGCGCCCCGGCATACGTCACCATGATCAGCACATCGCCCATGGGCACCGGCCGTGCGAACCGGTTCCGGGCCAGTAGGCTGTCCGAGGCGATGAACAGCAGGGCGCCGGCGAAGACCATCCAGAAGCTGCGCGGGAAGGTGCGGCGGAACCGGAAGCCCGCGGCCACGCCCATCAGGGAGATCGCGATCGCGTACGCCACCACCGGCAGCACCAGCGCCTCGTCCAGATAGGGCAGCAGGTCGTACGCGAAGAAGAAGCCGTAGCTCAGCAACAGGACCATGAGCAGCAGGGAGATCCACATCCCTTCCGCACCGTCCACCTCCACCACGTTCTGCAGGAAGGCCACCGCATAGCAGATCTGCGCCACGAGGAAGGCCGCCAGCCCGATCAGGAAGTTGAACTCGTCCAGGTGCTGGAACATCAGCGCCACGTCGCCCACCAGCGAGAAGAAGAGCCCGGCCTGCACCAGCAGCGTGAAGCGATCGCCCACGCGGCGGCTGTTGAAGAAGAACCAGCTGGACAGCACCAGCAGCAGCATCGGCTTGCAGATGAACTCCAGCAGGTGCAGGCCCCGCGCCTGGGCGTACAGGGTGCCCACCAGGGCCGCGAGGTAGAGCCCTCCGTTGATCAGCAGCGACTTGCGCGGGTCCATGATGGAGCGCCAAGATAACGGCCGGCCGGTCGCTGTGTTCGCTCACCTCCCGCCGGGGGGCGTCCGGAACACGAGGGCCTCCACGCCGCGGTGCACCGTGCGCTTCTCCGGGGCCATGCCGTTGCGCCGCGCGACCGCCTGGCTGCGGTGGTTGTCCGGGTCGATCAGGGAGATGAGCGTGGGGGCCAGGCGGTGGTCTTCGGCGAAGCGCCGGCAGGCCACCGCGGCCTCGGTGGCGTACCCGTGCCCCCAGTGCCCGGGCCGCAGGTGGTAGCCCACCTCGAGCTCGGCCAACCCGTCCACCGCCTGCGTCAACAGCCCCACCTGGCCCACGGGCGTGCCGCCCTCGCGCAGCAGCACCGCATGCAGCCCGCTCCCATCGGCCGCGTAGCGGTCCAGCGAGCGGCGGATCATCGCTTCGGCGTCGGACCGGCTGCCCACGGTGAACGGCATGAAGCGGATGGCCTCGGCGCTGGCGATGTAGTCCATCCACCAGCTCACGTCCTCCGGTACCAGCCGGCGGAACGCCAGGCGGTCCGTGGTCAGTCCGTGGAGGGAAGGGA
>JAEUSW010000021.1 GCA_016788285.1 Flavobacteriales bacterium
GACCGCTTCGACGGCACGCAATGGGTGCAGATCGCCACCACCACCGAACCGTTGTACACCGACACCGGCCTGGTGAACGGCCAGACCTATTGCTACCGGGTGCGCACCAGCGGCGCATACGGCGACCCCTCGGTGATCGCACCGTTGATCAACTACAGCCAGGAGGCCTGCGCCGAGCCGGTGGACCTCACTCCGCCGTGCGCCCCCACGCTCACCCTGGACAGTGATTGTGAGGCGCTGCTCAACACCCTGGCCTGGACCAACCCCAACAACAGCTGCGCGGACGACACGTGGTCGTACACCATCTGGTTCACCGACTCGCTCGGCGGCACACTGGTGCCCATCGCCACGATCCTCGGCGCCACGGACACCACCTTCACCCATGTGAACGGCAACAGCGTGGCGGGCTGCTACGCGGTGACGGCCACCGACAGCACGGGCAACGAGAGCCTGTTGAGCGACACGTTGTGCGCGGACAACTGCCCGCTCTACACGCTCCCCAACGTGTACACGCCCAACGGCGACCGCACGAACGACTTCTTCGTGCCCTTCCCCTATCGCGGTGTGGAGCGCATCGACCTGCAGGTGTTCAACCGCTGGGGCAACGTGGTGTTCGCCACGGAGGACCCGGCCATCGGCTGGGACGGCACCAACCAGAGCAGCGGGGAGACGTGTCCCGATGGGGTGTACTTCTACATCTGCACCGTGACCTTCGCGCGGCTCAGCGGGCCCGAGCAGATCCAGCTGAACGGGTACGTGCACATCCTGCGCGGGCAGGGCAGCGGCAACGTGAACTGATGTTCACCGGCATCGTGGAGGAGGTGGGCCGCGTGCTGGCCGTGCGGCCGGAAGGCGGCAACCTGCACTTCGACATCAGCGCGCGCATGACGCCCGGGCTGCGGGTGGACCAGAGCGTGTCGCACAACGGCGTCTGCCTCACCGTGGTGGCCGTTGCCGCCGACCACTACACCGTCACCGCGGTGCAGGAAACGTTGGCCCGCACCAACCTGGGCGCCTTGCGCGTGGGCGATGGTGTGGACCTGGAGCGCAGCCTGAAGCTCGGCGACCGGCTGGATGGACATCTGGTGCAGGGCCATGTGGATGCGGTGACGACCTGCCTCGATGTGCGCGAAGAGGAAGGGAGCTGGCGCTTCACCTTCGCACTGCCCGCCGCGCACGGACACCTGGTGGTGGCCAAGGGCAGCATCTGCCTCAACGGCGTCAGCCTTACGGTGGCTGAACTTCACCCCGACCGCTTCGCCGTGGCCATCATCCCCTACACCTACCATCACACCGTGTTCAAGTCGATGCGGCCCGGCGACGCGGTGAACGTGGAGTTCGATGTGCTGGGCAAGTACGTGGAGCGGATGATGGCGGGGCGGGATTGATCACGTGAACTCCCCTCCTGCGCGTGGATCGCTCCACGCACCGGGTAAGGAGGGGCTGGGGGAGGTGGCCGCTCAGGCACGCCGGACCCCCGCGGTTCGGAACCTCCCCGTACTCTTCCGGGTGGTGCAGCGTGCGATCGCTGCTCAGGAGGGGCTTGATCGCGTCTAGGTTCCCTTCCCTAAGTTGGCGCCCTCCAGCGCTCCCTTGCCTGCCACGGCAAGGCTCGTTCGATGTACGCGTGCGGTCATCGTTGCAACACCAGTCGCTCGGAGTGCAGCAGCGTGGTGCCCGTAAGATACTCCACCACGTAGGTGCCGGGGGCCAAAGCCTGCACATTCCAGGTCTGACGCCCTTCAGGCCCGTTCATGGGCAACTGGGCCACTGGTCGTCCGGTCAGGTCGCGCACCACGATGCGGCCTGGTCCATTGGTGGTCCCTGCCAGCTCGTAACACAGGGCCGCCTCGCGAGCGGGCGCGGTTGGTGCGCAGGTGTTCAGTGCTGAACGACCAGACGCTGCGTGGCAACGCGCTTGTGCGGCGTAAGCAGTTCGAGGATGTAAATGCCATCGCTCAGGGTGTGCAGCTCCAAGGTGGTGCTGTGGCTGCGCACGAGTTGCCGCAACCGCTCTCTGCCCAGCGCATCGCGCACGATGAGCATGGCATTCAGCGGCAGTTCCTCCAACTCCACCATGCAAGTGCCAGCGGCGGGGTTGGGCCTTATGCTGACCACCCTCGGTGCCTTGCGGGCAACACCCGTTGTAAGCTCGCTCACCAACAGGCGGCTCACGAAGCGCTGCTGGGGGTCGTTGGTGGTGCCGTCGTTCAGACCGATGTACGCGCCGCAGATATAGAGCGTGTCCGTGGAAACGGATGTGATCCAATTGATGGATGCATTCGCCCCGAACTGGCCCTGGTATATCCCGACATGGAAGTTGTCGAATGCAGCGGTCAGCGCACCGGTCGAATCCACCATGAAGATGCTCTCACGCGACATCTGGTTCACCGAACCGAATTCACCCGATGCGATCAGATGTCCGCCGGGCCATGGCTGCAACCACGTGACAAGGGGCCCGTAGTCCGCAGCCAGACCGCCCATCGTGATGGAGGGGGGCGTGAAGGTGGGGTCCAAGCTGCCATCGGGCAGGAAGCGGGCTAGGAAGAGCGTGTCGTTGGGTGCGGTTGCACGCTTGTAGCGCCCACCTATATACACCCGCCCATCGGGCAGGGGATGATAGGCGAAGATGTTGCCCCAGTTCACTCCGGTCTGAAAGGTGGTATCCAACGCGCCATCCGTTTGCACCCTGAACACGCGGCTCACCGGCTGCCCTTCGTACTGGGTGCAGCTGCAACTGCAGATGAACTTGCCATCGGGCAGCTCGGTGAAGGCCCAGATGGGGCCGTTGGCGGTGCGGTGCGTGCGAGTGGTGTCCAGGTAGCCGGTGTTGGTAAGCCATACCAGGCGATACCATCCAACGAAACCATTCATGGTATCACTCAGCATGTACGATCCGCCGAGCAGCACACCACCGTCCGGAAAGACATGGTAGTCGCCGTTGGTAGGCAGCGAGATGTGAGGGGCCGAGCCGGAACCGCCGGATTGAGAGGCAAAGCTCAGGTCGATACTGCCGTCCAAGTTCATCCGACGAATCAAGTTTCCATTCTGTACATATAGCTTGTTGGTCCAAGGCACCATCTTGCCACCACCCCATGAATAGGGAAACGAGGCCACCTGCACTCCGGTCTCGTCGATCAGAGATAGTGGCCGATCGCTCATATCACCAGGAAAACGCACCCGGCCGGAGAGGTATATCCCTGTTCCCGGCAGCACGTGGATCGCATTCACGTTCTGCTGCACGATCTGCGTCCGGAAGGTGGTGTCCAGCGTGAAGCTCCACTGCCCGCATGCCGCGTTGGCGGCCATTAGGGCCGCCAACGCGTACATGTTGCGCTTCAAGAAGGTGCGTGTCATCGCTGGATAAGGAAGGGGACGGTGCCCACCACCCTGTTTCCGCTAAGGTACTGCACCGTGTAGGCGCCGGGGGCCAGGTGCGCAACGCTCAGCGTGTGCTGGCCTGCGTTGGCGTTCAGCGGAATGCTGCCCACCATGCGGCCGTTGGCGTCGCGCAGGTTGGCAACGGCCACCTGTGCTTCCGCGCCCTGTTCGTAGTGCAGCGTCAATTGGTCGCGCGCCGGGTTGGGGTATATACCGAAGGAGGCCTCACTCCGATCATCGGGCTTGCTTGTATCCCGCGTGCGCCCCCCGCTCTTCTCCACCCCGGCGCCTCCGGTGTAGGGTGCCCTGCACTGGCCGTACACCGCGCACAGCAGGTTGCTGGCCCAGTTGGCGGGGCGGTCGTAGTGTACATCCACCATGGCGACCAGTTGTTGCACTTTCGCAGGGTTCAGCTGGTGCGCACTGCGACCTTGGCCGGCCGCGGCCTCCAGCACGCCGATGTAGGTGAGCATGCGTTGGCGCTCCTGCTCCTCGGGGTCCTTCTGGTCTTTTTCCGTAGGCATGGCCTCCACCACGGCGCGTGCTTCAGCGTGTTCGCCCAAGCCCAGCAGCAGGGCCGCCTCGCTGTAGCGGGCCCGGTTGGTGCGCAGTTGTTGCCACACCCAGCGCAGGCTGTCCGGCGGCGGCGGTGTGCTGTCGGTGAGCAGCAGGCGCAGCGCATGCCCCACCAGCTGGGTCAGCCGCGTGTGCTTGTCGGCCAGGCCCTCCTCCAAGGTGGTGCGGTAGGTGCGGGTGTTCCAGCTGGCCTCCACGGCCTGGGCCAGGTAGCCCGGTAGTGGGTAGGGGGCCTCCACTTCCGCCCAGCGCAGGAATCCCTCCTGTTTGGTGGCATCGGGGTTGGCAATGAGTACCTCGGCCCGGATGGCATCGGGCACCCCGGCCTTGCTCATCAACTCCTTCAGCGCGGCCACGCTGAGGTAGGGGCTTCGGGCCAGCAAGCTGGCCCGCAGGTCCAGGATCTCCTGCGGCCAGGCCTCCACGATCTCCTGCACCACTTCATCGGTGCTGCCGCCATCGATGAGCTGCTCGTACTGGTAGCGCAGGTTGCCGTACTCGGTCTTCGCACTGGTGAGCACGGGCTTAACGCTGGTGTACGTTGTGCCACCGCCCGTGATCCACACCGGCGGGTCGGTGGCGCAGTTCAGGCTGCCGCTCACCAGCACGGGCTGCAGGTAGTCGGCATCCAGGTTGAAGGGGTCCTGCAGCGTGTAGGTGGCGGGTGCCTGCCCGCTGGCGTGGCTGTACTCCACGTACGCAATGGCATCGGCCGTGGTGCTCACCTCGAAGTGCAGGGCACCCCCGAAGCTGTTGCTGGCGCTGAAGGTGGGCGTGCCCTGGCGGCCGCGGATGGTATGGCGCGGGAGTTCAGGCGTAGGCGCACCATTCGCCGGGCGGCTGGTGAAGTTCACGGCATTGTCCACGTTCGTGTTGCACTGGAACTGGAGGCCGGCGATGTTGGGGTCGCCGTTCACATCGGCGCTTTCGCCCTCGCCCACGTAAGCGCGGTCCAGGTCCGTGGCGGTGTTGCGGAACACCACTTCGTTCTCGGCACCGGTGTAGCCTACCACGATGCCCTCGCAAGCCGTGGGGTTGCCGGGCGACCGCGTGATGCTATTGTCCTGGATGCTGAAGGCGTTGGAGCCGGTGGCGAAAATGCCTCGGTGCGCTTCAGCCCAATAGAACTCATCCGGATTGGTGTAATTCCCTGTGCCCAGGTCCCACCTCCCCATCAGCACTGCATTTCCGCGCACATCGAAGCCGGGCAGGTCCTTGAGGTAGAGGCCGCAGATGTTGTCGGTGAAGGTGTTTTCGCGGATGGTGCTGAAGGGCGCGCCCTCGGTGGCCACGGCGTGGATGGCATGGTCCAGGTTGCGGAAGGTGTTCCCCTGGTCGCTGCCAGCGAGGCAGGGGCCGCTGAGGCAGGGCTCCACGCGCAGGTTGGCGTTCAGCGCATCGATGCCGTGGCCCATCTCCAGGCTGCTGGTGTGCGCGGGTAGCTCGTTGGCGAAGGTGCAGCCATGCACAAAGGGCTGGTTGTCGGCCACCCGCAGGTGGGCCACAGGGTGCAGCCCGGCATTCAGCAACGGTGCCGTGGTCCTGAACGTGGTGTTCACCAAGCGGATCCGAGCCTGGCATGGTTCGGGGATGAGCGACGACGAAGGCGTGCCCGTGTTGCTCACCCACTGCTTGGCCACCACATCGAAGCGGTTGTTCTCGAAGACGGCATCCGTGGTCTCGATGACACCCCCATAGGTGCCCGGCGTGCTGTTGACATAACCGGGGTTGGCCGGGTCGCCCTCGCCACACAACACGCCCACCAGGGCGTTCCGGATGCACGCCCCGCTCTCCATGCGCACCTGGCCGGGCCAGGTCTGTTGTGCGGGTCCTTCAGGGTCGTAGGAGGAAAGCACCCGCACGCCGTCCCACAATTCGGCGGACCCTGTGCAACCGATCCAGTTGCGCAACTGGCCGTAGTTCTTCACGTTCAGCGTGCCGCCAGGTTGCACGGTAATGCCACTGGTGAGGGTGGTTGTGCTAGGCGCGAAGGCAAGCGTTGCGCCATCCAAGGTCAGAGTCGCGCCAGCCTCCACGATGATTCGACCTTCCACATTGTAGTGGTCTGTGAACGTCTCAGACCCGGTCACGTGGTACTCATCGTTGATCATGGCCAAGGTGGGTGGGGGTTGTACCTGAAACAGCACGATACTCTCCCACGGGGCCATCTGGACTCCCTGCCCGGGCGCATAGAGGTTGCCGTAAACATCGCTCCACAAGCCGCATGTGGGGCCGGCGGTTGTGACTTCGGGTACTGTGAAGTTGCCAGTGCTTCCCGGTACGTCTTGTGGGTCATAGGCCGGATCCAGCACGTCCGTGATATTCTGCAATGGGTTGTGATAGCGCAAAATATGCTCGCTCGCGATCTTCGCCGTGTAGTCCGGATCCACACTGACAGACTCAACTTTCACATCGTCGATCAGGTAGGAGGAGGAGGTCGTCAGCCCCACGCCGAACTGGTCATCTAGGATGTTGAAGTACATCCAATCGTTGCCCGGCGGATCTTCCACATCGACCACAAAGGAGTAGGGTAGCAGGCTGGTGGTAGCCTTAAACGTTCGACCCCCTAGGTAACCCCCGATGTCCCGATAGCGGAATCCTGCGGTTAGCGTAGTTGGAATGGTGGAGGAGAGCTTGAACGAGATGCGGTACTTGCCCGCAATTGGAGGTTCGGCCGTGATGGGGCAGTTGGTGACCTTTTCGGTCCAAGGACTGCCTACACACCGCAGAGCATTCGCCTCAAGAGCGCGCGATCCGGGGAGATTGCAGTTCCATAGGTTCAGGGCCACGCTGCCATCGAACGTCTCATCCAACGGGGTGGAGAGCACGGCGGTCACTGCATGGTCGCTCAGTAAAAGCGGACTGCCCAAGGCGGTCGGCTCTTCGAGTGTCTGCCAGGCGGGAAGGTCGAGTGAATAGGTGAATTGCCAACCGCCATATCCAGGTGGGCGGAATTTGGTGGCGATAGTGAAGGGCGCTTCACTGAATGGGTTGAAGTGGTAGTTGGAGGTGAACGACCCGAAATCCACTAACGTGCTGAGCGAGCCTGGCCAGACATGCGCTTGTTCGAGGCAGCGCTGCGCTCCGTTCAAACAGTAGGTGATGTTCCCCGTGTAGTTGTCGTTGTACGAAGCCGCCAGATTCGTACCCCCATTTCCCTGGTTCGCCGCCTGATTGTTCGAGTCACCTCCGCAGTTGGGAGTCCAGTTCGAGTAATCCGTCATGCTCAATTGCACGCGGTTGTTGAACAGCGTATTGTTCAGGATCTGCGCGTTCTCACTGCATAGCGAGTGATCCACGTGTATGCCTTTGTCGCAGCCCGAAATCACGTTGTTCTGGACGGTGACGTTCTGGATGTCCTTGTCCCCAAAGTAGATCCCATAGCTGATCTGTTCGTAAGCCGAGTAGGCGGTACCCGCTGCATTGACGGATGCGCTGCTCTGCAAGTTCACGGCCGGGTCACCCATGCCAGCGATGATGTTGCCATCGATCAGCATCTGATCGGTGAAATCGAATTGGATAGCCCCTCCATCGTTCAGGATGGCAAGTGAACGGTGGACGGTGTTGTGCGTAATGCTCGCCCGGCCCTCAACACTGATACCCGCATAGCCAATGTTGATCAACGTGTTCTGGTCCAAGATCAAATTCTCGCCAGTCGCCCGTATACCGATGTGTCCGCCAAAGCCGCTCATCCCAAGTCCAGGCACCAAGCCGATATCCAGGAGCGCATTGTTCCTTATGGTCGTTGTACCCCCGGCGTAGCTGCGGATAGCACCATCAAAGCAGTTCAAGAACGTATTGTTGGAGAATTCGCTGCCACCAAGGGTCACCACGGTATTCCCATCATTGATCCCACGATACATGCCACTAAAGATGCAGTCTGTGACTTCCACATCCCAAACGCCTCCTTGGCTGCCGCGTAAGCCTATCCCTGCTTCCATCTGGTGCATGAATTGGATGTTGCGCACGTTGATACCCCAACTACCCGTCGGCCCACCAGGTATGTTGACCCCATAATCATGGATGCTGATCCGTACATCTTGCGGCGGGTTGGCCCCGTTGTAGAAGTACACCCGGTCCGTCGTGTTGTCAAAGTACCACTCCCCTGGCACGTCTGCCAGTGGCGCGGTTCCTTGCATGAAGAAGCCCCAATCGTAGGTGTTCTCCCCGTCGTTGTTCAGTTCCAATTGAACATTACCTAAGAGCTGGATCCGATCTTGAGCATCTCGGGTTACGACGGGTTCCAATTCGTATTGCCAGTTGTATGATCGGATAACGAGCTCGGCACCGTCAATGACCAATCCGCTAGGTAGCGGGGTGGTGCTGTGTGGTTCGATAAGGCCCGGTGTGTACACGCCGTTCTTCATCCAGCCGGTATTCGGGTAGCGCGCCAGCGGTTGCAGCTCGCCGTCTTTGTACACATAGCGAGCAGTTGCGCCGGTCGGTAGTTCGGTCCAGTAGACAGGGCCCGTGCCGTGCCAGGTTGTTGCCTCGATACTGCCGTAGAGCACCGGCTTCGGGGCATCGCTTAACTCAGGGTCGGCCACGATATTAACATTGGTCGCATCGGCGTCCACATTGATCTGGCCGACATAGACCCCTCCTCTTTTTAAGTGGACAGTCGCACCACTAGGGATGTTCCCAACAGCAATATTCAAGGCGTCAATCGTTTGGAATGGATCGAATTCGCCACCTGTGCCACCTGGGGTGGGCCAACTACTGTCTACGTAATAATGTGTCTGCGCTAGCGCCTCAGGAGCAAATGCCAAGGTATATACCGCTATGCGGACCGCCCAAGCAAAGTTTCGGTGTATCATCTGAATGGTGGTTTGGTGTGAGCTCGTGTTCCGATAGAGGGGGCGTATCATGCCAGGTCTAAAGCAGGCTGGATCGTACCTAAGGTTGCTATGCTGGTTACGGCGTGGGTCTGATATAGAAAACGTCGCCGTTCGTAGTCAGTTTGTACGTGTTCCGGCCGCTGGCCCAAGGAATGAGCATTCCGCCATATCCGCCACCGGCCATAGGCGCCAGCGCGATGGGTGCGATGAAAACCGAAACAAGTGTGGCTCTGGTAAGGGTGTTGGTCCGTGGCATCGGTAGGGGGGGGGTTCGGCGTTGTCTCTTGGGTATCCAGGCTGTCTTCGGTCCTCGCATTCAAGTCCTTCCACGCCGCCAAGGTCAGCCCCACGGCTGCCCTCCCCGATCCGCGCATCGAATGGATCATTCGATTCCGATATGATCGGAATTCGATTTCGATATGATCGTACTTTCGTCCTACCACCAGCGCTTCCATGTTCCATCTCTACCCCATCGCCCTAAGTCCGATGCTGCACGAACGTCTCAAGGAACTGCGCCAGGTGCTCAAGTTCAGTCAGGACCGCATGGCCGAGGTCCTCGGCATGTCCCAAACCGCTTATTGCAACCTCGAGAAGGGCCACACCCAGCGCCTTCCTTCAGAAGACCGCCTCCGCCGCCTGGTACGGCGCGCCGGCGTCAGCTTCGACTGGCTGTTCGGCGATGCCGCAGCGCCCACCGGTACCCATGCCGCGGAGCACAGCTGCCCGGCGTGCGACCAGCTCCGCCGCGAGATCGAGCTCAAGGACCGCACCATCCGCCACCTCCTCAGCGAAGTCGAACGCATCCAGGACGAAGGCGTGAACCCCGGGCATCTCCGCCCGCGTATCGTACGGTGAGTGTCTTGAACGTGGTGGCGTTCAATTGGGCACCTGGCCAAGGGAACTGAGGTGAGGGTGCCGCGCTCCTCCGTACGGTTCGCGACCACATCCGGAGTTGGTGACCACCCCGCGCTGATCTGACCGTGTGTTGTGGCGCCGGACATCTTGCAGCGTGTCACGCTTTTCGGTGTAGGAGTTCACGCGGCGCGCGGGGCTGCGACGCGCTGAGGTCGTCCTGTTCCGCTCGTTGCGCGGTGCAACGCGGGTACGCTGCCTAGGAGGGGGGCTTGATCTCGGCGTGGTCCCGACCGACCACCTGAGATCGGGGAGGTGCCTCGAGCATGAGCCGCCACTTCGAGCCGCGCAGAAATGTGCAGAGCGAGCGGGCCGACGGCCGATCATCGCCTCACCAGCACGGCCCGCAGTCCATCGGCCTCCACCACATAGAGCCCGGCCGCCAGGTCGGCCACGGGCAGGGCCACGCGCCGGTCGGCGATGGGGCGGGCGGCCCAGGCGCGCACCAGGCGGCCATGCAGGTCGGTGATGCGCACGTTCGCCGTGCCCTGCCGCGTGCCGCCCAGGTAGAGCAGGGCATCGCCCTCGGTGGGGTTGGGGTACAGCACGGCCCGGTCGTCCGTGTAGGCCAGGGAGGGCACACGCAGCACCAGGTTCTGGCCGCTGATCAGCCACGTGTCGGGGTCCAGCAGCGCACTGTCGGCCTGGAAGGGCAGCCAGAAACTGAAGGCCTGCCCGCTGCTCGTGTGGTCCAGCACCAGCAGGCTGTCCTGCGTCGCGTTCTTGAACCGGAGGGGCACGGGCATTTCGAAGAAGTCCACGCTGGGGTGCGAGCCGCTCTGGTGCAGCTGCAGGTCCACCTGCCCGCTGGCATCCTGGGTCCATTCCACCGTGTAGGTGGGGTGGCCCTCGCCGGTGAACCAGTCGGCCATGAAGCCGTCGAGGTCGAGGCCGCTGGCCGCCTCCAGGTGGGCCTGCAGGTCGCTGGTGCGGGCGCTCGCGAAGGCGAGGTCCGGGTCGTTGAGGTAGTTGCGGCAGCCGGCGAAGAAGGCGCTGTCACCGCACACCCAGCGCAGCATGTGCAGCACCAGGGCGCCTTTGCGGTAGGTGAGCCGCGCGCTGAACAGCCGGCCGATGTCGGTGGTGTCGCTCACGTGCACGCTGCCGTCCGGCAGGGCGGTGATCAGATCCACCTGCACGCGTTTCCAGCCGGCCCAGTACTGCGGGGCCAGGGTCTCATAGCACAGGCCGCTGAGGTAGGTGGCGAAGCCCTCGTTGAGCCACAGGTCCTGCCAGCTGCCGCAGGTCACCTTGTCGCCGAACCATTGGTGGGCCAGCTCGTGCGCGGCCAGTTCGTAGTTCCAGCCGCCCATGAAGGTCATGGTCTGGTGCTCCATGCCGCCGCCCCAGCCGAACTGGGCATGGCCGTATTGCTCATCGGCGAAGGGGTAGGTGCCGAAGCGGTCGCTGAAGAAGGGCATCTGCTGGGCCACATCGCCGGCCACCAACTGCGCCATGTAGTCGTCCTGCGGATAGGCATAGGTCCACATGGGCACGGTGTCGTCCGGCAGGGGGATCTGGATCTGGCTCACCGCATAGTCGCAGGTGGCCGTGGCGATCAGGTAATAGGCGATGGGGTGCCGGTGGCGCCAGTGGTGCACGCGGTGGGTCCCTCCGTTCACATCGGTCACGGACACCCGCACGCCATTGCTCACTCCTTCGTAGGCGGCCGGTACGGTGAGCAGCACATCGATGGAGTCGATCTTGTCGTTGAGGTCCTGTTTGCACGGCCACCAGTCCCGGGCGCCATAGGGCTGGCTCAGGGTCCACTGGGCGGTGTTGCCCTGCGGTGTGCCCACGGCGAAGGAGCCGAAGCCGCTGCCGCTGGGGGCGCCGCCGTACACCACCGTCACGCTGTCCACCGCACCGGGGGACAGAGGTGCGGGCAGGTCGATCAGCAGGGCTCCGTCGGGGGTGTGCGTCCAGGTGAGCGGGTCGGTGCCGTGCAACACCGCGCTCACCTGCAGGGCGGTGTCGGCATCGAAGCGCAGGGTGGTCAGCGGGGCCGTGGCGGTGAAGTGGCTGCGCACCGTACCGCTGATGAAGTTCACCGCGGGGTCGAGCGACCACTCCAGGCGGTGGTAGTGCAGGTCGTAGCCCCAGGTGGGCGTGCCGCTGCGCAGGAACTGTGCGACACCATGGCGTTCTCGCCAGGCCAACTCATCCAGCACGCCCTTGTCCCAAGCCACCTGGGCCATCGCGGGGACCGCGATCAACAGGGCGGGCAACAGGGCGGCGCGCATACCCGAAAGGTACGGCGGGGAAGTGCGCATGTGCCCATGTGCTCATGCGGGCATGTGCCCATGGCCACGCACGGGGGCGGATCAGCGGACGGCCTTCAGGATGGCGCGCACGGCCTCGCTGCGGCCCATGGTATAGAAGTGCAGGCAGGGCACGTTGCGCGCGGTGAGCTCGCGGGCCTGCTGGATGCCCCATTCGATGCCCACGCGCTTGACCTCCTCGTCGGTGCGGCATTTGGCCAGCTCGGAGCTGAAGGCCACGGGCAGGTCCAGGTGGAAGGTCTTCGGGATGAACGCGATGTGCTTCCGGTTGGTGAGGGGCTTGAGGCCCGGGATGATGGGCACGGTGATGCCCTCCGCCCGGCACCGGTCCACGAAAGCGAAGTACTTGGCGTTGTCGAAGAACATCTGGGTCACCAGGTACTCGGCACCGGCGTCCACCTTCTGTTTCAGGTAGGCGATGTCGGTGTCCAGGTTGAGCGCCTCGGGGTGCTTCTCCGGATAGCAGGCCGCGCCGATGCAGAGGTCGGTGGGCGCCGTCTCGGTCTCCTCCTCGTGCAGGTACTGGCCGCGGTTGAGGCCGGCGATCTGGTGGATGAGGTCCACGGCATGAGCGTGGCCGTCGCGCTCCGGCACGAAGTGGCCCTCGTTCTTCACCGCGTCGCCGCGCAAGGCCAGCACGTTGCCGATGCCCAGGAAGTTCAGCTCGATGAGGGCGTCCTCGGTGTCCTCCTTGCTGAAGCCGCCGCAGATCAGGTGGGGCACCGTGTCCACGCTGTACTTGGCCTTGATCATGGCGCAGATGCCCACCGTGCCGGGGCGTTTGCGCAGGCGCACCTTCTGCAGCAGGCCATGGCCCATCTCCTTGTAGATCACCTCCTCGCGGTGGTAGGTGACGTTGATGAAGCTGGGGCCGAACTCCATCAGGGGGTCGATGCCCTCGTAGATGGAACGGATGTCGCGGCCCTTGAGCGGCGGCAGGATCTCGAAGCTGAAGAGCGTGCCGTTGGCCTTGCGCAGGTGGTCGGTGACCTTCATGGAGGGCGGCGAAGATAGGGGAACGCCCCGCGGGGCGGGGCGTTCGGCCGAAGGGGTTGGGCCTTCAGCGCAACAGGGTCACATGCCCGGCGTACTCCTTGCCGTCGCTGCGGGTGAGCACGTAGTAGTAGGTGCCCTCGGTGACATCCTTGGGCGACCACTGGTTGCGGTAGCTGGTGCTCTCGTACACCTTCTGGCCCCAGCGGTTGAACACCTTCAGGTCCGAGTTGGGGTAGTACTCCACGCCGGTGAACTCCAGGTTGTCATTGTCACCATCGCCGTTCGGGCTGAAGACGTTGGGCACGAAGATCTCCGTGGGGATCACGGTGAACAGGTAGGTCACCGTGTCCGTGCATCCATTGGCCGTGGTCACCAGCAGGGTGATGGGGTAGGTGCCGGGCTCTTCGAAGGTGATGCCTGCGGTGTTGGTGGTCCCGGAGCCCAGGCCGCCCAGGTCCCACAACCATTGCGTGATGGGGTCCTGGCTGGTGCTGCCGTCGCTGAAGATCGCTGGTGTGCCCGGGAACACCGGGCCCGGAGGCGTGGCCACGATGCCGGCGTCAGGCACCGGGGCCGTCAGCACGTTCACCGGGGCCGAGGTGCCCTCGCAACCGTCGGCGCTGGTCACCGTCACGGTGTAGGTGCCGGTGTTCACCGTGATGGTGGGGTCCTGCGAACCGGTGTTCCACTGGTAGGTGGGGAAGGGCTGGGTGGTGCTCAGCACGGTGGGGTCATCGCCGCAGGAGAAGAGGTTGCCGGCGATCACCGGCTGCGGGCTCTGGCCTTCCACCACGGTGACGGTGTTGCTGCCGAAGGTGCAGTAGCCGGCGGTGACCTCCACGCTGTACGTGCCCGGCCCCACCAGCACGCTGTTGCCGTCGTAACCGTTGCTCCACACGTACGTGTCGTAGAGGGGCGGTACCGTGAGGACGGCGCCCTGGCCGTTGCAGGAGATGGTGTCACCGCCGATCACCGGTGCGGGCAGGGTGGTGTAGTACACGTCCACCACGATGTCGATGGTGGTGGTGAGCGGCGGGGTGCCGTTGTCCGTAGCGGTGAAGGTGATGGTGTGGAAGCCGGCCTCCAAGGGCGTGGGGGTGAACTGCCCTTGCACGATCACCGAGTTGTTGCCGCTGGTGTTGAGCACTTCGGTGTAGCCCGAGAGCGTGGGTGCCGTTGAGCTGGCCACGGTGACCTGCCCTTGTTCCGGAGCGATGAAGTTCATCTCGATGTCCACCAGTTCGCCGGTGCACACCCGCACGGTGTCGCACAGGAAGGTGCTGCTGGCGATGGGCGGGATGTTCTGGGTGCTCACCGCCGTGGTGAACACGAAGTTCTGGTCATCCAGCCAGTCCACGCCATCGGGGCTGCCGAAGGGCCCGTCATAGGTGATGCCGGGCTGGTCGAAAGTGCCGAACTGGATGTAGTCGATGGCGTTGCCGCGGTTGGCGCCCACCACGGCGGGGATGCCGCCGAAGCCGTTCACCCCCTGGGAGGCGGCCCCGGTGGTCCACTGCATGTCCTTGTAGCAGAAGCTCACGTTCTTGCCCACGCCGATCACCGGATCGGTGCCGTCGGTGATGATGAGCTGGAAGGTGTTCTGCTTGTCGGTCTGCGAGGCGAAATAGCCCACGGCCACCCAGTTCACGTACAGGGCGGTGGGGGTCACTTTGTACAGGACCTGCCCCCCGTTGAGGCCCAGGCCGTCATCGCCCCGGGTGTCCACATCGGCCCAGAAGGGGGCCACCATGATGAACTCGTTGTTCGGGAAGGGCGAGGCGCTGAAGGTGAAGTACGGGTTCTGGAAGGAGATGTTCCCGTTGTTGTTGATGTACAGGGTGTTGTACAGGTCGCCGTAGAGGTTGAACTGAAAGGGGATGGTGATGGCCGCGGAGGATCCGTCGTCGTTCGGGGTCATCGCCAGCTGGTAGCTGCTGTCGGGCGCGATCCAGCAGTTGCAGTCGCCGTTGACGCCGCCGCCACCGCCCTTGGGCCGGGCGGGCGGGGCCTTCGAGGCGTGTACGCGGGGCGTGATGGGATCCTGCGTGGTCCGCACCAGTTCGAAGGCCGCGGGAAGGCGGCCTTCGGCCTTCAACACATCGTACTCGGCCATGGTGAGCCGCACCTGGGCGCTGCCGGCGGTGTGCAAGGCAAGAGCGGTCAGCAGGAGGATCGAGTGTCGCATGGGAGTCGTTCGCGCGTTATTTCACCAGGTTCACGTGGCCCACCCACTCCTGCTTCTCGGCGGCGAAAACGGGCCGGCCGATCAGGCGCCAGGTGTACACGCCGGACGGCAGGATCTCCCCGCCACCCTGTGCGCGGCCATCCCACCCCTGCAGGATGTCGTTGGTCGCGAAGATGAGCTGGCCCCAGCGGTCGTAGACCTCGAAGGTGTGCTCCTCGGGCACCATGTCCGCCAGCACGGGCTGGAAGAGCTCATTGAGGTCGTTGCCGTCCGGTGTGAAGGCGTTGGGGATGTAGATGGCGGGCACGTAAACGGGCACCACCTTGCAGAGCGAGTCGGTGCAGCCGTACTGGTCGGTGACGCGCAGGCATACCTCGTGGTCGTCGCCGATGACATCGCTGAACTCGTAGTACAGCGTGCGGTCGGTGGCGGTGTCGGTGCCGTTGAAGGTCCAGGACCAGGCCACGGCCTCCGGGTCGTCGCTCGCGAAGTAGATGCTGGCGTTCTGCTCGGTCCCGGGGTTGGGGCTGAAGATGAAGGTGGCCACGGGCGCAGGGTCCACGGTGACGGCCCCGGGCACCAGCAGCTGGTCGGTGCAGCCCTGCGGGGTGGTGATGGTGAGGCCCACGGTGTACCAACCAGGCAGTTCATAGAGGTGCGCCACGCTGTCGCAGCTCAGGGTGTTCGCTCCATCCCCCAGGTCCCACACGCAGCTTCCGCCCAGGTACTGCGGGTCCGTGGTGTTGTACAGGGTGGTCTGGAGCGGGTGACAACCGCTGTCGGGCTCCACCGTGAAGGAGATCACCGGCAGGGGGTTCACGGTCACCTGCACCAGCGCGGTGTCGGTGAGCAGCGAGCAGGTGCCGATGCCATAGGCCACATAGGCGTAGGCGCCGCTGGTGTCGGCCGCGGGGTCGAGCACCGGAGCGTGGGCCTGCATCCCGGGGTCGAGCCAGTTGCCCCCTGCGTCCGGGGAACCGCCCAACAGGGGGAACAGCTGCGTCACGGGACCATCGAAGCAGATGGCCAGGGAGGCGTCCTGCCCGGCGTCGGGCAAGGGGTCCACCGCCAGGGTCAGCGTGGAGGTCAGCGTGGGGCAGGGCGCCGTGCCGGTCACCGTGTAGGTATAGACCCCCGGGGCATCGGTGGCGGCGAGGAAGGTGCCCGGGAAGGGCTGCTGGTTGGGGTCGGTCCACTGTCCGGTCGCGTCCGGCGTGCCGCCCAGGGTGGCGAGCATGTCCAGCGGCGTGGCATCGCTGCACAGGGTCAGCGAAGCGTCCGTGCCGGGATCCACCGCTTGCGGGATGTCCACCGTCACGAAGGCCGTGTCCGTGGGACAAGGGCTGGTGCCGGGCACGATATAGTGGTACACGCCGGCCGGGTCGACCCCGGGGTCCAGGGTGCCGGAGAACACGCTGCCATTGGGGTATTGCCAGCCACCGGAGGCCATGGGACCGCCAGGGATGTTCAGGAAGAGGTCGTCCTGTCCATCGCTGGTGCAATAGGCCAGGGCCACGTCCTGCCCGGCGTTCACGCTGGCCTGGGTGGTCATGGTCACCGTTCCGCTGGACGCGCAACTGCTCCCCTGCCCCACGGCGTAGAGGTAGGCCCCATCGATGTCCACTCCCGGGTCGAAGGTGCCGCTGTGCACGTTGCCGTTGGGGTCGGTCCAATCGCCGGTGTTGGGCGGGTTGCCGCCCAGCAGGGTCAGCATGTCCACCGGAGCGTCCAGGTCGCAAACGGTGAGCGATCCCGGGGTGATCACCGCGCCCTGCTGCACCTCCACCACGATGTTGAGCGTGGAGGTCATGGCCGGCTGGCCGTCATCGGTGCCCTGCACGGTGATGATGTGGTAGCCCACGTCGGCCGGGGTGGGCAGGATGTCGATGGTGATGTTGGCCGCCAGTCCGGGCACCAGGCTGGTGATGGTGAAGTTGGTGAGGGTGGTGGAGCTGGCCGAGGGCGTGGTGATCTGGTTGGGCTCGGGCGACAGGAAGGTGACGTCCAGGGTGGCCAGGTCGCCCACGCACAGGATGATGGAGTCGCACACGCTCTGCCCGCTGATCACCGGGGGCACGTTGGCCGTGGCGATGTCCGTGCTGAAGCTGAAATACTGGTCGTCCAGGAAGCTCACGCCATCGTTGAGGCCGTATGGCCCGTCGTAGGCCGTGCCGGGCTGATCGAAGCGGCCGAACTGGATGTAGTCCACGCCGTTGCCCTCGTTGGCCCCCACGCTGGCCGGGGTGCCTCCGAAGCCACCCACCCCACCGCTGGCCGAGCCGGTGGTCCACTGCATGTCCTTGTAGCAGAAGCTCACGTTGGCGCCGTTGGGCACCACGGGGTCCGTGCCGTCGGTGATGATCAGCTGGAAGGTGTTCACCTTGTCCGTCATCTGGCTGAAGTAGCCCACGTTCGTCCAGTTGACGTACATGGCCGTGGGGGTCACCTTGAACTGCACGATGTTGTTGCCCACCCCCGGGCCACGCAGGTCCACATCCGCCCAGAAGGGCGCCACCATGGTGTATCCGTTGAAGGGGAAGCCGGTGGAGCTGAAGGTGCCGTAGAACTGGCCGAAGCTGACGTTGCCGTTGATGTTGATGTACACCGTGTTGTACAGGGTGCCATACAGGAAGAACTGGAAGGGCAGGACGATGGGCCCGTAGCTGCCGTCGTCGGCGTTGTGGAAGCCGCTGGCGTCCCACTGGGTGTTGTTGTTGATCGTGGTGTAGCTCGCGTCCGGCATCACCCAGCAGTCGCAGGTGCTGCTGCCTCCGCGCTGCACGTACGGGTCCGGGGCGGGGGTGATGCCGGTGTTCGGCGCGGGGGGGAAGGTGGCCAGCTTCCACGCGTCGTAGCTGGCCTGGTCGTGCGGGGCCTGGGCCGCGCCGCTCAGGGCGGTCAGCACAAGAAGAAGGGTCGCGAGGTGCCGCATGTCCGGTTCAGCGAATGATGTTCACGGTGTTGCTGTAGGCCCGGGCCTTGCCCGCCAGGTCCTCCACCTCGATGGCGTAGAGGTAGGTGCCGCTGGGGCAGGGGTGGCCCTGCAGGTCGTTGCCGTCCCAAGCGCGAAGGTCGTTGGACGTGAACACCAGGGCGCCCGTGGCCCCGCTGAAGATCCGCACGGCCACGCGTTGATAGTGGCTGCCCTGCGGCACCCACTGCTCGTTCTCCCCGTCGCCGTTGGGGGTGAACACGTTGGGGATGAAGAGCATCGGTTCGGCCACGGCCTCGTCCGGGGCCGAGGGCTCCGGTTCGGCCGCAGGCTCTTCCTGCGCCGGGGACTCCGGCCGAGCCGGACGGTCCTCGCCGCGGGTCAGTTCGCGCAGCACCTCCTGCACCACCTGCTGCCCGGCGGGCTCGGGAGCATGCGTCGGCACCGGCTCCTCCACGCTCGTGGAAGGGTCGTCCACAGGGTCTTCCGTCCGGGCCGTCTCGGTCCCGGTCGCCAGGAGCGACCGTTCCGCTTCACCGGCGGTGTGCGGGTCGGGCGTTCGGGTGTCGTCCGGCCGGGTGCTGACCTCTGGTCGGGTGTGGCCGGCCTCCGGCGTGCTGGTGCTGGCGCGATGCGCCACGGCCTCCACAGGGCTGGTGGAGCCCGTCGGGGTTCCCGCCGGTGCGTCCTGGGTCGTCGTTGCCGGTGCTTCGGTCGGGGTCACCGGCGCCTGCTGGGCCACCAGGGCGCGCCCCGCCTCGGTGGTGGAGGGGTTTTCGGCGGCCAGGTACAATCCCCCGGCCACCAGCAGGGCGGCGGCGCCCCCGGCCACCCAGCCGAGCAGGGAGCTTCCGCCGGCAGCGGCCGCGCCGTGGCCCAGCTGGCCTTCGATGGCGGTCCAGGCGGCGGAGGGCACGGGCATCTCGTGGCCGTTGAACCGCTCGCGGAGCAGGCTGTTCACGGGGTCGGGTTGGGCCACCTGCTGTTCGATGGCCTCCCACACACCGGGGTCCACGTCGGCCTCGTGGCCGCTGAACCGCTCGCGCAGCAGGTCGCTCACCAGGTCGGTGCTGGTGGCGGCGCCCAGGGCCAGCTGGCTGGTGATGGCGTCCCACGCGGCCGGCGGCACGGCCACTTCATGGCCGGCGAAACGGTCGCGCAGGACCTCGATCAGTTCATCCTTCCGCTCCATCGCCATAGATGTCGGCCGCCTCCTTGGGCAGCAGTTTGCGCAGGTAGGCCCGCGCTTTCATGAATTGGCTCTTCGAGGTGTTCTCGCTGATGCCCATCATCTCGCTGATCTCCTTGTGGGCGTAGCCCTCGATGGCGAACAGGTTGAAGACGGCGCGGTAGCCGGGGGGCAGGGCCTGGATGAGCTCCATGAGCTCTTCGGTGCTCATCTGCCCCAGCACCTGGGCGTCCTCGCTGTGCAGGTGCTCGGCCTCGGTGAGGTCCAGGCTGTGGTCGTAGGGCTTGTTGCGCCGGATGTGGTCCAGGGCGGTGTTCACCATGGTGCGGGCGATCCAGCCGCCCAAGGGGCCGTCGCCGCGGTAGTGGTCCATCTTCTGGAACACCTTCACGAAGCCGTCCTGCAGGATGTCCTGGGCCTGTTCCCGTCCCGGGGCGTAGCGCATGCAGATGCTCATCATCTTGCGGGCGTAGGTGCGGTACAACTCCTTCTGGGCCAGGGGCTCACCCTTCAGGCATCCGGTCACGAGCTGTTCGTCCGTCATGGCGTCCGGTGGAATGATGCGATCGGCGGGCGAAAGGTTGCCCGGGCCCCTGCAAGATACGGCGCGGGTGCGGGTCTCCGGTGACGGTAAGCACCCGCTGCCCGCCCCACTTCGGCAAGGGCTACCTTTGCACGCCTTTTCCGGACCCGGCCATGGAACACATCCGCAACTTCTGCATCATCGCCCACATCGACCACGGCAAGAGCACCCTGGCCGACCGGCTGCTGCAGATGACCGGCACCATCGCCGACCGCGACATGCAGGCCCAGGCGCTGGACGACATGGACCTGGAGCGCGAGCGGGGCATCACCATCAAGAGCAAGGCGATCCAGATGGACTACGCCCTGAACGGGAAGAAGTACGTCCTGAACCTGATCGACACGCCCGGCCACGTGGACTTCAGCTACGAGGTGAGCCGCAGCATCGCCGCCTGTGAGGGCGCCCTGCTGATCGTGGACGCCACCCAGGGCATCCAGGCGCAGACCATCAGCAACCTGTACCTGGCCCTGGAGCACGACCTGGAGATCATCCCCATCCTGAACAAGATGGACCTGCCCTCGGCGAACCCCGAGGAGGTGAAGGACCAGATCGTGGACCTGCTGGGCTGCAAGCGCGAGGAGATCCTGCCCGCCAGCGGCAAGACCGGGCAGGGGGTGGACAAGGTGCTGGAGGCCGTGGTGGAGCGCATCCCCCCCCCGAAGGGCGACCCCAACGCCCCCTTGCAGGCGCTCATCTTTGACAGCGTGTTCAACAGCTTCCGCGGCATCATCGCCTACTACCGGGTGATGAACGGCACCATCCGCAAGGGCGACAAGGTGAAGTTCTTCAACACCGGCGTGGAGTACGGCGCCGACGAGGTGGGCATCCTGCGGATGGACATCAGCCCGCGCCCCGAGGTGAAGGCCGGCGACGTGGGCTACATCATCAGCGGCATCAAGACGGCCAGCGAGGTGAAGGTGGGCGACACCATCACCCATGTGGACCGGCCGTGCGCCGAGGCCATCCACGGCTTCGAGGACGTGAAGCCCATGGTGTGGGCAGGCATCTTCCCGGTGGACACCGACGACTACGAGGAGCTGCGCGATGCCATGGAGAAGCTCAAGCTCAACGACGCCAGCCTCACCTGGGCGCCCGAGACCAGCGCGGCGCTCGGCTTCGGCTTCCGCTGCGGCTTCCTGGGCCTGCTGCACATGGAGATCATCCAGGAGCGGCTGGAGCGCGAGTTCGGCATGACGGTGATCACCACCGTGCCCAACGTGAGCTACGTGGTGACGAGGACCAACGGCGAGGTGCTGGAGGTGCACAACCCCAGCGAGCTGCCCGAGGTGATGCACATCGAGACCATCGAGGAGCCCTACATCAAGGCGCAGGTGATCACCAAGGCCGAGTACACCGGGGCCATCATGACGCTGTGCATCGAGAAGCGCGGCATGCTCACCGGGCAGAACTACCTCACCACGGACCGCGTGGAGCTCACCTTCGAGATGCCGCTGGGCGAGGTGGTGTTCGACTTCTACGACAAGCTGAAGACCATCAGCCGAGGCTACGCCAGCTTCGATTACCACCCCATCGGCATGAAGGAGAGCGACCTGATCAAGCTCGACATCCTGCTGAACGGGGAGCGGGTGGACGCGCTGAGCGCGCTGATCCACCGCGACCACGCGCAGGAGCTGGGCCGCAAGATGTGCGCGAAGCTCAAGGAGCTGCTGCCGCGCCAGCAGTTCGAGATCCCCATCCAGGCCGCCATCGGCGCGAAGATCATCGCCCGCGAAACGGTGCGCGCCCTGCGCAAGGACGTGACCGCCAAGTGCTATGGGGGTGACATCAGCCGCAAGCGCAAGCTGCTGGAGAAGCAGAAGGAGGGCAAAAAGCGCATGCGCCAGGTGGGGACGGTCGAAGTGCCGCAGGAGGCTTTCCTGGCGGTGCTGAAGCTCGACTGAGGGGACATCCGCCGTTCAGCGGACTGGACGCCCGGGGTGCGGATCGCCGCAGGCCGGTCCACTGGAGCGGGAGCCCGGTCAGGGCAGCTGTTCCGTGCGGGTGGCGGTGGGTACGGCCCCACCGATGTTCACGAGGATCGGGTCCCGGTCGTTCCGTGGACCCGTGTACTTCACCCGTCCGTCCATGGTCACATCCTCCTGCCGGTAACCGGTCGTGATGGCCGTGGGCAGCGCACCGCCGATGGCCACCAGCACGGGGTCCCGATCGTTGGTCGCACCGGTGTAGCGCAAGGCGCCGTCCCGAACGACGTTGCCGGCCCAGAGCAGCGGTCCGTCGGGCCCCGGCTTGCGGGCCTCGTTGCCTTGGGTCGCTGTGGTCGCGCTGGTCAGGTCGATGGTGACGGCGACGGGGCCCAGGGCGACGGGTCCCGCGGTCATCACGCCCAGGTGGTTGCGGTGGCGCAGGGCCACGTGGTAGTCGCCGGGCGGCACCTCGAAGTGCACGGGTGAGGTCCCGTCCACCTCCACCACGTCGCCATCGCGCTGCAGCAGCGCGCAGCGGGTGGCGAAGGGTGCGGCCGGGGTGAGCGGCGTGCGCAGTTCGACCTGCACCCAGTCCACGATCGCATCGGCCCCGGTGATGGAGAGCACCCCGGCGCCCACGTGCTCGCCTCCGCCATCGTTGGCGACGGGGAAGCCCAGTGCGCCGTACGGTTCGGTGGCCGGGATCAGTCCTTGGGCGCGGAGGCTGTCGTGCATGAGGGCCGATCCGTTCTCGTAGGGCCCTTCGAGCAGGGCCCGGAGCCGCACATCCACCCCGGCGAGGGGAATGGCCAGATCGGCCGTGAGCGGGAAGTGGTCGCTTGCCGCCGCCGCATCGCCGGCCAGCAGGCCCAGGGCGCTCAGGGTGGCCGCCGGCATCACGGCGGTGCGAAGGGTGAACGACGTCACCAGGTCGGCCACCGCGTCGGAGTACAGCAGATGGTCGAGCTGCCCACTGGGGTAGGCACTGTTGTTGTTCCGCCAGGTGTAGGCCATCCGCGCATCGGTCTGGACGCCCGGTGCCCGGGTGAGCGGGCTCCCGTCCCAGTCCATCGCCCCGTCGGGCCCATAAGTGGCGTTGTCCTGGATGTCGCCGGTGAGCAGGGTGTTGAGCTGTTGCGCCCAGCCCACCGTGTTCAGGTCGCCGGCGTAGACGATCGGGGTGCCGGTCGGAACGGTGACGATGCCGCCGGGCGCGCGGGCGTCCTGAACGAACTGCACGAAGGCATCGCACTGGGCCTGGCGGGTGGCATCCGCGGTGCAACAGTTGAGGTGGGCCGCCGTGAAGAGCAGGTCGGTGGCGTATGGGGGCGGCAGGTCGATGAGCGCGGGGAACTGGCGGGAGAGCGCGGTCCACGATTGGGCGATCGGCCAGCGCGCGGCGATCACGAGGTCGAAGTCGTCCTTCACCACATGCCATCCGGTGCCCCCGATCGGGAGCCAGGCGTCCAGCCGGGCCTTCACCTGGGCCGCCGTGCTGTTCACGCATTCGCTGAATCCGATCACGTCCGGTGCGAGCGCGGTGAGGATGCGTTGGAACTCGTCCTGCAGCGCTGCGGTCGTGATGCCGTCGCCGAGCACGTTCCATGCGGTGATGCGCACCTGCGACGGCTGACCCTTCGGCACACTGATGGGTTGTGGGGCTGGGATGAGGCCGGTGTCGAACGTGTAAGAGAACACCGTACCTGTGTTCGGCATCGCATCCCCTCCGTCGGTCTCGCGGAAGAGGATCCGGCAGGTGGGTGCGGCGAACAGGTCGTTCACGCCGTCGGGCCTGGCGGTGCGGGCGATGGCGAGCTCGAAGGTGGTGGCGGTCACCGTGGGCAGGGTCACCAGGTCGAGCGTGCTCCAGGACGCGTTCGCGCTGGTGCCGAAATACTCGGTCACCGTGCGGGTATCGAAGCGGACCTGCACCTCGGCCCCGTAGCCGCTCTGGACGGCCAGGCCGGTGGAGGCATTGTCGTCCCCGTCGATGTAGAGCCGGATGGAGTGTGGCACCAGGTCATCGAGCAGGTCGATCTCCATACCGACCGTGAGCCGGACGAACAGGTAGTGATCGTCATTGGTCACCTGCATGGAGAGCAGATCGACGCCGGACGAGGGCGTGTTGCTGTCGGTGTAGGAGGCCAACCCGGCCGACCAGTCGTCGGTCAGGCCATCCAGGAGGATCGGTGCGCCTTGCGCCCGGCAGAGGTCGGGCCGCACGCTCAGGAGCAGGAGCAGCAGGACGGAGAGCGAACAACGCATGATGAACAGCAAGCAGGGCACGGGACGCACAAGATCGGAGATCGCGCCATTGGCCGCACGAGCGGCATTCCATGGACGATGAGGGCCCCGGCCGCCCTCACTGCACGACCACCCGCACCGCCCCGATCACTTCGTCATCGCGCATGAGCCGCACGATGTAGGCCCCCGCGCCGAGCCCTTCACGCAACAGGTTGATAGTGCGCCCCGTCGGTCGCAGCACGCGCAGCACCCGTCCGCTCACATCCACCAGTTCGATGTGGTGTTGCCCGGTGAGCGGCCCGCTCACGTGCAGGACCGCCAGATCGCCCATCGGGTTCGGCGCCACGCGCAGGG
>JAEUSW010000025.1 GCA_016788285.1 Flavobacteriales bacterium
TTGTTCATGATCGCCGCCGCGGACGCCGGGCAGCGGCCCCGGGGCCCGGGTAGTTTCGCCGCATGGTCCGTACCGTCCTCCTTCCCGCACTGCTGGCCGCCGCGCCGCTGTTCGCACAGACCGGTCTGCAACGCACGCTGAACGCCGACACGATGCCGAACCTGGTGCCCAACCCCGGCTTCGAGGAGACGCGACGGCTGCAATGCGCGTGGACGCAGGACGCCACCAAGTTCAACGAGGAGCTGATGGTGGGCTGGACGAGCCCCACGGAGACCACGCCGGACCACTTCAGCCTGCGCAACGACCCGGGCTGCTGGAGCCACCCCGGCAAGCGCACCGACGGGCGCGCGCGTCCCCACGGCGGCGAGGCGATGGCGGGCATCAAGACCTGGGGCCGGGGCAACACGCCCACGCACTGGCACGAGTACCTGCAGATCGAGCTGACCGCGCCGCTGGAGGCCGGGGTGCGCTACGTGGCCGAATGCTGGGTGATGCGCGCCAGCTTCAGCAACGAGGCGAGCAACAACATCGGCCTGCTGCTGGCCGCGGAGCCGATCCGCTCGCGCGACTGCCTGCCGCTGCACATCACCCCCACGGTGAACGAGGACAAGCTGGTGAGGAAGAGCGGCTGGCACAAGGTGAGCGGTGTGTTCGAGGCCGCGGGCGGCGAACGCTTCGTGCTGGTCGGCAACTTCTACAGCGACGAGGCCACGCAGCATGAGCGGTTCCCCGAGGGCGAACGCGGCGCCTACTACTTCGTGGACGATGTGAACGTGCGGGTGGCGCCACCGGGCAGCGCGCTGAGCCCCAAGCCCCGCGAGAGCGTGCCGCCGCCGCCGAAGATGCGCGTGGCCGACCACGCCGGAACGGCCCAGGTGGAGCTGCCGCGGGTGGAGCCCGAGGTGGGCAAGAGCATCGTGCTGGACCACATCTTCTTCGACTTCGACAAGGCCGAGCTGAAGCCCGAGAGCCACGCCGAGCTGGAGAAGGTGGTGCACCTGCTGACCGACTACCCGCACATGCGCATCGAGATCGGCGCGCACACCGACGACCAGGGCAGCGAGGCCTACAACATCCGCCTGAGCAACGACCGCGCGAAAGCCGTGGTGGACCACCTGGTGAAGGAGAAGGTGGATGCCGACCGGCTGAGCTGGAAGGGCTACGGCAAGAGCCGCCCCGTGGCGGACAACAGCAGCGAGGAGGGCCGGGCGAAGAACCGGCGCGTGGAGTTCACCGTGCTGGAGCGGTGAAGGCCCGCCCCCACTACCTTCACGTTCCTTCGGCGATCTCGCCGCACCGCATGCGCAGCCCCCTGTTCATCCTCGTCGTGTGGTGCTCCATCGCCCCCCTCGCCGGCCAGAGCTACGTCCAGATCGGACAGGACCTGGACGGCGAGGCCCCGTTCGATGGCTCGGGCGTGAGCGTGTCCCTCTCCGCGGACGGCCTGCGGGTGGCCGTGGGCGCGCCGAGCAACAGCGGCAACGGCATGGCGGCGGGGCATGTGCGTGTGTTCGACGACCTGGGCGGCACCTGGGTCCAGGTGGGATCCGACCTGGATGGCGTCGCCGCGGGCGACGCGTTCGGGTACGTGGTCCTCTCCGGGGATGGCACCCGCCTGGCCGTGGGCGCACCGCGGAACAATGACAATGGCAGTGATGCCGGCCATGTGCGCGCGTTCGATGAGAACGGCGGGAGCTGGACACAGGTGGGAGCAACGATCGTGGGTGAAGGCGCCACGGAGTGGTGTGGACAGGCCATCGCCTTGAGCGAGGACGGCACCCGCCTCGCCGTGGGCGCGCAGCTGAACGACGATGGCGCGTACCAGGGCGGGCACATCCGGGTCTTCGACGAGGTGGGAGGAACCTGGACGCAGGTGGGGCCCGACATACTGGGAACGGCACCGAACGGTGAACTGGGGAAGGCCCTCGCGCTGTCGGCCGATGGGCAGCGGTTGGCAACGTTCGCGGAAGGGCATGTGCGCGTGTTCACCTTCAATGGTCTGGCGTGGACACAGCTGGGTGCAGACCTGATCGGGGAAGCACCGGGCGACGGGTTCGGCTGGTCGATCGCCTTCTCGGCCGATGGCACCCGGCTGGCCGTGGGCGCACCGTTCAACGATGGCAACGGCGCCGATGCGGGGCATGCGCGCGTGTATCACGAGAGCGGCGGGCAATGGACCCAGGTGGGCGCGGATCTTGACGGTCCCGCGTTCGATCACTGGGCGGGGTTCAAGGTGGCGCTCACCGCCGATGGAGCCCGCGTGATGGTCAGCGAGCCGTATCAGCCAGGAAACACGAATCAACCCGGACAGGTGCGCGTGTTCGAGGAGGTCGCCGGAAGCTGGGTGCAGCTCGGCCAGGCCATCGTGGGCGAAGCCCCGGCGGACTATGCGGGGTCGGGGCTGGCGTGCTCCACCAGCGGCCATCGAATCGCGGTGGGGGCACACTGGAACGATGACGGCGGGAGCAACTCCGGTCACGTGCGTGTGTTCCAGCTCGATCTCGAGACCCTTGTCGATGGACCGTCCATGGCCGATGCCGTTCGCCTGCTGAACGGTGCGGACGGCGCCCGCGTGCATGTGGTGCACGACCGGCCCACCCTGCTGCGGATGTTCGACGCGCGCGGCGCCTGCGTGCTCGAGCAGAACCTGCCTTCCGGTGGCGGGGCCGTCCACCTGGGCGCTCGATCATCGGGCCTTCATGTCATCGAGCTGCGCACCGTGGATCCGGCTGGCGGCGTCCACAGGACGCGGATCATGCACCTTCATCCGTGAAAGAGAAAGGGACCGCCTGGTCCCTCTCCCTTCCCGCCTCGCAGCGGTGATGGCGCCGGCCTTACGCGGGCTCCTCCTTCAGGATCCGCTGCGCGATGTCCAGGATGCGCGTGTCGTCGAGCGACACCACGCCCCCGTCGGCGCCCGGCTCCAGGTGCACGCCCATGGGACGCCCCTGCGGTTGGCTGTAGCCCCCGAAATAGTTCCACACCGTCTCCACGTTCAGGTCCAGCTCGCGGGCGATGCGGTGGATGCTGCCGTCGGGCAACTTGTCCTTGATCCTGCGCAGTTCATTGAAGGTGATGTTCATGTCAGGACGGGTTTTGGTTGGGGACGCTGAAAGGTAAACCCAAGAACGCCGGATCCCAAACGGCCGTTGGCACGGTGTTGGCGGGCGCGCGCTACCTTTCCGAGCGCATGCCCCGCGCCGCCGCCCTCGTCGTGCTCCTCGCCTGCGGGGCGGCCCTTGCGCAGCGCACCGACCTCCGCACCTTCTCGCTGGAACAGGGCCTGCCGAGCGCCCGCATCAGTGCCGTGTGCGAGGGCCCCGACGGCTTCCTGTGGGTGGCCACCGATGAAGGGGCGGCCCGCAGCGACGGCACTCATTTCCGCACCATCGGCCGCAGCGAAGGGTTGCCGAGCCAGCACGTCACCGCGCTGCACTGCGCGCCGGACGGGCGGGTCTGGATCGGCATGCGCAACGGGGCCGTGGCCGTCTGGGAACGCGGTGCGGTGCGGCCCTGGGGCCCGATGCCCGCCACCGGGGCCGTGCGTGGCTTCGCCACCGACGCCACCGGAACGACCTGGGCCGCCCTGGCCGGCGGGCTCGTGCGCCTTGCCCGCGGCGGCGGCGAGGCCATGCCATTGCCCACCGGCACGGCGCGGATCAACGCCCTGGTGCGGATGCCGGACGGCGCCCTGGTGGCCGGCACGGACAGTGGGCTGGTGGTGCGGCGCGACGGCCGGTGGGTGAGCGCGGACGCCGAGGCCGGGCTGCCCGACCGCCGCATCACGGCCCTCTTCGCCGACAGCCTGGGACTGGTGGTGGGCACGCCCGTGGGCTACCACCTGCTGGACACCCGCCTTCAGCGGCTCGACCCCTCCGCCAGCCCCACACGCGGCGCACCCCTCCCCCTGCACGACCCGCGTGTGCTGTGCGTGCTGCGCACGCGCCACGGCGACCTGTGGCTGGGCACACCGGCCGGCATCGCCCACGTGAGCACCCGCAACGGCGTGCCCATCCTGCGCACCATCACCGAGCGCAACGGCCTGGGGCACGACCTGGTGCGCTGCCTGCTGGAGGACCGCAGCGGCACGGTGTGGGCGGGCACGGCCTTCGGTGGCCTGTCGCAGTTCACCAGCGATGCCTTCCTGCACTTCACCGAACAGGACGGGCTTCGCTCGCAGATCGTGAGCGCGATCCACCGCAGCGGCACGAACGAATTGTGGCTGGGCTCGGTCGGGGGCGGGCTGGCGCGCTGGGACGAGCAGGGCCTGCGGCTCTTCGCCGAACCGGAGGGACTGGCCGACCCCTTCGTGCTGTGCCTGACCGATGGACCCGGCGACGCGCTGGTGGTGGGCACGGCGACGCAGGGGCTCTTCCAACGCACCGGGGAGCGTTTCACCCGCCTGGTCGCCGGTCCGCCCGGTCGGGTGAACGCCCTGCTGCACGACGACGAGGGGCGGCTGTGGGCCGGCACCGATCGCGGCCTCTGGGGCGATCCCGGCGACGGCCACCTGATGCACGTGGACGGTCCGCGACCGGCCGTGACGGGCATCGCCTCGGGCGGCGACACGGTGTGGGTGAGCACCGGTGAAGGGCTCTTCCGGCTGCCCACGCGCCGGGTGCCCTGGCGCCTGGAGCCCGTGCCCGGTCCGCCCGTGGCCATGAGCAACGTGGTGCGCGACAGCCAGGGCAACCTGTGGATCGGCACCGAGGAGAACGGCCTGTACCGCCTGCACGGCACGCGGTGGGACAGCCTGGGCACCGCGGGCGGCATGGGCTCGGCCACGGGCCTGCGTTCGCCCACGGTGGAGCTGGTGCTGCTGGACGCCTACGAGAACGTGTGGGTGGGCACGCGCCGCGGCATCGACCTGCTGCAGCTGGACATGCTGCAGGAGCAGGTGCTGGAGGTGGACCACTACGGCACCGAGGAGGGCTTCATCGGCGTGGAGACCTTCCGCAACGCGTGCCTGCTGGACCGCGACAGCACCCTGTGGTTCGGCACGGTGCGCGGCGCCACGCGCTACGATCCCCGACGGGTGCGCGAGGACCCCGCCGAACCGCGGACCCACCTCACCGACCTGCTCCTCTTCTTCGAGCACGTGGACTGGCGGGCCTGGTGCGACAGCCTGGATGATGACGGGCTGCCGCTGGGGCTGCACCTGCCGCCGGACCGCAACCACCTCACCTTCGCCTTCACCGGCATCAGCCTGGCCTATCCGGAGAAGGTGCGCTACCGGTACCTGCTGGAGGGCCACGACCCGGACTGGTCGCCCATCACCGCCACCGACCGCGTGACCTACAGCAACCTGCCTCCCGGGGACTACGCCTTCCTGGTGCTGGCGCGGAATGCGAGCGGCATCTGGAACACGGAGCCGGTGCGCTTCGCCTTCACCATCCGTCCGCCGCTGTGGCGCACGTGGCCCTTCCTGGCCGGATGCGCGGCGGTGCTGGCGCTGCTGCTGTGGGCGGTGGTGAAGCTGCGCGAACGCAGGCTGCTGCGCGAACAGCATCGCCTGGAGCGCATGGTGGAGGAGCGCACGCGCGAGCTCGCGGCCGAGAAGCACCGCAGCGAGGAGCTCTTGCTCAACATCCTGCCGGAGGCCACCGCCAACGAGCTGAAGGAGAAGGGCGAGGCCCAGGCCCGCTCGCACGCCGCCTGCACGGTGCTCTTCAGCGACTTCCAGGGCTTCACCGCCATCAGCGGCGAGAGCGAGCCCACGGGCATCGTGGCCGACCTCGACCGGTTCTTCCGCGCCTTCGACCGCATCACCGACACGCACGGGCTGGAGAAGATCAAGACCATCGGCGACGCGTACATGTGCGCGGCGGGCGTGCCGGAGGCCAGCCCCACGCACGCGCTCGACGCCGTGCTCACCGCGCTGGAGATGCTGGACGCGGTGGACCGCATCAACACCGAGCGGCTCCGCGAAGGGCGTGCACCGTGGGCCATCCGCATCGGCCTGCACAGCGGACCGCTGATCGCGGGCGTGGTGGGCGAGAAGAAGTTCGCGTACGACATCTGGGGCGACACGGTGAACCTCGCCAGCCGGCTCGAAGGCCTGAGCGAGGCCGGGCGCATCAACATCAGCGCGGCCACCTTCGCGCTCGTGCAACGTTTCGTGGAGGTCACCCCGCGCGGTCCGCTGGCCGTCAAAGGCAAGGGCGAAGTGCAGATGTTCTTCGCGGACCGCCTGCAGGCCGCCTGGAGCGCCGACGTCGCCGGGCGGATGCCGAACGCCGAACTGCTGGCCTGGCGTGCGGGCCACCTCGCCACTTCCCCGGCATGAGGACGGATCCGGTCCGCATGGTGCCAGCGGCCGCCCTGCTGCTGCTGGGTCCTGCGCTGATCAACGGCTATCCGCTGGTGTACGCCGACACGGGCACCTACCTCACCAGCGGCTTCCAGCTGGGCATCCCGGCGGACCGGCCGCTGGGCTACGGGCTCTTCTGCCGCCTCTTCAGTGGCGACGGCCTCAGCCTGTGGGGCGTGGTGATCGCGCAGGCGCTGCTCTCCGCC
>JAEUSW010000067.1 GCA_016788285.1 Flavobacteriales bacterium
GCCACCGCCGAGGTGCCGTTCATCTTCCTGACGGCCAAGGCCGAACGCTCGGAGGTCCGCAAAGGCATGGAGCTCGGTGCGGATGACTACCTCACCAAGCCCTTCGATGAGAGCGAGCTGCTCAACGCGATCGAAGGCCGCCTGAAACGCAGCGACCTGTTCCGCAAGGGCTTCGACCACAGCCTGGAGGGGTTGGACCGCTTCATGGACCAGGCGCGCGGGGTGGACGCGCTGAAGGACATCAGCCGCGACCGCAAACTGCGTGCGGTACCGCGGAAGGAAGTGCTTTTCTATGAGGGCGATGAGCTGCGGGCCGTGCACTTCGTGCACAAGGGCAAGCTGCGCACCTACCGCATGAACAAGGACGGCAAGGAACTGGTGACCGGGTTGTACGGGCCGGGCGACTTCATCGGGTACATGGGCGTGCTCGAAGGTGGCCGCACGGCCGAGACCGCGGAGGCCCTGGAGGACTCCGAGGTCGCCGTCATCCCCCGGGAGGACCTGCTCGCCCTGTTGTACCGCGACCGCGATGTGAGCATCCGGTTCATCCGGCTGCTGACCCGGGACGTGAAGGACAAGGAGGCGCGCCTCCTCGAGATGGCCTATGCCTCCGTGCGGCAGCGGGTGGCGCAGGCCCTGCTGCGCCTGCATGAACGGTTCGGGCAGGAGAAGGACGCCGGCCTGGGCGTTCGGATCAGCCGGGAGGACCTCGCCTCGATCGTGGGCACGGCCACCGAGTCATTGATCCGCACCCTCACCGACCTCAAGCACGATGGCCTGATCGAGAGCACGGGGCGTGACATCCTCCTGCGCGACATCAAGGGGCTGGAGCGCCTGGCCCGGGGTTGAGGAAGGCCGCTCGACCGGAAGCCGTTACTTTGCCCCTGACCAACCGGATCGCATGAACACCAAGAAACTCCTCGGTCTCCTCTGCTGGCTGCTGGCCTTCGCCATCCCGTTCCGCCCCTCCATCCTCAACACCGACGGTGTGGGCAACACCTTGGGCCTCGTCAGCTTCGTCGCCATGATCGCCCTGGTCTTCATCGGGTACTGGCTGGTGGACTCCGCCGGATCCAAGGCCGCCGGAGGGCACGGTCACTAAGCTGTCCATGGCCAGGCTGTTGTTGCCCACGGACCTCAGCGACAACGCGCTGAACGCGGCCGTGTACGGCATCCGCCTGATGGGTGCGGAGCAGGGGCACTTCACCCTGCTGCACACCTTTCTCGTCCCCCCCTTCTCCCCCGCAGCCGATCTTTCCCTCGACGTCGCCACCGTGGAGGCCGCTCAAGAAGGCCTCACGCGCTTCACGGCACGCCTGCGTGATGCCGTGCATCTGGGCGGAGCCCTCGTGGACCACCGGGTCGAGCACGGCGAGCTGCCGAACGTGGTCGACCGCCTGGTCGGCGAGCTCGGCATCGACCTTGTCGTGATGGGCACCCAGGGTGCCTCCGGTCTCGAAGAGGCCTTGCTGGGCACCAACGCCGCCGATGTCATCCGGCGTTCCCAAGCCCCCGTGCTCGCCGTGCCGGCACAGGCCGGGTATCGTGATCCGCGTCGGATCGTGGTGGCCGATGATGGCGGGCCCCTCGGACCCGACACCGTCGGACCGCTGCTCAACATCGCCCGCTGGCATCGGGCGGAGCTCACCATCGTGCGGGGGGTTCCCGAGGGCGTGGACGCGGCCACCCTGCCCCCCTCCCCGCTCGACGACCTGATGGGCGCGGTGCCACGGTCGATGCACTACCTGTCCGAGGAGAACCTGGTGACGGCGCTGAACGACCTCGTGGACCAGCTGGAAGCCGACCTGCTGGTGCTGACACACCGGCACCGCACGCTGTGGAGCGACCTCTTTCACCGCAGCACCACCGCCCACATGGCCATGCACACCCGGGTGCCCATGCTGGTGCTCGAGCAAGCCCTGAAGCCCTGATGGCCGGCCCATCCCTGGGCGGCTCCCTGCGCGTCCTCCGCTTCAAGGGGATCGGCGTGCACGTGCATTGGACCTTCCTGCTGCTGGTGGGCTATGTGGCCGTTTCCGCGGCATCCTCGGGAGGCGACCTTGGGGAGGTGATCCTGCAGTTGGGACAGGTGCTGCTGGTGTTCGTATGCGTGGTGCTGCACGAATACGGTCACGCCCTGACGGCCCTGCACTACGGGGTACGCACGCGCGACATCACCTTGCTGCCCATCGGCGGGGTGGCCAGCCTGGAACGGATGCCCGAAGAGCCCATGCAGGAGTTCTGGATCACGATCGCCGGGCCGCTGGTGAACCTGGTGATCATGGTGCTCGCCGGGGTGCTGCAATGGGCGCTCTTCGGTGGCCTGCACCTGGCGGACCCGCGCGCTGGAGGCCCGCTGCTCCCGGCCCTGCTGTCCTTCCTGCTCACCGCCAACCTGGGGCTCTTCCTGTTCAACCTTCTCCCGGCGTTCCCCATGGACGGCGGGCGGATCCTGCGGGCCCTGCTCGGCTTGCGTCTTTCACGGGTACAGGCCACCCGCATCGCCTCGGCGATCGGACGCGCGCTGGCGGCGATGCTCGGCATCGGTGGGCTGTTCTTCGGCGAACCCATGCTGGCCCTGATCGGCCTCTTCATCTGGTTCGCCGCCGGAGCCGAGGCCCGCATGGTGATGCAGCAGGCCGCCCTGCGCGGCATCACTGTGGCGCAGGTGATGCGCACCCGGTTCTGGGCGCTCTCCGCTGAGGCCACCGTGGGCCGGGCCGTGGACGAGCTGCTCGCCGGTGGCGATCAGGACCTGGTGGTCCTCCTCGATGGTGCGCTTTCCGGTCTGGTGACCCGCCGCCAGTTGATGGAGGCGCTCCGTGCCCGGCGTGAGGATGTGCGGCTCTTGGAACTCCCACCGACCGCGGTGCGACCGGTTTCCCCTCAACAACCCGCCCAGGAGGCCCTGCAACAGCTCGCGGCCCAAGGTGTGCCGCTGGTGCCCGTGGTGGACGAGGGATCCGTGGTGGGCGTGCTGGAACCCGACAACCTCTCGGAGTTCCTCATGGTGCAGGGAGCCCGCAGGGGTGGCGCGACGGGACGTTGAGCCTACACCTTCTTGGGCTTCGGGCGGTGCAGCGTGAACACCCGGCTGATGTTGAACCCGAAGTGGATGTCGCCGTCCAACCAGTCGCCCGTGGTCTCCGTGATCACGCCGCGTTCGAACATGGCCGTGGAGTTGGTGAAGTGCAGTTGGAACACGTGGCCCCCGGTCTCGATGTCGAAGCCGATGGACAGGGAGTTCTTGTACCCCGGGTTCGGGTCGTTCAAGCGGTCGGCGTCCACCACGGGCGCACGGGTCTGGCCGGGCAGCACGTAGAAATACTCGGCGTTCAGGGCCAGGCGTTTGGTGAGCTTCACACGACCGGCCGCACCCATGTTCAACACGTCGTGCGCCTGGTCGGCGGTGGTCACCAGGTTGCGGTGCACCAGACCGGGCATCAGCTGCAGGCTCAACGACTCGCTGAACTTGCGGCCCACGATCAGCTGGAAGGCATAGCCGAGCCGGTGGGTGAAGTAATCCTCCTGATCGGGGGCGTACCAATCCGTCTTCTCCTTCTCCAGCATGTTGGCGCTCATGCCGGCGAACACCGACAGGGTGATGGGCATGCCGCATCCGCTCTGGCACTGCCGGAGGATCTTGTACTTGGCGTAACCGTCCAGGGTCTTCTGATAGCTGCTGCGCCCGAAGCCGATCATCAGCCGGTCGGTGAGCCCGTACTCCATGCCGATGCGCACCGTGGCCTGGTCCAGGCCGAAGAGCTCACTGATGCCCAGGTTCAGGAAGCCGAAGCGATGGCTGATCTTGATGTCCATCACCCCATGCGCCGTGTTCTCCAGGCTCTGCGCATTGATCACCCGGGTGGTCTTGAAGCTCGCCGAGGCGAACTCCTTCTCCGGCTCTTCCTCGCCCAGGAGGCCCAGAAGGTCGTCCTGGGCGTGGAGCGGGGCGAGCGTGGCCATGAACAACGGAACGAGGAGGGAGCGGCGCATGCGGGTGGTGTTTGGTGGGGCTTTCGAAGGAACGGCCCCGAGGGCATCGGGGCCGTTCTCAGGTCCTGGGAGCGGGACCGCGATCACATCTTCGTGTGGTCCACCTGGACCTTGATCACGATCTCCTTGGCGATGTTGTCGCGCACCATGCCCGGGATGGCGATGTTGTAGTCCTCCGGCTTGATGGAGAAGGTGCTGGTCGCCCGGACGGCCCCGGTGGGCTCCATGCCCATGGTGCCGGTGGCCTTCACGGGTTTGGTCACCCCGTGCATCGTCAGGTCACCCTCCACGGTGACCGCGTGGCTGCCGGGCTTCTTGAGGTCCTCCGCGGTGATCCCGGTGATCTTGCCCTTGAAGGTCGCCTTGGGGAACTTGTCGCTCTCCACATAGTTCTCGTTGAAGTGCTCCTGCATCAGGGCCTTCTCGAACTCGAAGCCCTTCATCAGGACGGCCATCTCGATGGCGCCCGTGGTGGC
>JAEUSW010000079.1 GCA_016788285.1 Flavobacteriales bacterium
TCGTGGAGGCGCCTGTGGGCGCAGGCCTGGATGCATGGGTCCTGCGGGATGCGCAGGGGCGCGAGCTTTCCCGGGGCCGCTTCGCCGCGCCGCATCGTGCGTCGATCGATGTGCGCGGGTTGCCATCCGGTCCTGGTCTGCTCGAGCTCGACCTGACCGACGGATCACGGAGGATGGAGCGTTTCGTGAAGCGTTGAGCCGGAGCGGGCCCGCGGCGGGGCTTCGCGTGCATGCCTAGAACAGCGCGGGCACCCCACATCGCCGTGTTGACAACTGCGGCCGCGGCGCTTCAGCCCTGCGGCATGGCGGCGGCTACGTTTGCCCGGCACCTTAACGGAGCATGGGCGCATTGCAGGCCGCGGGTCCGCTGAACGAAGCGGACCCGGATCGCACGGAGTGAAGGCCGTGCTGCGCCCGGGAAGGGAGGTCCTTTCATCACGCTCCCGCAAGGGCCACAACAGGCTGGTCCATGACCCGAACCCTCCGCTCCCGCTTCGTCCCGCGCATCTCCTCCCTCCTCCGTCGATCCCTGGTCCCCCTGGCCGTGCTGGCCGCTTTGGGCTGGGGTCAAGAGGCCCGCGCCACCCACGCCATGGGCGGCGAGATCAGCTACACCTGCGTGGCGCCGAACCAGTATCTGGTGACGCTCGACTTCTACCGCGACTGCAACGGGGTGGCCGCTCCCACCAACTGCAACAACGGGCTCAGCTTCAACGTGCGCAGCACGCAATGCGGCGCCAACTTCAATCAGTGCTTCACCTTCCAAAGCGTGCAGGTGATCACGCCGATCTGCGCCAGCGAGACCGACCGCTGCCTCAATCCCGGAGGCGTTTACGGCGTGGAGAAGTACACCTACACGCGGTTGGTGGACCTTAGCGCCTGGGCGGGTTGCGGCACCGATTGGGTGTTCAGCTGGTCGCTCTGCTGCCGCAACAACGCGGTGACCTCCCTGCAGAACCCCGGTAACCAGAACCTGTACCTGGACGCCACGCTGAACAACACGGTGACCCCGTGCAACAGCTCGGCCGACTTCCTCACCAACCCCACACCGTTCTACTGCCTGGGCCAGAACGTCAGCTACAACCCCGGCGCGGTCGATCCCGATGGTGATCAGCTGACCTACGAACTGATCGCCGCCCGCGGCGCGAACGGCAACAACCTCACCTATGCCGCGGGGTACAGCGCCCTGCAACCCGTGCGCAACGGTGGCGGTGCCGGTGCCGTGCAGTTGAACGCCACCACGGGCACCATGACGGTGATCCCCAACCAGCTGCAGGTGGCCGTGGTGACCTATCGCGTGCGCGAGTTCCGCAACGGGGTGCAGATCGGTACGGTGACGCGCGACGTGCAGGTGGTGGTGCGACCGTGCGCCGGCAACACCGCACCGACCGCCAGCGGCATCAACGGCTCGACGAACTACACCACCTCGGTCTGTGCCGGCGTGCCGATCACGTTCACCGTCAACTCCAACGATGCGAACGCCGGGCAGACGGTGCAGATGAACTGGAACGGCGGCATCGCCGGCGCGACGTTCACCACGGCCGGCCTGCCGTTCCCCACGGGCACCTTCAACTGGACACCGACGGTGGCGGACATCGGCACCAACAACTTCACGGTGACGGTGACCGATGATGCGTGCCCCCTCGTCGGCACCAACGATTTCGGGTACTCGGTGATCGTGACGCCGCCGTTCACACCGGCGAGCGCCGGGCCCGACCAGCAGGTCTGCGGAGGCTCGGCCACGCTGGCCGGGGTGCTTCCCTACAATCAGTTGACGGGCACGTGGACCGTGGTGAGCGGCAGTGGCGTGTTCGCGAACGCCAACTCAGCCACCAGCGGGGTCAGCGGACTGTCCCAAGGCGCCAACGTGTTCCAATGGAGCGTGGACTACGGTACCTGCGGCATCGCGACCGACCAGGTGACGATCACCTCCTTCAACCCCGGGCAGGCCGCGGCGAACGCGGGGCCCGACCAGGCGTTGTGCCTGCCGGCGACCAGCGCCACCCTGGCCGCCAACACGGCCGCGGCCCCCGCGGTGGGCACCTGGACGCTGGTGAGCGGCACCGGCACGGTGGCCAGCCCGAACAGCCCCACCAGCGCGGTGAGCGGCCTGAGCGTGGGCGCCAACACCTTCCGCTGGACGATCAACAACGGGCCCTGCGGTGCCCCGACCACCGACGAGGTCACCCTCTTCGTGTACAACAACGCGCAACCCGCGTCGAACGCCGGCCCCGATCAGCAGCTGTGCACCCCCACGACCAGCACCACGCTGGCCGGCAACGCGGTGATATTCCCGGCCACCGGCACATGGACGGTGGTGCAGGGCAGTGGTGTGTTCGCCAACGCCAACAGCCCCACCAGCGGTGTGAGCGGTCTCAGCATCGGTGTCAACCGATTCCGCTGGACCATCAGCAACGGGCCCTGCGCGCCGCCGAGCACGCAGGATGAAGTGACCGTGACGGTCTTCGACCAGAACAGCCCGAACGCCAACGCCGGCGCCGATCTGACGCTGTGCTCGCCACCCAACAGCATCACCCTCACCGGTAACGCGCCGATCGCGCCGGCCACGGGGACGTGGACGCTGGTGAGCGGACAAGGCACCATCGCCTCACCGAACAACGCCAGCACCCTGGTGACCAACCTGGGACTGGGCGTCAACATCTTCCAGTGGACCCTGAACAACGGCCCTTGCGCCAACGGCGTGACCCAGGACCAGGTGAGCGTGACCGTCTTCAGCAGCGCCTCGCCCTCGGCGAACGCCGGCCCGGACCAGGAGATCTGCAGCAGCACCAACAGCACGCAACTGGCGGGCAACACGCCGATCGCGCCCGCGGTGGGCACATGGACGCTGGTGAGCGGAAGCGGCACCATCGTGAGCCCCAACGATCCCACCACGCAGGTGACCAACCTCGGCATCGGCAACAACGTGTTCCGGTGGACGGTGAACAACGGGCCTTGTGCGAACGGCCTGACGAACGACCAGGTCACCATCCGGGTGTTCGACGCCAACGCGCCCGCTGCGAACGCCGGCCCCGACCAGTCCATCTGCTCCACGACGACCTCCATCACCCTGGGCGGCAACACGCCCACCTTCCCCGCCACCGGCGTGTGGACCCTGGTGAGCGGCAGTGGCAACATCGTGTCACCGGGCAATCCGGCGAGCATCGTCACCGGCCTCGGCCTGGGCGCGAACGTGTTCCAGTGGACGGTGGACAACGGCGCCTGCCAGAACCCGATCAGCTCGGACCAGGTGACGATCACGGTGTTCGATGCCAACCAGGCGAACGCCAGCGCCGGTGCCGATCAGGCGCTGTGCGGGGCCACGAGCACCACCCTGGCTGGCAACGCGGTGACGGCGCCCGGCACGGGCACCTGGACGCTGGTGAGCGGCAGTGGCAGCATCAGCACGCCCAATGATCCCGCCAGCGCCGTGACCGGACTTGCGGTGGGCAACAACGTGTTCCAGTGGACGGTGGACAACGGGGCGTGCGGCGCGCCGACCTCGGACCAGGTGACGGTGGCCGTGTTCGACCCGTCCATGCCGGCGGCGAACGCGGGCCCGGACCAGCAGCTGTGCACGCCCACCACGAGCACGACGGTGAACGGCAGCGCGGTGATCTTCCCCGGCACGGGCACCTGGACGCTGGTGAGCGGTTCGGGAACGATCACTTCGCCCAACAGCGCCAGCACCGGCATCACCGGGCTCGGTGTGGGTGTGAACGTGTTCCGCTGGACGGTGAGCAACGGCCCCTGCGCGGGCACCAGCAGCGATGAGGTCAGCATCACGCTCTTCAACAGCGCCAACCCGGTGGCCAACGCCGGTCCGGACCAGCAGATCTGCATCCCCACCTTCCCCTCGCAGGTGAACCTCGCCGGCAGTGCGGTGATCCCGCCCGCGGTGGGCACGTGGACCCTGGTGAGCGGCACCGGCACGATCGTGGACCCGAACGACCCCAACACGCTGGTGACCGGCCTGGCGGTGGGCATCAACGTGTTCCGTTGGACGGTGAGCAACGGGGTGTGCGCGAACGGCCTCACCACCGATGAGATCACCGTGTCCGTGTTCGATGCCGCCAACCCGGTGGCCAATGCGGGCCCGGACCAGAACCTCTGCACCCCGATCACGAGCACCGTGCTGAGCGGCAGTTCGCTGATCGTGCCGGCCACGGGCACCTGGACCCTGATCAGCGGCAGCGGCACCGTCGTCGATCCCACCGACCCGAACAGCCAGGTGACCGGCCTGGGACTCGGTCCCAACGTGTTCCAATGGACCGTGAGCAACGGCAACTGCGCCAACCCGATCACCAGCGATCAGGTGACGATCAACCTCTTCAATGGCAACGCGCAGCCGGCCGAAGCAGGTCCTGACCAGACGATCTGCAGCACGACCACGAGCATCACCATGGCCGGCAACACGCCCACGGGCCTGGCCACCGGGAGCTGGAGCGTGCTGCAGGGCACGGCCACCTTCGCCAACGCCGGAAGCGCCACCACCTCGGTCACGGGCCTCAGCGTGGGCACCAACGTGCTCCAATGGAGCATCGACAACGGCGCCTGCGGGGTGAGCTCGGACGTGATGACGGTGACCGTCTTCGACGCCAACCAGGCCAATGCCAATGCCGGACCTGACCAGAGCATCTGCATCCCCGATGTCCCCAACCAGGTGACCCTGGCGGGCAACGCCATCACCTTCCCGGCCGCGGGCACCTGGACCCTGGTGAGCGGCAGCGGCAGCATCCTCGACCCGAACGACCCGCTGACCGTGGTCACCGGCCTCGGCGTGGGCGTCAACGTGTTCCAGTGGACCATCAACAACGGACCCTGCGCGAACGGCAGCACCACGGACCAGGTGAGCATCACGGTGTTCGACGGTGGCAACGCCGCCGCGGACGCGGGCCCCGACCAGGAGCTGTGCACGCCCACCAGCAGCACCACCCTGGCCGGCAGCACGGTGACCTTCCCGGCCGTGGGCACCTGGACGGTGGTGAGCGGCTCGGCCACCATCGTGTCGGCCAACGACCCCAATACGCTGGTGACCGGCCTGGGGGTGGGTGAGACGGTGCTCCGGTGGACCGTGGACAACGGGGTGTGCGGAACGCCCAGCTTCGACGAGGTGAGCCTCTTCGTGTTCGACGCGAACAACCCGGTGGCGAACGCCGGCCCCGACCAGGAGCTCTGCATCCTCACCACCCTCACCGTGGTGAGCGGCAGCCCGCTGACCTTCCCGGCCACCGGCACCTGGGCGGTGGTGAGCGGCAGCGGCACCTTCGATGACCAGAACGCGCCCTTCACCAACCTGAGCGGGTTCTCCATCGGCACCAACGTGTACACCTGGACGGTGAGCAACGGGCCCTGTGCGAACGGCCTCACCGTGGACACGCTGCGCGTGGTGGTGTACGACAACACCAACCCCATCGCGAACGCAGGCCCCGACCAGCAGTACTGCACCCCTGACGATGCGGCGGTGCTGGATGGCAGCGAACTGCTGCCGCCCGCGACCGGTGTGTGGACCCTGATCGCCGGCAGCGGCACACTGGCCGATCCCACCGACCCGAACACCACCGTCGATGGTCTGACGGTCGGCATCAACACCTTCCGCTGGTCGGTGGACAACGGCCCCTGCATCAATGGCAACACGAACGACCAGATGAACATCCTGGTCTTCGATGCCAGCAACCCGCCGGCCGACGCGGGCCCCGACCAGGAGCTGTGCACGCCGAACACGAGCACCGTGATGGCGGGCAGCGCGCTGATCACCCCGGCCACCGGCACCTGGACGCTGGTGAGCGGCGGCGGCACCATCGTGACGCCCGGCAGCCCCACCACCGCCATCACCGGCCTGCCCGTGGGCGAGAACGTGTTCCGCTGGACGGTGAACAACGGTCCCTGCGCGAACCCCATCACCTTCGACGAGGTGAGCCTCTTCGTGTTCGATCAGAACAACCCGGTGGCCGACGCCGGGCCCGACCAGGAGCTGTGCACGCCCAACGTGAACGCCACCATGGCGGGCAGCGCCCTCATCTTCCCGGCCACCGGTACCTGGACGTTGATCGCCGGCAGCGGCACGATCAACGACCCGGGCGACCCGAACGCCGTGGTGAGCGGCCTGGGCGTGGGTGAGAACGTGCTGGTGTGGACCGTGAGCAACGGCCCCTGCGCGAACCCCCTGACGACCGACACGGTGAGCGTGTTCCTCTTCGACGCCACCAACGCCAACGCCGACGCGGGCCCGGACCAGGAGCTCTGCACCCCGACGAGCACCACCACGCTCGCCGGCAACGCGCCCATCTTCCCGGCCATCGGCACATGGACCGTCGTGAGCGGCAGTGCCACCATCGCCGATCCCAACGACCCGAACAGCGCGGTGAGCGGCCTGGGCGTGGGTGAGACCGTGCTGCAATGGACCGTGGACAACGGGCCCTGCGCGAACGGGACCACCAGCGATCAGGTGAGCCTCTTCGTGTTCGACGATGGCAACCCGGTGGCCGACGCCGGCGCCGACCAGGAGCTGTGCGCGCCGGACAACACGGTGACCCTGAGCGGCAGCGCGGTGACCTTCCCCGCGACCGGGACCTGGACCGTGGTGAGCGGTACGGCCACCATCGTGAGCCCCAACGACCCCAACAGCGTGGTGACCGACCTGGTGGTGGGCGAGACCATCCTGGAGTGGACCGTGGACAACGGCCCCTGCACCAACGGCATCACCACCGACCAGGTGAGCCTCCAGGTCTTCGATCCGCTGAGCGCCGATGCGAACGCGGGCCCCGACCAGGACCTCTGCACGCCCACGACCAGCGCCACCCTGGCGGGCAGCGCGACCATCTTCCCCAGCGTGGGCACCTGGACCGTGGCCGCCGGTGGCGGCACCTTCGCGGACGCCAACGATCCGGCCACCACGGTGAGCGGCCTGGTCGTGGGTGAGAACATCCTCGTCTGGACCGTGGACAACGGCCCCTGCGCGAACGGCCTCACCAGTGATACGCTGACCATCCTGCTCTACGACGAGAACAACCCGGTGGCGAACGCCGGGCCGGACCAGCAGCGCTGCACGCCCGACACCACCACCACGCTGGCCGGCAGTGCGCTGACCTTCCCGGCCACGGGCCTGTGGACCCTGGTGAGCGGTACGGGCACCATCGTGGACCCGACCGACCCGAACACCACGGTCACCGGTCTGACGGTGGGCGAGAACGTGTTCCTCTGGACCGTGACGAACGGGCCCTGCGCCAACCCGGTGACGAGCGACGCGGTGAGCATCTTCATCTTCGATGACACCAACCCCGATGCGAACGCGGGTGCCGATCAGGCCATCTGCACGCCCATCACCAGCGCCACGTTGAGCGGCAGCGCGGTGACCTTCCCGGCCACGGGCCAGTGGACGCTGGTGAACGGTCAGGGCACCATCACCGACCCGAGCGACCCGAACACCACGGTGACCGGCCTGGGCATCGGCCTGAACGAGTTCGCCTGGACGGTGGACAACGGCCCCTGCGCCAACGGCATCACGACGGACAACGTGGTGATCAACCTCTTCGACGAGAACGCGCCGCCGGCCGATGCGGGACCCGACCAGGACCTTTGCGCGCCGACCAGCAGCACCTTCCTGCAGGGCAACACCGCCGTGGGCGTGGCCATCGGCACCTGGACCCTGGTGCAGGGAACGGGCGTGTTCGCCGATGCCAACGATCCGCTCACGGAAGTGACGGGCCTCACCATCGGGGAGAACATCTTCCAATGGACCATCGACAACAGCGTGTGCGGCATCAGTGACGACCTGGTGAGCATCTTCGTGTTCGACCCGAACAGCCCGCCGGCCGATGCCGGTCCCGACCAGGAGCTGTGCGTGCCCACGGACAGCACCTTCCTGGCGGGTAACACGCCGACCTTCCCGGCCACGGGCACCTGGACCGTGGTGGCCGGCACGGGCGTGTTCGCCGATGCGAACGACCCCGGCACCCTGGTGAGCACGCTGAGCATCGGCGTGAACACCTTCCGCTGGACGATGGACAACGGGCCCTGTGCCAACCCGATCACCTTCGATGAGGTGACCGTGATCCTGTACGACGACAGCACCAGCGCCGCTGATGCCGGACCGGACCAGGAGGTGTGCCTGCCGTTGACGAGCACGGTGATGGCCGCCGCTCCGCCCCAGGCCCCCGCCACCGGCAGCTGGACGCTGATCGGCGGTTCGGGCACCATCGTGGACCCCGCCAGCCCCACCACGGCCATCACCGACCTCACCGTGGGCATCAGCACGTTCGTGTGGACCCTGGACAACGGTCCCTGCCCGCCGAACGGCATCATGAGCGACACCATCCAGATCTACGTGTACGACCCCACCGCGCCGACGGCCGACGCCGGTCCCGACCAGGAGCTGTGCACCCCGCAGGTGAGCACCATGATGCAGGGCAACATCCCCGCCTTCCCGGGTGAGGGCACCTGGAGCCTGTTGAGCGGCAGCGGCACCATCGTGGAGCCCAACAACCCCTTCACCATGATCATCGACATGGCCGTGGGTGAGAACGTGTTCGTGTGGCAGATCTACAACGGCCAGTGCGGCTTCGGCCCGCCGAGCACCGACACGGTGAGCGTGTTCATCTTCGACGAGAACCAGCCGCCCGCGCAGACCGGTCCCGATCAGGAGCTCTGCACGCCCACCACCGGCGCGGTGCTCACCGCCAACGACCCCATCTTCCCGGCCACGGGCCAGTGGACGGTGCTGCAGGGCGGCGGCACGCTGGCCGATGCGAGCGACCCCAACACCGCGGTGTTCAACCTGAGCATCGGCGACAACGTGTTCGTGTGGACCATCGACAACGGGCCCTGCCCCAACGCGGTGACCACCGATACGCTGCAGGTGACGCTCTTCGATGAGAACTCAGCCTCGGCCGACGCCGGTCCCGACCAGGAGATCTGCATCCCCACCTTCCCGAACACGGTGACGATGGCGGCCAGCGATCCCACTTACCCGGCCACGGGCCAGTGGACGCTGGTGAGCGGTTCGGGCACCATCACGGACCCCACCAGCGCCACCACCACCATCACCGACCTGCTGGTGGGCGTGAGCGTGTTCGAGTGGACGGTGAGCAACGGGCCCTGCCCGAACGGCACCACGACGGACCAGGTGACCATCAGCGTGTTCGACGCGGCCCAGGACGCGGCCGATGCGGGTCCCGACCAGGAGCTGTGCACGCCCGCCAGCAGCACCGCCCTGGCCGGCAACGCGCTCATCTTCCCGGCCACCGGCACGTGGACGGTGCTGAGCGGCAGCGGCACGGTGACCGATCCGGCGAGCCCCACCAGCAGCATCACCGGCCTGACGCCGGGCACCACCACGCTGCTCTGGACCATCGACAACGGACCCTGCGCGCCGGGCATCACCACGGACACGGTGCTGATCCAGGTCTTTGACAACACCGCCGCCGCCGCTCTGGCGGGCGACGACCAGAGCTTCTGTTCACCCGCACCCAACACCACCATGTTCGCCAGTTCTCCCGTAGCCCCGGCCGTCGGCCTCTGGACCCTCATCAGCGGCACCGGCACGCTGGCCGACCCCACCAGCCCCTTCACCGCGGTCACCGACCTGGGCCTGGGTGAAACGGTCTTCGAGTGGACCATCGACAACGGCGCGTGCGGCAGCACCAGCGACCAGATGAGCTTCCTCGTGTACAACAGCGCGCTGGCCCCGGCCGATGCGGGCGAGGACCAGGAGTTCTGCCAGCATCAGTTCACCGGCACCGCGCTGGACGCCGAACCGGTGTTCGACGCCCTGGCCACCGGGGCGTGGACGCTGGTGAGCGGCACGGCCACCCTGAGCGACCCGGCCGACCCGGCCGCCTTCGCCAGCGGGCTGGCGCTGGGTAACACCTGGTTCGTGTGGACGGTGAGCAACGGGGTGTGCGGCACCACGAGCGACTCGGTGCTCGTGCGCCTGAAGGACTGTCTGACGGTGATCGTGCCCGACGCCTTCAGCCCCAACGGCGACGGGGTGAACGACACCTATGTGGTGCATAACCTGGAGAGCTACCCGGACAACAGCCTGCAGGTGTTCAACCGCTGGGGGGCCAAGGTGCTGGACCGCTCGCCCTATACCAACGACTGGAACGGCCGCAGCGAGAACAGCCTCAACTGGGGCGAGGAGCTGCCCGAGAGCACCTACTACTTCATCCTGGACCTCGGCAACGGTGAGGAACCCTTCACCGGCTACATCTACATCCGCCGCTGATCATGCGCACCCCGAGGACCCAACCCCGAAACACCGCGCCCTCCGGCGTTCAACCCATGGCGACCATGGCCTCCCGTTGGAAAGCCCTGCTCCTGGCCCTTGTGCTCGCGGCACCCGTGGCCGCCCAGCAGGACCCCCAGTTCACACAGTACATGTTCAACCTGCTCGCGATCAACCCGGCCTACGCCGGCGCCGCCGAACGGGTGAGCATCAAGGCCCTGACGCGCCACCAGTGGGTGGGCTTCGAGGGAGCGCCCAGCACGCAGACCCTGACGGTGCATGCCCCGCTGGCGCGGGAGACCGTGGGCATCGGCGGCACCATCATGCGCGACGAGCACGGGCCGGTGAGCCAGTACGGCTTCATGATCGACCTGGCCTACCGCATCCACTTCGCCAACGAGCGCAAGCTGGCCTTCGGCCTGAAGGGAGGCATGACGCTGGTGCAGGGCCGCTTCGGTGAGCTCAATCCCCTGCAGAGCGGCGACCAGGTCTTTCAGCAGAACGTGAACACCAAGCTGGACCCGCAGTTCGGCTTCGGCATGATGTACTATGGCGAGCGCTTCTTCCTGGGCGTGAGCACGCCCAAGCTGCTGCGCACGGAGTTCTTCAAGGACGCACCGGTGGACACCACCGGCACCGCCTGGCAGCAGGGCCAGCGCCCGCACTACTTCCTCACCGGCGGCTACGTGTTCAACATGGGCATGTACCACAAGTTCAAGCCCACCTTCCTGGTGAAGGCCGTGCAGGGCGCCCCCATCAGCTTCGATGTGAGCGCCAACTTCCTCTTCTTCGAGAAGTTCTGGCTGGGCGCCATGTACCGCCACGAGGACGCCGTGGGCGCCCTGGCGCAGTACTACTTCACCGACGGGATCTCCCTGGGCTACGCCTACGACTATCCGCTCAATCCCTTGCGCAACTACAGCGGCGGCAGCCACGAGGTGATGCTCGGCTTCGACTTCGGCAAACGCATGAAGGGCATCCGCTCACCGCGCTACTTCTGAGCCATGACGCAGTACCACCGACCGATGAACCGCCCCACCGCACGCACCCTCGGCCTGCTGCTGCTGGCCGCGATGCCCCTGGCCGCCGGCGCCCAGAAGCTCAAGGAGCGCATCGCCACCCGCTACGCCGAGGACTTCGACTACCCCGCGATGGCCAAGGTGTACCAGGACCTCGCCGACAAGGGCAAGGCCGACGCCACCGACCTGCGCCGCCTGGCCATGGCCTACAAGCGCATGGGCCGCATGGACCTGGCCGAGGCCACCTACGCCCAGCTCACCAGCGGCACGCCCAGCGCACAGGACCTCTTCGACCATGCCGAGGTGCTGCGCACCAACGGCAAGTACACCGAGGCCAACCAGCTCTACGCCCGCTACCTGGAGCAGAACCCGGGCGATGCCCGCGCGGAGGCCTATGTGAAGCACCCCGACCTCTTCGACCGCCTGAACCGCGACAGCAGCAGCGCCAGCATCCGCACGGTGCCCATCAACAGCCCGCAGGCCGACCTGGGCCTCACGGTGCTGGAGGAGCTCCTGCTCTTCAGCAGCGCCCGCGGTGAGGGCACCGGTGGCAAGGCCTCCTACAAGTGGGACGACCAGCCCTTCCTCAACCTGTACAGCGCCCTGCTGAAGGGCCAGACCGCCGAGGAGCCGATGGTGATGCGCAAGGACGTGAACAGCCGTTTCCACGACGGCACGGCCAGCTTCGACTCCCTGGCCGACCGCCTCTACTTCACGCGCAACAACTTCTTCTACGGCACCAAGGACCTGGCCGATGACGGCGAGCTGAAGCTCGGCATCTTCTTCACCGACATCACCACGGGCGAGTTCGGCAACCAGGAATGGGGCAACCTGATCCCCTTCGACCACAACAACGCGCAGTACAACGTGGGCCATCCCTGCGTGAGCCACGACGGGCGCCGCATGTACTTCGTGAGCGACATGCCCGGTGGCCAGGGCGGCACGGACATCTGGTTCTGCGACAACCTGGGCAACAACTGGGGCGCGCCGCAGAACATGGGCCCCAAGGTGAACACCCCGGGCAACGAGATGTACCCCTTCATCGGGCGCGACAGCACCTTCTTCTTCGCCAGCAACGGCCACCCCGG
>JAEUSW010000120.1 GCA_016788285.1 Flavobacteriales bacterium
CGCGGAGCGGTCCACGCGCAGGAGGGGCGTTCAACACCTTACATGTCCCGCAACAAGGGCATCTCCACTTCCACGCGGGTGCCGGTGGGCCGGTCCACGTAGCGGAAGCCGGCATGTCCGCCATGCTGCTTCTGCACCAGGTCCAGGCGGCTGCGGGTGATGGCCGTGCCCAGGGAGGTCTTCTTGGTGGGCTGCTCGGTGGGCGTCGCCTTGGGGGCATGGCGGCCCACGCCATCGTCCTCGATGATCCACAGCAGCTGGGTGCCGCGCGGTTCCACCGCCAGGGTGATGTGGCCCTTGCCCTCCATGTGGGTGACGCCGTGCCAGATGGCGTTCTCCACGAAGGGCTGCACCACCAGCGGAGGCACCTGCACCTCCTGGGGGTCGATGTCGGGGTGCACCTGGATGGTGAAGTCGAACTTGCCCTGCAGCCGTCGGCGCTCGAGGTCCATGTAGCCGCGCAGGGTCTCCAGGTCGTCGTGGAGGGGCACGGTGGGGTGCCGGCTGTTCTCCAGCACGCTGCGCATCACGCGGGCGAAGCGGGTGAGGTAGCTGGAGGCGTCGTCGGGCTCGTTGCGCTGGATGAAGGCGTTGATGGAGTTGAGGGCGTTGAAGATGAAGTGCGGGTTCATCTGGCTGCGCAGGGCCTGGGTCTCCAGGTGGGCGGCCTCCTTCTCGAAGCGTTCGCGGCGGCGTTTGCGGTCGATCCGGTAGAGGAGCACGCCGCCGCCGATGAGCACCAGCGCCACCAGGCCGAGCAGCCGCATGCGGTCGCGGGCCTGGGCGGCCTCCAGGCGGGCCACCTGGGCGCCGAGGCGCTCGCGTTCGATCGCCGCCGCGCTGGCGATGCTGTCGGCCACGATGCGTTCGCGCATGTCCGTCTCGATCTGCCGTTTCAGCAGGCCCAGGCGGAACTGCTGCCGGTCCAGCGAGTCGGCGCTGGCCAGGTGAAGCTCATGCATGGCCAGGGCGTTGCGGGTGTCGCCGCGCCGCTTGTGCACGTCGTAGAGCAGCAGGCTCGCCCGGGCCACGAGCGCGAGGTCGCCGCGCTCGCGGGCGGTGCGCAGGGCGGCCTCCCCGCTGCGCAACGCCTGATCGGTGCGTCCGGCGGCCAGGGCCACCTCGCCATGCTCCACGCCGGCATCGATGCCGCCGAGCCCCGCGCTGCCCACCAGGGCCTCGCTCGCCGCGAGGTAGGCCAGGGCGCTGTCCAGGCGGCCCAGGGCGCGGTGGGCCCGGCCCAGGTCGAGCAGCAGTTCGGCGCGCCGCGGCGCGAGGCCGCCGAGCGCGGCGGGGTCGAGGGCGTGCGGGCCGGCGCCGCCGGCCAGCTGCAAGCCTTCCTGCAGGGGCGCCAGCGCCTCGCGGGCGGCACCGCGCTGCAGGTGGAAGCGGCCCAGGCGGTCGCGGAACCGCGCGATGTCCGCCGGGTTGCCGCGGGCCTCGGCCTTGGCCGCTCCGGCGTCGATGAGTTCGCGCAACGGGGCCTCCTGGGCGGTGAGCGCGTAGGTGGTGATCAGCAGGTCGATGGCGCCGATGGCGCCGGCCGCATCGCCCAGCGTGTCGAAGGCCGCGTGCGCGGAGCGGGCCTTGTCAAAGGCGGCGGTGAGCCCCACGCGGGCCATGGCGCGGGCGATGCCCAGTTCGGCGTAGGCGGCATCGCGCCGATCGCCGAGCGCGCGGTCGATGGCCACGATGCGCTCACCGGTGCGGATCGCGCCGCGCAGTTCGCCGCGGTCGATCAGCAGCGCCATCTCCTCGTGCAGCAGGCGGCGGAGACCCACGGTGTCGCGGGTGGCGACGGCCCGGGCCGCTGCGCGCTCCAGCACGGCGCGCGCGCTGTCCACCCGTCCCGCGGTGCTCCACTGCTGGGCGAGCAGGGCCTGCAGCTCCACTTGCCGGGCGCGCAGCGCGGGATGGGCCTGCACCGCGTCGATGGCGGCCTCGAAGGCGACCACGGCCTGGCGCGTGCGTCCGGCCCGGCGATGAAGGGTGGCCTCCAGCACGGACAGTTCGCACAGCAGGCTGTCGGTGAGGCGCACCGCGTCGCCCGTCGCGGAGGAACGCGCCACCTGCAGGTCGGTGCGCAGCGACGCCGCGCCCCGCAGGGTCTGTTCGTCATCGGGGCCCTGATGCAGCACGCGGAGGCGCGCGCGCAGCTCGCGGCCCACCTCGTCCTGCGCGAACGCGGATGCCCGGACCAGCACCAGGAGGGTGAAGAGCAGCAGGCGGGCCATGGCGGTACGAAGATCGATGGGGACGGGCCACGCCCCACGACCCCGCTCCATCATTCACCGGTGCCGTAGTTTAGGCTCCCCCACCGCCATGCGCTTCCGCCCCCTCCTTCCGCTCCTCGCCCTCCTCGGCGCTCCCGGCGAGGCCCTGTCCCAGCAGACCCTGGTGCGCACGGACGGCAGCCAGCTGCATGGCCAGGTGCAGCGCGTGGCGCCCGACCGCATCGAGCTGCTCGTCACCAGCGGCCTGCGCAAAGGCCCCAGCTCGGTGCCGTGCAGCGAGGTGCTGTGCGTGGTGGACGGTGCGCTCACCGTGCACACCCGCCCCTGCGGGGAGGCGCTCGCGGCGTTCGCCCAGGGCGGTGCGGCGTGCAATGCCCTGGTGCGCGCGGACCAGCAGGTGCTGAAGGGCACCATCGTGCGGTGGGACGACGACCGCCTGACGATCCGCACGGCGGCGGGCGATGTGAACGTGCCGCGCAGCGAACTGGCCGGGGTGCTCTCGCCCGGGCTGGTGGAGTTCACCGCGCCCCCCGACCGCCTGAAGGGCCTGCTGGCCGATGCCGGGGTGGTGAGCGCGATCAACGATGCCTCGCGCTGCCCACCAGCGGCAGAGCCGCGCACGGTGCGCTATTCCGAGAAGTGGATCGCGCCGCGCTTCGAGCGCACGGTGAGCGAGAGCGGCAAGGCCGAGCTCGACTTCGTCTACTTCAAGGACGTGGCCCTGGAGAAGACCCGCCGCCTCAGCGGTTACATCGCGCAGATCACCAACAAGGAGCTCTCGGCCATCGTGAAGGACAAGGCGGTGGAGCAGGCCATCGGCCTGTTCGAGCGGCCGGACAACCTGGTGCACGTGAGCAACGTGGCCTCGGGCAGCTCCAAGGCCCACCCCGTGCACAAGTACCTCAGCACCCACCTGCGCTACCTGAAGTACGATGCGGTCACCATCGAGTGGGCCGACATCCAGTACGTGAGCGATTTCGAACTGCAGCCGGACGGCAGCTACACCGCCGTGGTCTCCCTGCAGCAGCGCTTCCAGGGCATGGTGGACGGGCAGGTGTACTACAGCGACATCACCAACAAGAACATCCAGATCAAGCTGCGCACCTACGAGAAGGTGGTGGAGGGCCGCACCGAGCGGCTCTGGGACGTGTTCCTGGGCGACATCGGGGTGGTGAGCACCATGGCCGAATGATGCGCCGACTCGCCCTGCCCGCCCTCCTGCTGGCGCTCGCACAGGCCGCCGCGCAAACGCCCGACCAGCAGTACGAGCTGTGCGTGAAGCAGTTCAACGAATTCCGCGACCGCTTCAACGGCCGCTACGCCGGCCCGGTGCCCGAAGGCGTGGCCGCGCCCGACCGGCGCACCCTGCTGCACAGCCTGATGGCCTCCACCCTCGACGAGGGCACGCGCGACGCCTTCGTGAACGACATGCTGGCCCGCGGGGCGGGCGCCGAGCTGGAGCTGGACGGCACCCCCTGGCTGGCCCACGTGGTCTGCCACACCTGGAGCAGCGGCGACACCGCCGCGGTGGGCTTCTGGCTGGTGCGCGAGCAGGTGGGCGCCGCCCGCAAGTGGTCCATCCTGGGCACCGACCTGGCCCGCCTCGCTCCCGGGACACCGCTCTACATCGATTCCAAGAGCCACGAATACGGCTTCATCGACCTGCTGCGCATCGATGACGAAGGCCGGCCCGGTGTATACCCCTACGTCGGTCCGCCGGGCATCTCGGCGCTGTTCGAACTGCAGGAAGCCCTGTTGCGCGGCGGTCTGCGCATCCTGGCCATCGAGCGGGTGACGATGCACCTGTTGCAGGTGCCGGGCTGGACGCTGCAGGTGGAGTACAGGCCACCGCCGCTGCACGCCAGGGACTTCACGCCGAGCGGCTGGAACGTGGTGCGCGCCGAGCGCATGAGCGACGGCGACAAACTTCAGTACCTCTGGAAGCATGTGCTGGGCCTGTGACCGCGTGGCGCGCCTGCTGGTGATCGCGGTGCTCATCACCGGCGCCGCACCGGTGCGCGCGGTCGGCGGCGATACGCTCTCCCTGCAGGACAAGGGCCTCATCAACGCGCACGCGGAGAGCCTCTTCAAGCGGTACATCGCCCTGCTGGACAACGTGGCCGGGATGGACGCCGCGGACGATGAGAGCGCCATGCTGGTGCAGCAGCTGATCGGCAACGCCTGCGAACCGGGCCGCGACCGCATGTTCCTGGGCACGCAGGTGCGCATCGAGGACAACGTGGACCCGGCCAACGACGCGCGCACCGCCGGCCGCGACCGCCCGCTCACCGAGTACATGAACGACCTGCTGCTCTACTTCCAGAGCACGGACCCGCTGGGCACCGCGGTGGAGGCCCGCCTGCTGAAGAAGCGCGAGCCGGCCATCACCGACCAGGCGTTCACGCAGGTGCTCTACGAACTGCGTTTCCTGGGGCGGAACAGCTCCAGTTCGCGCACCTATGAACGCCACCTGCGGGTGCTGGAGCTCGTGGCCGAGCGGCGGCCGGGCGGCGGATGGGACGTGGCGATCGCGGCGGACAACTTCTTCGTGCCGGGCTCGGCGTTCGCGGAGGCCTTGATGGAACAGGACATCGACTCGCTGGCGCGGGCCGGTCGCGGCGACCTCGCCGACCTGAGCCGCGCCCTGGCCGAGTACCGCGGCTCCTTCGACCAGGCGCTGCGCCGCGATGAAGAGGAGCGCACCCAGCGGCGGAAGGCCTATGCGGAGGCGGTGTCCGCCGGTCGCGGCTTCCTGGACCGGGGCGACCACGAGAACGCCATGAACCTCTTCGAGCAGGCCCGCACCCTGGACCCGCTCGCCGTGGAGCCCCTCGTGCTGCTCAACGAGGTGAAGCGTGCCGTGGAGCGCAAGCGCCTGAAGGACGAGGCCGAGGCCGCCGCCGCCATCGAGGAGGGCGGCGCGCTCACCACCCTGCGGTGCTACGAACGCGCCATCGCCGCCTTCGAGCGGGCCGACCGCGTGAAGCCCGGCGACGCCACGGTGAAGGCCCGCATCGACGGCCTGCGCGCCCTCACCGCCAAGCAGGCCGAGCGCGAGAAGCTCTACCGCATGGGCGAGCTGGACAAGGCGCTCGCCGAGGTGCAGGCCGCCCGGACCGGCACCGGCCGCACCGATGATCCGGACCTGACCCTGCTGCACGCGCGCATCCTCATCGCCCGCAAGCAACCCGGCCAGGCCCTCCAGCTCCTGGGCACCCTGTTGGAACGCATGCCCGACCATGTGCCCGCACGCGACCTGCGGGCCTCGCTGCTGGAGCGCAGCGCCGTGCCCGCCGACCGGCAGACCGCCGCCGGCGACCTCTACACGCTGCGGCTGAAGGACCGCTGGCTGCCCGGCTACGACCATCGCCTGGCCCTGCTGCTCTGCCAGGACCAGGGGAAATGCACCGAGGCCATCGCCCTGCTGCAGGAGACCCGCGCGCGCTGGCCCTTCGATCTGGAGACGCGCTACCAGCAGGGGGTCATCCACCTGATGGCGGCGCGGCCGCGCGAGGCCCTGGACCACCTGGGCGAGGCGCTCGCCATCGATGAGGGCTGCGCACGCTGCCACGTGGAGAAGGGCCTCGCCCTGTTCGAGCTCGACAGCATCGCCGCCGGTGAGCGCAGCCTGGAGCGCGGCCGCTCGATCGGGGTGGACGAGCCGCAGCGCAAGGTGCTGCACGAACGCGCCGACCATCACCTGGAGAAGGCGCACGAGCTGCAGGCGCTGAACGCCTATGCCGAAGCCGACCGCCATTTCCGGGTGGCCTGTGCGCTGCGCGACGACCAGCCGGACCTGCGCCTGGAGAAGGCGCGCAACCTCATGCGCATCGATCGCTTCGCGGAGGCCATCCACGACCTCGACGTGTACATCGCCCGCTCGGTGACCCCCTTCGTCGGCATCCTTGAACGCGGGAACTGCCAGCTGGGCCTCGGCGAGCACGCCAAGGCCATGGCCGACTTCGATGTGATCCTGCGCAACAACGTGGAGCGCATGAAGCACCCTGCGATGCTGGGCAAGGCACGCGCGTATTTCGCCATGGGCGACGCGGCCAATGCCGAGAGCCTGCTGAAGGCCGTGCTGAAGGAGGAGCGGCGCAACGCCGAGGTGCTGTCGATGCTCTCGCGGATCGCCCGCACCTCGGGCCGGCTTTCGGAGGCGAAGGACCTGGGCGAGCAGGCCGTGGATGCCGACAAGGACGACCCGGCGCTGCACTTCGAACTGGGGCTGGTGTATCAGGCCCTGCGCAGCGACGAGGCCGCGGTGAAGTGCTTCGACCGCTCCATCCAACTGGGCATGGACAAGGCCGAGGCGAAGAAGCAGATGGGCCGTGCGGCCATGCTCGCCGGCAACCTCAAGGAGGCGGTGCCGCAATTCGATGAGAGCCTGCGCATCCGGGACGATGTGGAGGCCGCCCGCTGGCGCGCCGAGTGCCTGCGCCGCACCGGCGATGCCCGTCAGGCCCTCGAACAGCTCAACCTGGTGTACGAGAAGAGCCCCGCCTTGAAGAACGACGTCACCATCCTGGCGGACCTGGCCTATCTCTATGTGCTGAACGACATGCTGCCGCTCGCCCGCGACCACATCGATCGCGCGCAGGCCGCGGACCCGCTGTACCGCTACACCCAGCTGGTAAAGGCCTGCTACCTCCACCGCACGGGGCAGACGGAGGATGCGGCCACGCTGGTGCGCAGCCTGGTGAACGGCGGGGAGGTGAAGGAGGAGGACCTGCGCAAGATGGATGTGCTCAAGGAGGTGCTGTCCTCCAAAGCCTACCGCAGTGGCAGCCGCTGATCCGACCTTCGACCGCGCCGCACTGGAGGCGGCACGCACCCAGCTCCGTTCGTTCACCCAGCGCATCGTGCAGGTGGACGATGCGGTGATGGACCGGCTGATGGCCGCCCTGGTGCCGGCGACCCTGGCGAAGGGGGCCGTGCTGCTGCAGGACGGGGAGGTCTGTGAGCAGGTCTGGTTCATCGGCCAGGGGCTCGTGCGCGCCTACTTCCTGAAGGACGGCGAGGAGGTCACCCAGCAGTTCTTCTTCGAGGGCAGCTACACCACCGACTACGAGAGCTTCCTCACCCAGCGGCCCACCCGGCTGCACCTGCAGGCGCTGGAGCCCACCCTGCTGCTGGCCCTGCACCGGGAGGCCATGCAGCGCCTGTACGCCGCCGACCCCGGTGCCGAGCGCATGGGGCGACGCATCGCCGAGGAGATCTTCCTGGCCGTCTCGCGCCGCAACCGGTCCTTCCTGCTGGACAGCGCCGAACAACGCTACCTCGACCTGTTGCGCGAACGCCCCAAGGTGATGCAGCGCGTGCCGCAGCGCCACATCGCCTCGTACCTGGGGGTGAAGCCCGAGAGCCTCAGCCGCATCCGCGCGCGCGTCGCCCGCACGGGCCGCTGATCGTCCCACGGCCCGGACGTTCATCCCGGGATCCGACCGCTCCTCCAGCCGGTGTATTCTTAACCGAGGTCAACGCGTCGCACGGCCGTCACCAACCTCCTTTGCACCCGAAACGCCACGCCATGCGCCCGCTCATCGCTCTTTCCCTGCTCCTGTCGATCCTTTCATCCGCCCTACCGGGTGCCGCCCATGCACAGGCCACACAGACCGTCCGCGGTCGCGTGCTGGACCAGGAGAGCGGCTACCCCCTGTTCATGGCCAACGTGGTGGTGGCCGGAAGCCAGCCCACCCTGGGCACCAACACGGACGAGGAAGGCCGGTTCACCCTGGCCGGCGTGCCCCTGGGGCGCGCGGTGCTGCAGGTGGCCGCCATGGGCTATCAGCCCTTGACCACCGCCCCGCTGCTGGTGGTGGCCGGCAAGGAGCTGGTGATCGACCTGGA
>JAEUSW010000165.1 GCA_016788285.1 Flavobacteriales bacterium
CATCCCGGTGGCGGTGATCGGTGCCTTCCTCGCGCTCAACCTCAGCCTCTCCTCGCTCAGCCTCTTCACGCTGCTGGGCCTCATCATGCTGCTGGGCCTGGTGGCCAAGAACGCCATCCTCATCGTGGACCGCACCAACCAACTGAAAGCCGAAGGCATGCACTACGTGGAGGCCTTGGTGGAGGCCGGCCGCACGCGCCTGCGCCCCATCCTCATGACCACCATCGCCATGGTCTTCGGCATGCTGCCCATCGCCCTGGCCACGGGCACCGGCAGCGAATGGAAGAACGGCCTGGCCTGGGTGATCATCGGCGGCCTTACCAGCTCCATGCTGCTCACCGTGTACCTGGTGCCGGTGATGTACCACCTGCTGGAAGGCGCGAAGGAGCGGGTGCAGGGCTGGTGGCAGAAGCGCGGCCGGGCCATGGACCAACCCGTCGGTGACGCCGCGACCGGCAGCACGCTGTGATCCGCATGGTGCCACTGGTGGACCCGCTGAACCTTACCGCCCACCCGCCGCACGTACCGCCAAGCGCGTATGCAACAGCGGCGGTCCCTCATCCTCCATCGGGGTCGCCGTTTGCAAGAGCAGGGTCTTGATCTCCTGCACCGACAGGCCCGGCTCAGCGGCCAGCATCTTCGCCACCGCATTGGCCACCACGGGTGCCGCCATGGAGGTGCCGGTGGGATGGGAAAGCGTGCCATCGGGCAGGCGGGCGGGCACCCGTTCCCCACGGGCACGGATGATCACCTCGGGACCGGTATTGCTCCAGCTGACCGCCCCACCCTGCTTGTCCACGGCGCCCACCAGCAGGAAGTTCGGCAGCGCGAACCGGGTGGCCTGATCGGCCTTGGCCAGCTCAACACCGCCATTGCCTGCGGCCCCGATGAACAGCACGTGCGGCGCTTCCTGCATGCCGGCGATCAGTTCCGCGCGGATCCTCTCCACGGTGTAGCGGGCCAGTTCCTTCCGCTCGGCCTCCGCCATGGTCGGCGCGCATTGCTCCAGGTTCCGCACATAGCCGCGCTCAGTGCGCATCCACGACATCACCACTACGCGTGCGCCATTGGCCACCACGAAATCCAGCAGGTCGCGGATCGATGCCGCCTCCTTGTCGGCCAGCTCCCTGCTCCAGCACGGCACCGGCGGTGAACCGTGCCACCATTCCATGCGCGCATTGATCAGTTCGGCGTCCGGCAGGCCGTGTACGGCGATATCGGCCAGCGCCGTGCCGTGCGTGTAGCCGATGTACCGATCGATCGTTCCATAGAACGCATCCTCCCGAGCTTTGGTGATCGTGTCCAGCCAGGCATTCAGTTCCCTGGCCTGCGGACTGTCCACCCCGCTGTCGATGTCATCCATCGCCAGCAACCAGCGGTTCAATTGTGCGACCTGCCGCGCGATGCTGTCCGGCAGCACGGCCAGGGGCAGGTCCTGCCGCTCCTTGAAGGCATCGTAACCGCGGATGATCGGCCGCCCCTGCGCATCACGCGCCAGCCGGTCGTGGAAGAGAACGGTATCCACACCACTGTCCCAGATGGCGACCCTCACCTTTGTGCGTGCCGCATCGGCCACCAGGCTCGTATCGCGCTCGATCCAGAACGTGCTGTCCGCCACCTGAGCCATGACCGGAGTGGAGAAGACAGACAAGACGGTCATGCAGGCGATCGCGCACAGGACCTTGGGAATGCGTTCCTGCATAGCCAATGTTACGATGGAAGCGTGGAAGATTGGGAAGATTGAGCGCGGACAGGCTGCCTCGTGGCTGGGGAAGTTCAGGAGAAGCAACGGCGCATCCAGGTGGTGCTGCATCTGGTGCGCTGCCGGATGACCGCACGTGGAAAACAGCAAGCCCCAACTCCCGAGAACTCGGGACGCCGGGGCTTGCGCGTTCAGGCCGAACGGGCTCACCCGTTCTTGTGGATCAGGAAGCCATCATCCACGGGAATGGTGCTGCCGTTGATCACCGAGGACCATTCTCTCACTCGGCTTTTCGTACCGTGCGCAAGAGCACCACCCCGATCACCGCAGCCAGAAGTGAAGCCATGAAGATGGCCACCTTGGCGGCGCGGAAATCACCGTCATCAGGAAACGCCTGACCTGCAATGAAGAGCGACATGGTGAAGCCGATGCCGCCGAGCGCGCCCGCACCCGCCAGCTGCCCCCACGAATAGGCTTCGGGTTTCGCGGCGATCTTCAGCCGCGCCGCGATCCATGCAGCGGCGACGATGCCCAGCGGCTTGCCCACGACGAGCCCCAGGACGATGCCCAGCGCGAACCGCTCGTGGCCGTCGAGGATCCCGGAGGTCCACACCAGGCCGGCGTTCGCGAGGGCGAACACAGGCAGCACGAAGAAGTTGGACCACGGTCCCGTGATGCGCAGCACCTTGTTCGAGGGCGAATCGATGCGGTCGTGGATCTTGTCCATGTATTGCAGGGCTTGCGCCGAGAGGCCTTCCTTCAGCGCACCTCCGGCCCGGCGTGTTTCCGTGTCGATCACCAATTGCGCCTGCGCCATCAACGCCTTCAGGTTCGCCGGCGGCCGCGTGGGCACGACGAGCGCGAGGATCACACCCGCCAAGGTCGCGTGGACGCCGGCCTCATGGAGGCAGAACCAGAGCAGCAGGCCAAGGATGATGTACGGCAGCGGGCGATAGATGCTCCATCGGTTGATGAGCACCAGGAGCACCGTGATCAGCGCGGACGCAGCGAGATAGATGAACGAGATCGACTCGGTGTACACCACGGCGACCAGCGCGATGGCGACCAGGTCGTCCACGATCACGGCGGCGGTGAGGAAGACGCGCAGGTCCGTGGGCACGCGATCGCCGAGCAGCACGATCAACGCCACGGCGAAGGCGGTATCCGTGGCGATCGTCATCCCCCAGCCATGCGCGAACTCGCCGGGCACGGTCGCGAGGTAGATCACCGCGGGCAAGGCCATGCCGCCGAACGCTGCCGCCACCGGCAGGATCGCCGCCCGCCGTGAAGCGAGGCGTCCCACGGTGAACTCGTGCTTGATCTCCAGGCCCACCACGAGGAAAAAGACGGTCAGCAAGCCGTGGTTCACCCAGTCGAACAGCGAGAGCGCGAACGCCTTCCCGCCGAGGTGGACGCCCAATTGCGACGACCAGAAGGCGCTGAAGGCTTCACCCAGGGCCGTGTTGCTCACCACCAAGGCGGTCAACGTGGCGACCAACAACAGCAAGCCGGTCGCCGGGGCCCAACGGGTGAAGTCGCGCGAGGCCGCTTCCAGCCGGTGCCCCGGAGTACTGGTCAGGGCCTCTGTGAGCGCGCTTTCATCCCAGGCGCCTTCGTACCGGCGGCCATTGATGAAGAAGGTCGGCGTCACACGAGCGCCGCTCTCGATCCCGCTCAAGGCATCCTCGCGCACGCGGTCATGGGCGGCGGCATGAACGGCGGGGTCGCGTTCGGCCTTGGGCGGCAGGCCCAGCTCACCGGCGAGCGTTTCGATCTCGTTCTCGGTGAATCGCGGGCTCCGGTCCATGAACGCATCATGCACTTCCCAGAAGCGGTCCTCAGCTCCGGATGCGTACTCCGCCAGCGTTGCGGCCGAAGAAGCCAGTTCGCGATCGCTGAGCGGCAGGTGGCGGAAGACGTATTGCAGCCGATCACCGAAGCGCTCCCGCAGCTTCTTCACCACAGCATGCGCGGCGTGGCAGTGGGGGCATGCGTAGCTGCCATACTCCACGAGCGTGAATGCAGCGTTCTCCGGCCCGATCACATGATCACGCTCCCTGTCAACAGGGCGCGTGAGATGCATGGGGCGCTTGTTGGAGGAAGTCTGTGCGGACATCTATGGGTGCTTCGTGGTCGTCGGGTGGATGTGTGGCTGGTCGCGGTCTGTAGCGCCGAATCTACTCCGATGGCTCCCTACGCCTGCGGTTGTTCCGTCCGCATGTGTGTTGAGTCCCGCTGTATGCAACGACCCCCGGCCGAAGCCAGGGGTCGTCACCTTTCACCAAGTGGTGCTACCGCCTTGGTCACCGCCCGCGCCTATTGGCCCAGGCCGATCTGGTTCATCAGCGCCTGGTTGTCCCAGAACAGGTTCTCGGCGATCATCTTGCCGTCCTTCCATTTCCCCACGGTACACATCAGCAGGTGGAATGGCTTGCCTGTGGGTTGAATGAACTTGCCATTGCCGATCGGCATGGGCTGCGTGAAGGTGCCGTCGATGGCGCCGGTGACGCAGGTCCATTCGCCCGAGCCGAACATGATCTCGTGCTGGGTGATGCGTGTATCGGGCGCGAACACGAACATGGGCTCCAGGTCCTTCGTGTGTACCTTCAGGTCATTCACCTTGCGGCCGTCGGGATAGGTGACCTCGATGTTGTCCGCATGGCTGATGTGGAACTGGTCCCACTTCTGGCCGGTGTAGTACAGGTAGTCCAGCGAATCGAAGCGGGCCAGGTGGGCGGCCACCTGTGCGCGCTCCGCGTTGTGCGCGTTCACAATGGTCATCAGGGAATCAACGCGGCTCTGCAATGCGGTCACCTTCGCCTGATCTCCGGAGCAGCTGGTGAGCATCGGGGTCAGGCCGATCGCGACGAGGAGAACGGCGCTGTTCAATTTCAAGGTGGTCCTGGTGTTCATGGGTGGGTGGGGTTCGGTTGTGAAGCTATGGTGAAGGACTCACCCGTTCTTATGGATCAGGAACCCATCATCCACCGGGATCGTGCTGCCGTTGATCGCGCCGGCGGCATCGGTGAAGAGGAAGGCCACCACGGCGGCCACCTTCTCGGGCTCGATGAGCTGCTTGTGCAGGTGCTGGTCGCCGAGCATCTTCTTCATGGCCGCATCGTTGCCCAGGATGGGCGTGTTGATGAAGCCGGGGGCCACGCCCACCACGCGGATGCCGTGCGGGGCCAGTTCC
>JAEUSW010000351.1 GCA_016788285.1 Flavobacteriales bacterium
ACAACAACAGCATGATGCGCCACCCCATGCACCTGCACGGCCACTTCTTCCGGGTGGTGAACGGCCAGGGCGAGCATGCTCCGTTGAAGAACGTGCTGGACATCATGCCCATGGAGACCGACACCATCGAGTTCGCCGCCACCGAGGAGGGCGACTGGTTCTTCCACTGCCACATCCTGTACCACATGATGAGCGGCATGGGCCGCGTGTTCGTGAACCCGGCACCGGAACCGAACCCCGTGCTGCCCGACCCGACGAAAGCGTGGCGCCACTTCCTGCGTGAGGACAAGGCCTGGCATGGCATGGCCATGAGCGATCTCGCCACCAACGGCATCGACGGCGAGGCGATGCTGATGAACAAACGCTGGGCCTTGCAGGCGGAATGGCGCCTGGGCTACACCGCGATGCATGGGCAGGAGGTGGAAGCCCACTTCGGGCGCTACTTCGGCAAGATGCAGTGGTGGTTCCCGAACGTGGGCATCGACTGGCGAACGCGGGAGGAGCATGACGAGGACCGCGAGGAGAACCTGTTCGGACAGCGGAACACCAAGAACAGCCGCAGCGTGGCGCACATCGGTTTCCAATACACCCTGCCCATGCTGCTGGTGCTTGATGCCCGTATCGATACGGACGGCAGGCTACGGACCCAACTGATGCGCCATGATATCCCGCTGACGCCCCGCCTGCGCCTCGACCTGATGGGCAACAGCGACTACGAGTACATGGCGGGTCTGCGCTACGTGCTGGACAAGACCTGGGCGGTGCGGACGCACTACGACAGTGACATGGGGTTCGGTCTTGGGCTGACGGTCACGTACTGAGGCCGTCACCTCGGCCGACCCTGCGGCACGGGCAACCGCACCATGCGTTGCAGCATTCCCGTAACACCTATTTCTTCCGACCACGTCCCCGGGCCACCGCCTTCTTGTCGGTGCGTCCGGCGCCGCGCTTCGGGGTGGTGCTGCCGCCGTACATGTGGCGCTCCCGCTCGATCTGCGAACCGGACTGGTCGTGCAGGCGCGCCGTCACGCCCGTCTGGCCGGGATGCTGTTCACCGGGCATGCGGGCATCGGAGGCCTTGGGCTTCGGCCGGCCCACCAGACCCAGCCGGGGCTTCGCGGGTTTCGCGACCGGCTGCACGGTCTTCGCAGCGGTCTTGGCGGCCGGCTTCTTCGCGGTGGTCTTCGCGCTCGCCTTGGTCGTCGCCTTCTTCGCAGGTGTCTTCGCGGTCTTCTTGGTGGCCATGGATACGGGGCGTGAGGGTTCGGACGTCAAAGTAGGCATCCGGACATCGCCGTCGGCTGTCGGCCGTCAGGCGACCGGAAGGTCGCGTCACCCGCGGGCGGTGGCCTTGTCCGCCAGGATGGCCTCGGCGAGCCGTGTCCCGTCCACACGCGCCTTGATCTTGGCGAATGCGGTGTCGCGCGTGGTGGAGCGGTCGTCGCAGAAGGGCGAGAAGCCGCAGTCGTCCGTGGTGCCCAGCTGTCCGACCGGGATGTAGGCGGCGGCCTCCAGCACGCGGTCGCGCACCTCCTCGGGGCTCTCCACGCGGGCGCTCAGCACGTCGGTGACCCCGACGAAGACCGTCTGATCGGGCCGCACGTGCTGCCGGATGGTCTCCAGCACCGCCTTGCGGTCCGGCTCACTGGCCAGCTGCAGGTAGAAGTTGCCGACGTGCAGGTCGAAGAGCTGTGCGAGCAGGCCGGCATAGGGGATGTCCGCGCTGTGCGTGGAGTCATGGTCCCCACCGGGGCAGACGTGCACGCCGAGCCTGCGCCGTTCCTCGGGGGTGAAGCGGTCGCACACCTGTTTGATGAGCGCCACGAACTGCCGCAGGACACCGCCGGAGGGGTCGAGCTTCAGGGAGAGCCGTCCCTCGGTGAAGTCGATCTGCACCTTGTGCGCGCCGGCGTCCAGGCAGCGGCGGATGTCCTTCTCGCATTCGTTCACCAGGTCGGCGATGAAGGCCTCACGCGGATAGCCGGGAAGGCCTTCGGGCGGATAGATGAGGCTGAGCGCCGAGGCGGAGATCACGGCTTGCTTCACCGAAAGGGAGGTGGCCCGACGCGCCTCGATGAGGTAGCGGTCCGCGTAGGTGGCGAAGCGGAAGGGGCCCTTGGTGAGCAGCGGCAGCTGGCGGTGGTGCCCATCGGCGAAGTCGATGCGCATGCCGCCGGGGGCGATCTGGTCCGAGCCGTCGAGGGGATAGGTGGCGAAACTGGACTTGCGCTGCTCCCCGTCCGTGATCACGGGCGATCCGGTGGCCGCGAACCGCTGCAGGGTGTCGGCGACGGCCTCGTCCTGGAGGCG
>JAEUSW010000192.1 GCA_016788285.1 Flavobacteriales bacterium
GGTGATCATCGACACCGCCGGCCGCCTGCACAACAAGGTGAACCTGATGCACGAGCTCACCAAGGTGCGCAACGTGATGCGCAAGGTGGTGCCCGACGCGCCCCATGAGGTGCTGCTCGTGCTGGACGCCAGCACGGGACAGAACGCCATCGAGCAGGCCCGTCAGTTCACCAAGGCCACGGATGTCACCGCACTGGCGCTCACCAAGATCGATGGTACGGCCAAGGGCGGGGTGGCCATCGGCATCAGCCACGAGTTCCAAGTGCCGATCCGCTACCTGGGGATCGGGGAGGGCATCGACGACCTGCAGGAGTTCGACCGGCGGACTTTCGTGGAAGGCCTGTTCGCCCGGGAGTGAACCGAGCGGTTCAGACCGCCTTGCGCTCGCCGTGCTCGCCGTCCCCGGACATCTCGATGTCCATCTTCACACCCAGCAGTTCCGCGAAATAGGTGCTGGACTCGAGCATGAACTCGTCGTCCTCGTCCACCACCCAGATGATGCGCACCGGGGTTCCCATGAGCTGGGCCTCGCGCACGCGGCCGAGCAGGATGTAGAGGGCCTTCAGCGAGGAGGAGTTGAAGTAGGTGAGCGCGATCCGAAGGGTCACCGGACCTCGGTTCACCGAGAGGAAGATGTCCAGCCACTGGATGATCGGCTGGTAGAACTCCTGGGCGTGCTCGGGGATCGAGACACCGGTGATCGAACAATGGCCGGTCGCGGGCTCGAAGTGCACTTCGGGCGTGGTGCGGGAGGCGGGGAGGTGGAGCGTGTGCATCGCGCGGGGATCAGGAACGGAGAAGCGTGGTCACCTGGCTGGTGCACCGGTAAACGCCGTCTGGCTCAGGGCGGACATCCGCGGTGATGCGGTTGCCCACCTTGCGGGCGATCTGCAACATGCCCAGGCCGGCGCCGCCCTTCTCACCGAAGGCGGGGTCCTGCAGCTGCTGCTTGAAGGCCTCGGCGATCTGCTCGGAGGTCATGCTCTGGATGGAGGCCACGATGGCGAGCAACCGTTCAGCATCGGCCTTGTCCGCCAGGTTGCTGATCTCGATCACCAGCTCGGGGCCCTGGATGCGCCACTGGAAGGAGACGCTGCCGGCCGAACAATAGCGCTGCGCGTTGTCGAGCAGCTCAACGGCCACGCCGAAGAGCTTCTTGAGGTCGCCGCGGGAGCCCAGGTTCGTCAGGGCGATGGCCATCAGCAGGTCGGTGAGCTGCACGCGCACCTCGCTGTTGAGCAGGCCTTCGTACCGGATGAGGTTGCTGTTGGGGGCGTTCATCGCAGCCGCTTGAACGCCACCGGGCTCCGGAGGGTTACGCGGCCGGCAGGGCCAGCTCCACCGTGGTACCACCCGGACCGCTGTGGATCAGGGCTTTGGCATGCAGCAGGCGCATGCACTCGGAGATGATGACATAGCCCAGCCCGAGGGCGGTGCCACCGGCCCGTCCATGCCCTTCGTCCGTACCGTCCAGCTCCTTGCGGATGCGGTCCAATTGTTCCGGGCTCATGCCGATCCCGTTATCGCTCAGGCGAAGGACGATGCCCGGCCCCTCCGCCAGTTCGACCGTGATCCGCCCGGCCCGTCCATGCACCACGGCGTTCATCAGCAGGTTGTTGAGCACGATGGCCAGCACGTCCGGGTCCGTGGCCACCTGTGTGCCTTCGGGCACGGCATTGTGCAGGTCGATGGTGCCGCTCAGCTCGGTGATGCGGTCGATCGCCGCGCCCACGAACGCCCGGAGGTCCAGGTTCACGCGGCGGTCGGGGTCCTGCACGTGGCGCGAACGGACCCAGCCGAGCAGGTCGCTGGCGTTGGTGAAGAGCTTGCGTGTGGCGCCCTCCAGGTCATGCAGGGTCAGGCCCAGCTCATCGGGGTCCTCACGCCGCTCCTGCATCATGCGCGCATCGCGGGCCACGCGCGACACGAACCGCAGCGGGTGCACCAGGTCGTGCGCGATGATGGCGATGAGCTTCTCCTGGTGGTGCAGGGCGGCCTTCAGGTCGTCGTTGGCCGCGGAGAGCGCCTGGGTCCTGGCCTTCACCAAGGTCCCCAATCGTGCATTGGCCGCGCGCAGGCGAAGGAGGTTCCAGCGGTGCAGGGCCAGGCCGACCAGGGCGCCGAGGCACACGAAGCCCAGACCGGCCCACCAGGTGCGGTACCAGGGGAAAGGCACGGACAGCAGCACGGCGAAGGCCTCGGGTTCACCGCGCAGGGCGCCGCCCACCTTGCGCACCACCAACCGCGTTTCACCAGGGGGCAGCAGGCCGAGGCGCACCTCATCGCGATCGGTGGAGAGCAGGGTCCAGCCCTCCTGGAGGCCTTCCAACCGCAGCTCAAGCTGCACCTGGGACCCGTTCCCCCAGTGGGCGATGGCGTACTGCAGCACCACCTCGCCGTGGTCCGCGGGCAGCTGCACACGCTCGTTCAGCGGCACGACCACGCCATCCACCCGCAGGGCAGTGGCCTGCAGGCGCGCCGCGGGCCAGGGGTCGGGCACCGTGGAAGGGTCGAAGCGCACGAGACCCCGCATCGATGGAAAGGAGAGTTCTCCGCTGGAGAGCGCGAGGTAGGAGGGCATGCAGCCCCCGTTGAGCTCGGAGCCCATCAGCCCGTCCTCCTCGTCGAACCGGCCCATGAAGGGGCGCTGCGTGCTATCGGCCACCCAGGCCTCCAGGTCCCGCCACGTGGTGCGCAGAAGGCCGTTGTTGGTCGGGATCCAGAGCCCGCCGTGCTGGTCGGGGGCGAAGGCATGGGTGTGTATCAGCGCACCGCGTTCATCCATGGGCAGACGGCGAAGCGATCGCCCGTCATGCGCAAAGGCCCCCTGGCCGTAGGTGCCGATGAGCATCAGGTCGCCCCAGCGGTGCAGGGCCCGCACGCAGGTCCCGCTGAGCCCTGCGACCGGCTCGGGACGTTGCACGGCCTTGTTGCCCAGGATGAAGGCGCCGTTGCAGGTGCCGAACCACCACCGTCCATCGGCCGCGCGGCAGAGCGTGATCGGGTCGCCGATCGGGTCATCGCCCTCGAACACCACCGACCAGTGGATGCTGTCGCCCCTCACCAGGCCGAAGGCCGAACGGTTCACCGCCCAGAGCGTATCGTGGTCCAGGACCATGGTGGTGCGCACGCCGGTGCTGTTGGCCACGGGGGACGACCGGCCGGTGGCGGGGTCGTACCGCTCGATGCCACCCTGGCGGGTGAGGTACAGGGCCCCCGACCGGTCATGGGCCAGGGAGAAGGGATCGAGGCGCTTCAGCGGCGCGGAGGCCGGCACGCACCCCGAGGGATCGAGCAGCACCCCCGCACCCTGGTGGTCCACCGTGAAGGTGTGTCCGCCCGGCAGTTCGGCCTGCACATAGAAGGAGTTGCCGCCCACGAGCGTGGGATCCGGGCAGGACCACGTGCTGAACCACTGCCGGCGATGGAGGAAGACGCCTTGGGTGACCGTGGAGGTGGCGAGCACGGCGGCCACCTCATCGAAGAGCAACTGGGTGATGTCCGCCCCCGGCGGAAGGGATACGTCGATGGGGCTTCCCCGCAGCAGGGGGGGGATGCTCGTCGGGTCCTCGCGGTAGATCCGGACGTGGTCGTCGACGAGATGCAGCACGAAGGGCTTGCCCGGCTGCTCGAACCAGCGTCCACCGGGCGGCGGTTCGGGATCGAGGCCCACGGGGCGCAGCGTGCCGGAAGCGGGGTCGAACCGGGTGATCGCACCGTCAGGATGCACCAGATGGCCACCGGAAGGCAGAGCGAACAAGGCGAGCGGCGGAGCCGGGAGCTCCAGCGCACCGGCCATCACGGTGTCCCTCCACCAGGAGAGCCGCCGGTCCTGGAGCATGAGCCAACCGAGGCTGTCCGGTGCGCAGGTCCTGAGCCCCGACCAGCCGTTCCGCGCAGCGGCCCGCAGCAGAAAGAGAAGCTGGCGTTCGGTCGGCATCGTGCCGGTGGGATGGGGCCGTGCAGTGCCTGCGGTGCCGATGGCCACGGGGCCGTCGTCCTCCAACCGGTGGATCGCACCGGACGACCCGATGGTGAGCGACCGGCCCGTGGAGGTCGGCATCAGGTGCACCTGCTGGCGGGGCCCGGTGGTGCCGTTCAGCGGAACGGCGCGCATGAACCGCCCGTCGCAGCGCGCCAGCCCCCCCTGTGTGGTCAGCCACAGGAAGCCGTGCTCGTCCCAGGCCATGTCGCCCACGCTGCTTTGGGGCAGGCCGTTCCGGTTGGTGAAGTGGCGCCACTCGGCATAGCGCTGGGCCGATGCGTTGCGGGCCGGCCCGAGGGAGAGCAGCAGGACAAGGAGGCCGAACAGCCACCGGGAGGCCATCAGTGCACGGCCTTGCGGTGAAGCTGTACCATCGTTTGCAGGTCCAGGATGTTGCTCACCCCGAGCTTCTCATAGATCCGGATCTTGTAGGTGCCCACGGTGGAGACCCCCAGTCCGAGCTTTTCCGCCACATCCTTCACACCGGCCCCGGTGAGCAGGTGGTCGAGCACCATGAGCTCCCGCGCCGAGAGCCGTTCCAAGGGGTTGGTGTCCACCTCCACGGTGTTGCTCGCCCGTGCGGTGCGCAAGGCCAGGTCCGGATTCAGGTAGGACCGGCCGGCGAGCACGGCGTTCACGGCGGTCACCACGTCCTCCTCCGCGGCCTCCTTGCTCACGTAGCCCATCGCGCCCATCTTCATGGTCTTGGTGCCGTGGATCCGAGCAGGGTTCATGGAATACACCAGCACGGGGGGCTGCAGGGGATCGCTGCACAGCTTGGGCAGGATGTCCATCCCATTGCCGTCCGGGAACTGAAGGTCCAGCACCAGCAGGTCGGGCCGGGGTGTCCGCGCCAGCCGCTCCCGAAGGGCGGCCAGATCGGCCACCTCCTCCACCTTCACCTGGGGCAGACGCAGGGCCATGAGGTTCTTGAAGCCGCGCCGAACGATCGTGTGGTCGTCGGCGATGAGGATGAGGGGATGGGCCTTGGACATGGCCCGTGCAAGGTAAGTCGACGACGGCCCGCCGCCAATGCCGGCGCGCATCCGGCATACCTTCGCCGCTCCCGCGCCGGGAACGAACCGCATGAAGGCCCGCACCCGCAAGCCCACCAAGGTCAACGTCGTCACCCTGGGCTGCTCGAAGAACACCTTCGACAGCGAGGTGATGATGGCCCAGCTGCGCGCCAACGGCATCGCCGTGGAGCACGAGGCCCGGCCCGACGGGCACAACGTGGTGGTGATCAACACCTGCGGCTTCATCGAGAACGCCAAGCAGGAGAGCATCGACACCATCCTGGGCTGGGCGGCGGCCAAGGACCGCGGCGAGGTGGAGAAGGTGTACGTCACCGGTTGCCTCAGCCAGCGCTATGCGCCGGAGCTGAAGGAGGGCATCCCGCAGGTGGACGCCTGGTTCGGCACACGCGACCTGCCCCGCCTGCTGAAGACCCTGAAGGCCGACTACAAGCACGAGCTGGTGGGCGAACGGCTGCTGACCACCCCGGCGCACTTCGCCTACTTCAAGATCAGCGAGGGCTGCGACCGGAAGTGCTCCTTCTGCGCCATCCCCCTGATGCGCGGCAAGCACGTGAGCACCCCGATGGAGCAGCTCGTCGCCCAGGCGAAGGGGCTCGCGGCGCAGGGGGTGAAGGAGCTCATGCTCATCGCGCAGGATCTCACCTACTACGGGCTGGACCTCTACAAGAAGCGCAACCTGAGCGAGCTGCTCGCCCGGTTGAGCGATGTGGAAGGCATCGACTGGATCCGCCTCCACTACGCGTTCCCTTCAGGCTTCCCGATGGACATCCTGGACGTGATGCGCGAGCGCCCGAACATCTGCAACTACCTGGACATGCCGCTGCAGCACGGCAGCACGCGCATGCTCACCCGCATGCGGCGCGGCATCACGCAGGAGAAGACCGAGGCGTTGGTGGACACCATCCGCGACACCGTGCCCGGCATCGCCATCCGCACCACCCTGATCGCCGGCTTCCCGGGAGAGACCGAGGACGACCACGCCGACAACCTGCGCTGGATCGAGCGCATGCGCTTCGACCGGCTGGGCTGCTTCACGTACAGCCACGA
>JAEUSW010000199.1 GCA_016788285.1 Flavobacteriales bacterium
TCCACCCCGGCACGCCCGGTGGTGCCCGTGTTCTGGATGGCCACCGAGGACCACGACCTCGCCGAAGTGGACCACGTGGTGCTGCGCGGCGGGACCGTGCGGTGGAACGCAGCGGCCGGTGGACCGGTGGGGCGCATGGCCCTGAACGGCATCGGGCCGGCGCTGCACCAGGCGGGGACCTTGCTCGGGCCGGGCGCCGACGACCTGTGCGCGCTGCTGAACGAGGCGTACGCCGAGGGCCGCACCCTCGCGGAGGCCACCCGCCGGCTGATGAACGGCCTGTTCGGCCACCTGGGCCTGGTGGTGCTGGACGGCGACGACCCCACCCTCAAGGCCTTGTTCGCGCCGGTGATGCGCGAGGAGGTGCTGAACGGCCTCATCGCCCGCACCGCCGCCTACGCCGAACAGCAGTTCCCCGAGGGCTACAGCGCCCAGGCGCACGTGCGGCCCATCAACCTCTTCCACCTGGGGCCGGGCAGCCGCGCCCGCATCGCACCGGACGGCGACCGCCTGCAGGTGCTCGACGGCGGACCGCGGTGGACCATGGACGAGGCGGTGGAGGCGCTGGAGCAGCGGCCGGAGGACTTCTCCCCGAACGTGCTCATGCGCCCGCTCTATCAGGAAACGGTGCTGCCCAACGTGGCCTACGTGGGCGGTGGCGGCGAACTGGCGTACTGGATGCAGCTGCGTTGGGCCTTCCAGGCGGTGCAGGTGCCCATGCCGGTCACCGTGCTGCGCACCTCGGCCGTGTTCCTGGCCGCGGCGGAGGCCGAACGGCTGCACGGACTGGGCCTGGCGGTGGAGGACCTGTTCGGTGAACGGCATGCGGTGGAGCGCCGGCTGGCCGAGCAGGATGCCCCCTTCGCCACCCGGCTCGACGCGGAACGGGCGGCCCTGCGCGCCGTGTTCCACGGTCTGGCGGATCGCACCCGCACGGCCGGACCCAGCTTCGAGCGGTCGGCGGCCAGCGCCGAACAGCGCGCCCTCCACGGCCTCGACCGGATGGAGCAGCGCCTGGTGCGCACCGCCAAGCTGCGCAACGAGGTCCTGCTCCGCCGCTACCAGGCGGTGCGTGAGGCGGTCTTCCCCGGCGGTGTGCTGCAGGAGCGGCGCGAGGGCTTCCTCACCCTGCTGGCCGACCATGGGCTGGCCCTGATCGACCAGCTGGTAGAGGCACTGGACCCGCTGGAGAAGCGCTTCTCCGTGTTCGTCGTTCCGCCGCCGTCAACGCAGGAAGCGTAGCACCTCCGCACCCGCATCGAGGCGCAGGAGGTAGGCCCCCGGACGCAGGTCGTTCACCGGCAGGCGCATCACGGCCTCATCCCCGGTGCGGAAGCTGCGCACCACGCGGCCGCTGGCGTCCAGGACCTCCACCAGGGTGCCGGCGGCAACGCCGGACCGAAGCCACAGCTCACCGTCGTTGCCGTAGACCCACGGACGCGCCACCTGGTCCGCGAACTGCACGGCCACCGCGGCGCTCACCGTGGACGTGCCATCATGGTCGGTCTGGCGGAGGCGGTAGTAGCTCAGGCCGGGGAGGGGCGAAGGGTCGTACGCGAGGTAATCCAGCTGCTGCTGGCTGTCGCCGGCCCCCTCCACCTCGAGCACTGCGCTGAACAGGCCGTTGTCCGCGCTGCGCTCCACGGTGAAGAACGCGTTGTTGCGCTCGGTGGCCGTGGTCCAGTCCAGGCGCACCCGGTCGCCATCGGGTCGGGCCGAGAAGGACAGCAGCTCCACCGGCAGGGGGTTCTGGGCGCTCACCGAGGCCAGGGTCCACGGGCTGAAGGCGGTCTGCTGCACGGCGGTGGCCACCGTTCCGGTGATGGCGTTGCCGGTGGTGACGCTGTTGCCCCGATCGAGCCAGATCGCGCCTTCCCAGCGGGCCACCCGCAGGTCGGGCAGGGCGGTGACGCCGCAGCTCTCGGGCGTGTCCCAGCTCAGCACCACCGTGGCGTTCGGGGTGCCCGCGGAGCGGTCGATGGTCCAGTACTCACAGGAGCTGATGTGGTCCAGCGTGGCGTCCAACGCGGCGCCGAAGGTCACCTGCGGGTCGGCGGCGAAGTACTCCACGGTGAAGGCATCGTTCGGCCCGCCGGTGAGGCCCTCGAGGCGTGCAGGCCGGTGGCTGTTGCCCTTGCCCACCGGATAGGTGAGGTCCGTGAGGCCGATCTTCACCAGTGGACCGTGCACGAAGCTCAGGTCGCTGGCGTTGGTGGCCGTGGCCGTGGGGCCCAGGGTGAGGCCGGGCGCGCTGAAGATGCGGCCCTGCACTAGGTCCAGGTTGGTGTTCACCCGCACGGGGTCGCCCAGGAGGATGTCGCCGCTGGGCTTGTTGATCCGCAGGGTGCTGAAGATCTCCGTGAACCCGGCCGGCAGGATGCCCTGGTTGCCGTTCGCGTTCATCACCACCGTGCTGCCGAGCTCATCGAAGTTGGTCTCCGCGGCGGTGTTGTTCCAATCGCCGCCCACGTTCATCAGGCTGCCCACCACGCCGTTGCTGAGGTCGAGCAGGCCGCCGGGCATGATGTTCACGTCGCTCAGCACCGTCACCGTGTTCGTGGTGGCGTTGCTCATCAGGCGCGCATCGGGCGTGGCGATGTTCACTCCGTTCACGCTCAGTTCCGCGCACTGGAAGGTGCTGCCGCCCACGATGTCGATGCCCATCAGGCCCGTGCCGGCCGTGCGCTGCACCACCACGGTGCCGCCGGCGTTCACGGTGCTGGCGCCGTTCACCTGCAGGAAGCGGCTGATCCCGTCGGTGCGCACCGTGAGGTCATCGCACACCGCCGTGCCACCGCCCGTCACCACGCAGCTCTGCAGGCTGGTCTGGTCGATCAAGACGTTCGTGGTGGCCGTGGGCACCCGCGCGTCGTCCCAGTTGCGGCAGTCGAACCAGTCGTTGGTCTTGGCCCCCGTCCACAGGCCCGGGATGAAGCCGCCGGGGGTGATGGGCAGCACCGGCGCCGACAGCCAGTTGGGCAGGCCGCTGTTGTAGTTGGCGCAGCTCGTGTAGGTGGTCCAGTTCACCGGATCATCGATGCGGATCAACCAGCCGCGCTGGGTGGCGATCGTCTGCGGGCCCGTGTACTTGCTCCAATCGGTGCTGGCCGAGGGGCCCATGCTGTAGCACGGCATGCCGGGGGGCAGGCCCGATTGCTGCGTGCTGTTCTGGAAGCTCAGCCAGCCGCCGTTCGTGCTGAAGCCGTAGAGCACCGTGCCGTTGTAGGTGGCATTCGCGAGACCGGCCGGGTTGGTCCAGGTGGTGGCCAACGGCAGCGCGGCCTGCAGGAAGAAGATCTGGTCCCCGTTCACGTTGAGGTTCAGCGCGGCGGAGAAGCCCGCGAACGCCTGGCAGGACCAGAACGCGTCCGGTGCCACACCGGCCACATTCCCCGCACCGGAGGAGTTGCTGATCCGTAGCGTGATCACCGTGCCCGCCGGGATGGTGGGCCCGGTCCGCGTCAGCCGCACGGCCCCTTCGTTCTCGCCCCACTGCCCGGCGTTCGTGTACTCGAACCCGCAATCGGTGAGGTCGATCGTGGTGTTGGGCGTGATGTCCAGGAAGGAGAAGAAGCTGATCTCGTCCTGCCCGGTCACGCCCGAACAGGCCTGGTTGTTGGCGTTCACCCCCACGATCACCAGGTCGCCCTGGCCGAACACCGTGGTGGGGGCGTTGATGTCCACGATGGTGATGGTGGCCACCGCGTTCAGCCCGATGCTGAAGCCCGCCGGCACCGACAGGATGGTGAAGGTGATGATGTTGTTGCCGTCGATGAGGCCGTCCAGGATCGGTTGCACCCGAAGGGCGGTCCCCACAGAGGTGGTCGTTGACCCGGCAGCTGGCGTCAGGGTGATCGTGGCCCCACCGCCGGCCGGGCTGCTGGTCCAATCGTTCGGTGCGGTTCCGTAGGTCGTCCCCGGGTTCACCGTCACGTCCAGCACGATCTGCCCGCCGACAGGCCACCCGATGCCCCAGCTCAGGTTGAAGGTCTGGATCGGGGCGCTCTCCAGGCAGGTGATGGCGGTGGTGTTGAACTGCACCGCCTGGGCCGCCGCGCGCGGCGCCAGCAGCCCCCCGATGAGGGCCAGGACCCCGAGGGTCCGCAAGGCGGGACGATAGCGCTCCATCACGGCCGCAAAGATCGCCGTCCCCGGGCCTCCGATCGTTAGGCGAACGTGAAGATTGGGCGGCGGTCGGTCCCGTGAAGGTAAGGCGTGTCCGCTTCGGGTCCGCATGCACCGGGAAGACGCGGGGAAAACGCTGCGGGTCAACCCCTTGCGCGATCAGTTATCCACGATCCATCCACGATCGGGGGGCGAACGGGAGGGATACCTTTGCCGCCTTGCCAAGGACGCCTTCAGCGTCGCCCCACCGCGTGCCCGACACCATCCTCATCCTCGACCACGGCAGCCAGTACACCCAGCTGATCGCCCGGCGCGTGCGCGAGCTCAACGTCTACTGCGAGATCCACCCCTTCACCAAGGCGGCGGCCTTCGCCGGTGACGCCTCCATCAAGGGCGTGATCCTCAGCGGCAGCCCCTTCAGCGTGCACGACCCCCATGCGCCCGACACGGACATCCGGGGCTTCCAGGGCCGGGTGCCGGTGCTGGCCGTGTGCTACGGGGCCCAGCTGCTGGCCAGGCGCGAGGGCGCGCCCGTGGTGCGCAGCACGGTGCGCGAGTACGGCCGGGCCCACCTGGACAACATCCACATCGCCGCACCGCTCTTCGACGGCATCCACCCCGGCACCCAGGTGTGGATGAGCCACGGCGACAGCATCACCGGGGCCGCGGGCCGCATGGAGGTGATGGCCAGCACCCACGCGGTGCCCGTGGCCGCCTACCGGCTGAAGGACGAGCCCACCTTCGCGGTGCAGTTCCACCCGGAGGTGTACCACACCACCGAGGGCCTGCAGCTGCTGCGCAACTTCGTGCACGGCGTGTGCGGTTGCGCCGGCGACTGGACCCCGCACGCCTTCGTCTCCACCACGGTGGACCGCCTCCGCGCCCAGCTGGGGACCGACCAGGTGGTGATGGCCCTCAGCGGCGGGGTGGACAGCACGGTGGCGGCGGTGCTGCTGCAGCGGGCCATCGGCGACCGGCTGCACTGCATCTTCGTGGACAACGGGCTCCTGCGCAAGAACGAGTTCGCGCAGGTGCTGGACGACTACCGCCACCTGGGCCTCAACATCACCGGGGTGGATGCGCGGGACCGGTTCTACGACGCCCTGCGGGGGCTCGAGGACCCCGAGGCCAAGCGCAAGGCCATCGGCCGCACCTTCATCGAGGTGTTCGATACCGAGGCGCACCGCATCCAGGACGTCAAGTGGCTGGGCCAGGGCACCATCTACCCCGATGTGATCGAGAGCGTGAGCGTGAACGGGCCGAGCGTGACCATCAAGAGCCATCACAACGTGGGCGGGCTGCCTGCGCGCATGAAGATGCAGGTGGTGGAGCCCCTGCGGCTGATCTTCAAGGACGAGGTGCGCCGCGTGGGGCGTGAGCTGGGGCTCGATGCCCGCCTGCTCGGCCGCCATCCGTTCCCGGGCCCCGGCCTGGGCATCCGCATCCTGGGCGAGGTCACCGCCGAGAAGGTGGCGCTGCTGCAGGAGGTGGACGCCATCTGGGTGCAGGGCCTGCGCGACGAAGGCCTCTACGACCAGGTGTGGCAGGCCGGCGCCATCCTGCTGCCGGTGCGCAGCGTGGGCGTGATGGGCGACGAGCGCACCTACGAGAACGCCGTGGCCCTGCGCGCGGTGACCAGCACCGACGGGATGACCGCGGACTGGTGCGACCTGCCGCACGCCTTCCTGGCACGGATCTCGAGCGCCATCATCAACCGGGTGAAGGGCGTGAACCGCGTGGTCTACGACATCAGCAGCAAGCCCCCCGCCACCATCGAATGGGAATGATGCGCCTGCTCCTGCCCCTGCTCCTGGTCCTCCTCCTGTCGCCTGCCGCGATGGGGCAGGAGGTGCGCGAAGTGGACGGCAAGCGCTACGTGGTGCACACCGTGGTGGCCGGGCAGACCCTCTACGGCATCAGCCGGCACTACGCCGTGCCGGTGGCGCGGCTCACCGAGGCCAATCCGGCGGCCGCCCAAGGCCTCAGCATCGGCCAGGTGCTGCTGATCCCGCAGGATGCCGTGGACCGCAAGGAGCTGCGGAGCGCGCCGAAGTTCCGCGCCACCGGCGAGCTGGTGCATACCGTGGCGAAGAAGGAGACCCTTTTCGGCATCGCGCAGCGCTACGGCGTGGAACAGACGGCCCTCATCGAGCGGAACCCCGAGCTGGTGGGCGGGCTGAAGGCGGGCATGGAACTGGTGATCCCGCCCGCCACGGCCAAGGAGGTGCCCGCCGCCGCGGCGGCCCCGGCGCGCGACGACAACAGCCGGTCGCACCTGGTGATGGCGGGCGAAACGCTCTTCGGCCTCGGCCGGCATTACGGGGTGACCGTGGAGGCGCTGAAGGAGGCGAACGGAGGGCTGGCGGACGGCCTGAAGGTGGGCACCTACCTGCGCATTCCCGCACCGCCCGCGCCGGAGCCCGTGGTGGACACGGTGCCCAGGTCCGCCCGATACGACGTGGGGCTGCTGCTGCCGCTCTGCCTGGACCGCAACGACAGCGTGCACGCCGCCGACCCGGACCGCAAGGGCCTGTACGCCGTCACCGACATCGCCGGGCAGTTCCTCGCCGGCGCGCGCATGGCCATCGATTCCATGGGCCGCAAGGGCATGGGCATCAACGTGCACCTCTATGATGTGGGCGAGGACGCGGCCAGCTGGGGCCCCGTGCTCCGCAAGGGCGAGATGCGCGCCATGGACCTCTTCATCGGCCCGTTCCACCGGGGCGCGATCGACCAGCTGGCGGCGGTGGCGCGCGATGCGCACATCGTGTGCCCCGTGCCCCAGAGCAACAAGGTGATCCTGGGCCATCCGCAGGTGAGCAAGGTGATCAGCGGGCGGCCGGACCTGGTGCGGCACATGGGCCGGTACGCCGCCACGAAGCACGCGCGGGAGAACCTGATCCTGCTGCGGCCCGACCTGCCGGCGGAGAAGGAGCTCCAGGACCAGCTGCAGCGGGCCGTACAGGGCGCCCTGGCCGAACGCGCGGACCGGTTGCGGGACAGCGTGCTGGTGGCCCGGCCCGGCAAACGCGACCTCGGCGACCTGAGCGGCAAGCTCGATGCGGCCCGGCTCAACGTGCTGCTGGTCCCGAGCGAGGACGTGGAGTTCGTGAGCACGCTGGTCACCCGCTTGACACCGCTGGTGGGCAAGTACCGCATCGTGGTGTTCGGCCTGCCGGCGTGGAGCACCATGGATGTGCTGGAACCGGTGGACCTGAACAAGCTCGACCTGCATGTGCCGGCCGCCTCGCACATCGACCGGGAGGCCCCGGCGGTGCGGGACTTCGTGGAACGGTTCAGGGCCGTGAACAACACCGATGCGGGCCCCTACGCCTTCCTCGGTTTCGACGTCACGATGTACTACCTCACGGCCCTGCACGAGGAGGGGCCGGGCTTCGCCGACCGCCTCGACCGGGTGGTGACCACCCCGCTGCACATGGGCTTCCGCATGCGGCGCATGGGCATCGAGAACGGCTTCGGCAACGAGAGCGCCGTGATGCTCGAGCACCGCGACATGGGCGTGCACCTGGCGCGCTAGGCAGCGGGGCCGTTCAGCGCGGGCCGGGCTCGTCCTGGTCGTAGGCCGTTTCCTCGCCCAGCAGATAGCCGTAAGGCCGCAGCCCGGGCACCGAATCGCAGACGAGCTTGATCATGCCGGCCAGGGGGATGGCGACCACCATGCCCACCACGCCCCACAACATGCCCGCGGCGATCAGGGCCAGCATGCTCGCGAGCGGATTGAGGCTCACGCTTCCGCCCACCACCTTGGGCGTGATGAAGTTGTTGTCCAGGAACTGGGTGATGAGGCAGACGGCGAGCGCGCCGATGGCGTAGCCCATGGAGTCCTTGGTGAGGAGCGCCACCAGGATGGGCAGCAGGCTGCCGAGCAGCACACCGATGTAGGGGATGAGGTTGAGCAGGGCGAGCAGGAAGCCCATGACCACGGCGTTGGGCAGGCCGAGCGCCAGGAAGCCGATGCTGTTGAGCGTGCCCAGGATGAGCATCACCAGCAGCACCCCGCGCAGGTAGCTACGGCTGAGCGCGCTGATGCGGCGCACGATGGCCACCGCATCGGTCTCCCGGCCTTCGCTCCAGTGGGCCAGGAATTCGCGGAACTTGTCCTTCATCATCAGCAGGAGGAAGACGAAGAAGGGGATGGGGACGATGACGCCGAGGGCGGCGCCGGCCCCGCTGAACACCTCCATCACCAGTTGCCCTCCCGTGTCGGCCAGCCCGGCCAGCTGGGCGTTGAACCACTGGATCTGGTCGCGCCGGTCGATGTGCACGGCGCCCTCCACCCAGCGCATGAGGGCCTGCACCTTGACGTGGAGGGTCTGCTGCAGGGCCGGCAGCTCGCCACCGAAGCGGGTGAACTGCCAGCCGAGGAAGAAGAAGGCGCCCATCACCACGGCCACCAGGGCCAGCGTGGCCACCAGCGCGCCCACCCAGCGCGGGCGGCCGGCCTTCTCGATGCGCCGGGAGAGCGGGAGCAACAGGAAGGTGAACAGGGCCGAGACGAAGAGGAGCAGGAACAGGTCACGCCCGTAGGCGAGCACCAGCACGGTGAGCACGACCGCCAGCAGGGTGAGCACGTACCGCTGCAGGGGGTCGTTCGCAGGCATGCACAAAGAAAGGCAGCACGACGGTCACTCGCCGTCCTAGCGCCGCTCCCGGCGTTCACGCCAGCGCTCGCGCAATCGATCCCAGGTGCGGCGCAGCTCGCCGACGACCTGCCCGGTGCGCTCCGGCGTGGCCAGCCGCTCGACGAGCACCGGCAGCACCAGACCGGCCACCATGCCGGCGACGCGTCCCACCGGGGTCTTGCGTCCGGCGCCAAGGGCCATGCCGACCACCTGGCCCGCGGTGGAACCGGAAGGCGTGAGCAGGCCGCGCAGGGCCTTCAGCCAGGGGATGCCGCCGACCACCTGCCGCACGCCCGCGCCGACCAGGTCGCGGCGGAACCCGGGGTCCTGCAGCTTGGCCCACTCCTGGCGCAGGTCGGCCCGGCGGGCATCGCGCAGCGCCGTGCGGCGCTGGAGCTCCGCCCGCACCGCGTCCATGCTGGTGAATCGTTCAGGTGCGGTCATGGGTGGCGTTCACCACGGAGAGGATGATGCGGTCGCGCAGCACGGTGCGCCACAGCAGGTAGAAGAGAAGCCCGAGCACCAGGTAGGTGGCCGCGCTGAGCGCGAAGCCCAGGACGGGGTCGTTCAACCACCGCGCGAGCAGCAGGGCCCAGGCCACGCTGAGCATGAGCACCACGCCGCTCACGGCGAGGAGCATCACCACGGCGAGCAGCAGGCGGGCGAGCCCGTCGCCGGCGCGCATGGAGGCGCTCAAGGTCAGGCGCTCCCGTTCAGCGCTCGCATAGTCGCTCAGCGCGTTCACCAGCCCATGCACGAAGGCGGCCGGATCGGGCGCCTTGGCCGCATCCTGCGCGTCCGGCTCAGTGGCCATGGCGGATGTGGTCGGCGGTCTGCTGGGCCTTGGAGGCGGCCTCTTCCGCGGTCGCGCTCACATCCTTGCGAAGGCGGTCGGCCAGGTCGCGGCCCTCCTCGAAGAGGAAGCGTAGGAAGTCCTCCACCTCCTCCCGCGTCATGGAGGCGGTGTCCTGGGCCTTGCCCTTCATCTCGCTCCAGGCCTGATGCGCCTCGTCCATCGTGTCGCCGAAGCGGTCCCGGGCCTTGCGGCCCGCACCGGCGATGGCTTCGCGGGTCTCCTTGCCGCTGCGCGGGGCGAAGAGGACGCCGAGCGTGGCGCCCGCCGCCAGACCGGCCATGAAACCGAGGATCCCGTGGGTGCGTTCGTTGCTCATCGCCGTGCTTTTCCGAAAGGTACGTTCCCCGGAACACCGCACCGTGATGATCGTCAGCCCGCGGTCAGCGCAGCCACTTGCGCTCCATCACGAAGGTGCCGAAGGGCAGCACGCTGGCCAGTCCGAGGCCCACGATGCGTTCCACATCCCACTTCAGCTTGGTGAAGAGCGGTACGGCGGCCACCCAGTACCACACGAAGAGCACGCCGTGCGCCCAGCCCACCACCTTCACGGCCCATGGCCAGCCGAGCATGTACTTGAGGGGCATGGCCACGAAGAGCAGCACGAGGAAGCTCCAGCCTTCGGCGATGGCGACGGTGCGGAAGCGGGCGAGGAGGGGATGCATGGTCGGCAAAAATGGCGGCCGGTGCACCCGGGTCCGTCACGGGCGGATCACTTCCGCTGCGTGATGGCGCCGTACGCGGCGGCCACCAGCTGCTCCAGCACGGCCAGGTCCACATCGGCCAGCCGCTTCACGTGCAGGCAGCTCTTCGACACGGTGTGCTTCCCGAGCCTGCCCAGCAGCGCCGTGTGCCGGTCGAAGCCCGCCATGAGGTAGAGGGTGAGGTTGGCCTTGCGCGGGCTGAAGCCCACCGCGAACCACTCGCCGCTGCGCCCGCTGTCGTAGGTGTAGCTGTAGCGCCCGAAGCCCACCATCGCGGGGCCCCACATCACCGGTGCCTCCCCGGTGGCCTTGCGCATGAGCCGGAGCAGCGCTTCACAATCGGCGCGCAGGCCCGCATCGGCGATGGCGCCCACGAAGGCGGCGGCGCTGGCCGTGGTGGCCTGGGTCTTGTTGGCGGCCTTCTTCACCGCGGTCTTCTTCGCGGGAGCCTTCTTCGCAGGGGCCTTGGGGGAAGCCGCTTTCTTCGCGGTCGTCTTGCGCGGTGTGGTGGCCATGGGGGGCGGTGGAGCGGTTCAGGCCTTGTGCGGCACCTTCACGGCCGTGAACATGCGCTGCTTCACGCTGTAGCTGTGGCCTTTGCTGATGATGTGCACCTTCATGCCCTCGATGCTGAAGGGCTCGCCCTCCTCCACGTCGGCGTAGTTGCTGTAGGTGATGTCGTGGCCGTCGAAGATCATCACCTGGCCGCTGCCGATGGTCTCCAGCATGTCGGCGTCGGTGATCACCACACCGGTGTCCTCCCCGAGGCCGATGCCGACCGCGCTGGGGTTGGCCGCCACGGCCTGGCTGAGCCGGCTGAAACGGCCGCGTTCCACGAAATGGCTGTCCACGATCACGTCCTGGATGAGGGCCGCGCCGGTGGTCATCTTCACGCCGCCCTTGATGAGGCCGCTGCTGCTGTGGCCCTGGTAGATCATGGTGCTGCTCATGCACATGGCGCCCGCGCTGGTGCCGGCGATCACGAAGCCGACCTCCTCCTCGTACCGGCGCTTCATCAGCTGCAGGAAGGCGGTGCCTCCGAAGATGGTGGTGAGCCGAAGCTGGTTGCCACCGCTCATCATCACCCCGTCCGCCTTGGCCAGGCGCTTGATCATCTCGGGCCGCACGTGCGACCGTTCGCGGATGTCGAGCACGTCGATGTCCGTGACGCCGAGCTTGCCGAAGGCCTCGACGTAGTTGTGGCCCACCTCCTCGGGGATGCTGCTGGCGCTGGTGATCACGGCGATGCGGGCGGAGGTGCCGCCCATCTCGTCCACCACGCGGCGGAGGATGCCTTCCTCGATGAAGTTGTGCGTGAAGACCTTGGTGTGGTGGCCGGCCTCCGGTTCCTTGCCCTTGTCCTCGTTGCCGCCGATGGCGATCAGCTTGCCTTTGGGTGTCATGCTCGTGGTTGGTCCCCCCGCCCCCCGGCCGATGCGAGGCACCGGTCCACCGCGAAAGTAGCCGGCCGGCCGATCCCGGTCCACCGCCTGCCGGGATTTGATGAACAGGCGAAGGCCGCCTATCTTCCCCGCGATCACATCTTCAGCACCCATGCGCATTCTCCGCGTCGAGGCCATGCGAGGCCCCAACTACTGGTCGGTGAAACGCCATCACCTCATCGTGATGCGCCTCGACATCCAGGACCTCGAGGACAGGCCGACGGACAAGATCCCGGGCTTCTATGAGCGCCTGACCACGCTGCTGCCTTCCACCTTCAGCCATCGCTGCAGCGAGGAGCACGAGGGCGGCTTCTGGGAGCGCGTGAAGCGCGGCACGTGGATGGGGCACGTGATCGAGCACATCGCCCTGGAGATCCAGACCCTGGCCGGCATGGACACGGGCTTCGGGCGCACGCGCGGCACCGGCGAGCACGGCGTGTACAACGTGGTGTTCAGCTACGTGGAGGAGCCCGTGGGCCTGTACGCCGCCCGCGCCGCCGTGCGCATCGCGGAAGCGCTCATCAGCGGCGAGCCGTACGACCTGGAGGCCGACATCCAGAAGATGCGCGAACTGCGCGAGGAGAGCCGGCTGGGCCCCAGCACCGCCAGCATCGTCCAGGAGGCCGTGAACCGCGGGATCCCCTACCTGCGGCTCAACGGCCAGAGCCTGGTGCAGCTGGGCCATGGCGTGCACCAGAAACGCATCCGCGCCACCATCACCAGCCGCACCAGCAACATCGGGGTGGAGATCGCCTGCGACAAGGAGGAGACCAAGCAGCTGCTGGAGAGCTACGAGATCCCTGTGCCCAAGGGCCGCGTGGTGCGCACCGAGGAAGGCCTGCTGGAGGCCCTGCCCGTGGTGGGCTTCCCCTGCGTCATCAAGCCCATCGGCGGCAACCACGGCCGGGGGGCCACCATCGGCATCAAGACCAAGGAGGAGGCCATCGCCGCGCTCGCCAAGGCGAAGGAGATCAGCCGCAGCGCCATCGTGGAGCGCTACATCACGGGCCTGGACCACCGCCTGCTCGTCATCGACCACCAGTTCGTGGCCGCGGCCAAGCGCACGCCCGCCTGCGTCATCGGTGACGGGCAGAGCACCATCCGCCGGCTGGTGGACGAGGTGAACAAGGACCCCCGCCGCGGCTATGGGCACGAGAAGGTGCTCACCCGCATCGACATCGACGACCACACCGAGAAGCTGCTCGCGCGCCGCGGGATGACCCCGGACAGCGTGCCCCCGAAGGACGAGGTGGTGTACCTGAAGGCCACGGCCAACCTCAGCACGGGCGGCACCGCCACCGACGTCACCGAGGTGGTGCACCCCTACAACGTGTTCATGGCCGAGCGCATCAGCCGCATCATCGACCTGGACATCTGCGGCATCGACATCATGACGGACGACATCACGCAGCCGCTCACCGAGACGGGCGGCGCGGTGCTGGAGGTGAACGCGGCGCCCGGCTTCCGCATGCACCTGGAGCCCACCGAGGGCATCGGGCGCAACGTGGCCGAGCCGGTGGTGGACATGCTGTTCCCGCCGGGGGCGCCCAGCCGCATCCCCATCATCAGCATCACGGGCACCAATGGGAAGACGACCACCACGCGCCTCACCGCGCACCTCATGCGCAGCGTGGGCCACAAGGTGGGCATGACCTGCACGGACGGGGTGTACATCATGAACCGGTTGCTGATGACGGGCGACTGCACCGGCCCGGTGAGCGCGCAGTTCGTGCTGAAGGACCCGCTGGTGGACATGGCGGTGCTGGAGACGGCGCGCGGGGGCATCCTGCGGGCGGGGCTCGGCTTCGAGCACTGCGATGTGGGCATCGTCACCAACGTGGCGGCGGACCATTTGGGCCTGAAGGACATCAACACCATCGACGACCTGGCCCAAGTGAAGAGCGTGGTGCCGCGTAGCGTGCGCCGCGACGGTTATGCCATCCTGAACGCGGACGACGAGCGGGTGATGGCCATGCGCAAGGCCTGCGATTGCCGGATCGCGCTGTTCAGCCTGGACGAGAACAACCGCCTGATCCGGCAGCACTGCAAGCTGGGCGGTCTGGCGGCCATCTACGAGAACGGCTTCATCACCATCAGCAAGGGCGAGTGGAAGCTGCGCATCGAGAAGGCGGTGAACGTGCCGCTCACCTACGGCGGGCGCGCGGTCTTCAACATCCAGAACATCCTGCCGGCCGTGCTGGCCGCTTACGTGCGCGGGGTGAAGATCGAGGAGCTGCGCCAGGCCCTGGCCACCTTCGTGCCCAGCCCGGCGCAGACGCCCGGCCGCCTCAACCTGTTCCAGTTCAAGAACTTCCAGGTGGTGGTGGACTACGCGCACAACCCGCACGGCTTCGAGGCGCTGGGCCGCTTCCTCAGCAAGGTGCCCGACACGCCCAAGATCGGCGTCATCGCCGGGGTGGG
>JAEUSW010000244.1 GCA_016788285.1 Flavobacteriales bacterium
TTGCGGTACGGCGTCTCGATGAAGAGCTGCGTCCGCCCCGTGCGTTGCGCATCCTGTGCGATGGTGCGCAGTGCCCGCCTCCGCTCCTCGGCTTCGCGGGGCAGGTATCCGTGGAACGTGAAATGCTGGCCGTCCAGGCCGGAGCCCGCAAGGGCGAGCAGGAGGGAGGAGGGCCCCGGATGCGGGCGCACCTCGATGTTCATGCGGTGGGCCCAGGCCACGAGCCGTGCGCCGGGATCGGCGATGCACGGCATGCCGGACTCGCTCAGCACGGCGGCCTGTCCGGCCTTGAGGACGAGCTCCGCATAGTGCCGCACGGTGACATCATCGGTGTCCTTGTCCAGCACATGCAGCTCGACATGGTCCAGTCCGAACATCGGGTCCATGCGACGCAGTGCGCGGCGGGCGCTGCGCTCGTGCTCAACGAAGAACAGTCGCACCTGGGCCGTCGCGTCAACGCTCATCGGCGCCAGATGCTCCGGACCTCCGGCCTCGCCCAGCCACACCGGGATCAGGTGCAGGATGGCTTCAGCGGCCATGGCGGATGCGCGCGATCAGTCCGGTGACCGCTTCATCGAGCATGTGGTACACCTCATCGAAGCCTTCATCACCGCCGTAGTACGGATCGGGCACCTCCCGCCAGGCATGGCCGGGCGCAAAGTCCATCATCAGCACCGCCTTCGCGCGCAATGCCTCCGACGGGGCCAGCGCATGCAGGTCGCGCAGGTTGCTCGCATCCATCGCCAGCAACAGGTCGAACCGCTCGAAGTCCTCGGCAACGACCTGCCGTGCGCGCAGGTCGCTGATGTCGATGCCGTGTCGGCGCATGGCCTCCCGGGCGCGCCGGTCCGGTGCTTCACCCGTGTGGAAGTGGCTGGTGCCGGCCGAGTCGGTGACGACCTCGAGCCCGCTGGCCGCCGCGCGGTGACGCAGCACCCCTTCGGCCATGGGGCTCCGGCAGATGTTGCCAAGACAGACGGTGAGTATCCTCATGGGGCAGGGGAGATGATCGGAGCGGCCGTGCGGCACGAAGGTGGGCCAAGAAAAAGCCCCCGCCGGGGCGGGGGCTTCCTGGGTATCAACGGTCCTTAGTGGATGCTCAGCTTCTTCTCCAGGTCCTCCAGGTAGCTGCGGAACTGCTTGTCGGTCTCCTGCAGGTTGTTCACCGTGCGGCAGGCATGCAGCACCGTCGCGTGGTCCTTGCCTCCGCAGTGGGCACCGATGCTCGCCAGGCTGCTCTTGGTCATCTTCTTGGCGAAGTACATGGCGATCTGCCGGGCCTGCACCACCTCGCGTTTGCGCGTCTTGCTCTTGAGCAGCTCGATCGGCAGGTCGAAGTAATCGCACACCACTTTCTGGATGTAATCGATCGACACCTCGCGGGCCGTGTTCTTCACGAACTTGTCGATCATCTGCTTGGCCAGGTCCAGCGTCACCGCCTTCTTGTTCAGCGAGCTCTGGGCGATGAGGCTGATCATGGCCCCTTCCAGTTCGCGGATGTTGGTGGTGATGCTGTACGCCAGGTATTCGACCACCTCCTTGGGCAGGTCGATGCCTTCGGCGTACATCTTCTTCTGCAGGATGGCGATGCGCGTCTCCAGTCCGGGGGTCTGCAGGTCGGCGCTGAGGCCCCATTTGAAACGGCTCAACAGCCGTTGTTCCATGCCCTGCATCTCCACCGGCGCCTTGTCACTGGTGATCACTAGCTGCTTGCCGGATTGGTGCAGGTGGTTGAAGATGTGGAAGAACACGTCCTGGGTCTTCTCCTTGCCCGCCAGGAACTGCACGTCGTCGATGATCAGCACGTCCATCATCTGATAGAACTGGCTGAAGTCGTTCACCGTGTTGTTCTTGACGGCCTCGATGAACTGCTGCGTGAACTTCTCGGCCGGCACGTACAGGATGGTCTTGTCCGGGTGGTGCCGCTTGATCTCGATGCCGATGGCGTGGGCCAGGTGCGTCTTGCCGAGGCCCACCCCGCCGTAGACGAGCAACGGATTGAAGGCCGTGCCGCCGGGCTTCTGGGCCACGGCGTATCCTGCACTGCGTGCCAATCGGTTGCAGTCCCCCTCGATGAAGTTCTCGAAGGAGTAGTTGGGGTTCAAGTGGCTCTCGACCTTGATCTTCTTCAGGCCGGGGATGATGAACGGGTTCTTGATGGGGCTGTTCGCCACATCGATCGGAAGGCTGACGGCGGGGTTCTTCACCTCACGCGCGTTGCTCGTGGGGACCTTCACCGTATAGGGGTTCGCGCTCGGGAAGCTGTTCTCCATGATGATGGAGTACTCCAGCCGTCCTTCGGCGCCCAGCTCCTTGCGGATGATCTTCTTCAGCAGCCCGATGTAGTGCTCCTCCAGCCATTCGTAGAAGAACTGCGAGGGCACTTGGATCGTCAGGACGTGGTCCTGCAGCTTCAGCGCCCGGATCGGTTCGAACCAGGTCTTGAAGCTCTGCGGGCTCACGTTGTCCTTGATCACCTCCAGGCACCGCTCCCAGATCCTCTCGTGGTCTTTCTTCATGGGCGGTCGTCAGGGTTGAGGATGCGTGTGGTCCGATGCGCCGATCCGCTGCAACCGTTGATGCTGAAGGGTTCCAGCGAAGCGGGCGACAAATATGGACGGAAACGAGTGAAAAAAAAAGGTGAAGCGTGCTTGACGGAAAGGAAAATAATCACCTCACTCCCGGGGTGCCCTCCAAGCGCGTGCTCCCCTTGCCCGGCGCGGCCTCCATGAGCGGAGCGGAACCTGCGCCCTGGCGGTGTCCGGATGGCCCGTGCCACCCCGGTCCCGGTACCCGTCGGACAGCGTCGTGGAACCGTGCCGTTCGTCCTGGTCATCATCGTCCGCATCCTCCCGAAAGGTACGAGGGCCGGACGGCCCATCGCAAGCATCCTACCTTGACCGCATGTTCGAGCACCGCTGCCAGCTGCGCGTCCGGTACGGCGAAACGGACCGCATGGGCTATCTGTACTACGGGGACTATGCCGAGTACCTTGAGGTGGGCCGCGTGGAAGCCTTGCGCAGCCTGGGTTTCCCCTACCGACGGATCGAGGACGAAGGTGTGCTGCTGCCGGTCCGCGACCTGCATGTGCGCTACCATGCACCGGCGCACTACGACGACCTGCTCACGGTGGTCACGCGCATCCGCGAACGGCCCTCCGCGCGCATCATCTTCGACTACGAGGTGCGCGATGAACGCGGGGAGCTCCTCACCGAAGCCTCCACCACGCTCGTGTTCGTCGACAAGCTCACCGGTCGTCCCCGTCGCGCGCCGGAGGACCTCCTGGCGGCGCTCGCCCCTCACTTCGCGTCCGACTGATCCAGGAACCGCGCTCCGCGCACCGTCCATCGATCGCGGAACGCGGGAATGAGCGACGGCCGCAGCAGGACGTCCAGGCGGCATCGCTCCTCGTAGGTGGCGCGCACCACTTCGCCCTCCGCGTCCAGCACGGCCGCGCGCAACGGGCCCACCAGGGCATGGTCGCAGGTGATCGTCAACGGTGCCCTCACCGCACGCTCCACCACGGGCGCCGCCTGAAGGGCCAGCTGCGCCGCCTCTCCGTAAGCACGAACCAGCCCGCCCTTGCCCAGCAGCGTTCCACCGAAGTAGCGCACCACCACCACGGCCGCGTACGTCAGTCCCGCCGCTTCGATCCGCCGCAGGATCGGCCGGCCGGCGGTGCCCTGCGGTTCTCCGGCATCGTTCGCCCGCTTGCGCGCTCCGTCCACACCGAGCACCCAGGCATGGCAGTGGTGCCGTGCATCGTGGTGGAGCCGGGCCAACCGTTCGGCCTCGTACTGGAACGCCGCCTCATCGACGATGGGGAACGCATAGGCCATGAAGCGACTGGCTTTTTCCCGATAGGTCGCCTCGCCGGCACCGGCCAGGGTGCGATACCGTTCAGAGCTCATGCGGCCAGGATCAGGACCATCGCGAGCAGTGCCGTGGCCATGCCCGCCAGTTGAAGTGGACGGGGCCGCTCCCGGAACAGGATCACGCTGCCCACGGTTCCGAACACGATCACGCCGATGTTCATCAGCGGGAACACGCTGCTGCTGGGCCATCCGCTGCGGGCCAGCGCCTTCACCACGAAGTAGAGGCTGCCATAATTGACGGTGCCGAGCAGCAGCCCTCCCACCCAGGTGCGGGGCTCCCGGAACGCCTGCTGCTCGCGGCGCGCGTACACACCGATCAGGCCGAGCACGCCGGCCATCCCGAACACCAGCGTGGGCAGCACGGCCTCCGTGAGCGGAGTGGTGCGCATCCGCTGCGTCCATGCCAGTCCGATGTCGATCGCCGCGTTGCCGACGAACAACAGCACGGGCAACGCCCACGCGCGGTGCATGCCCCGACCATCGTTGCTCCATGAGCTGAGCACCACACCGGCGATGGCCAGGGCGATGCCCATCCAGCCGAGCATCGACTGTGCCTCGCCCAAGGCCACCACACTGAAGGCGACCGTGAGCACGAGGCTCATCTTGCTGGCCACGGTGGTCGCGGCGATGCCGGCGCGCTGCGCGGAGAGACCGGTCAGGTAGAACACCGTGATGAACAGCACGCTCATGATCAACGACGGTGTCCACAAAGGGGCCAGATCGCCCGCGGCCCACGGCCTCGAGATCGCCAGCCCGCACAGCAGCGCGACGACGTAGTTGATCACGATCGCGGGCAGCAGCGCGACGTTCCGTTGTTCGAACGACTTGAAGATCAGGAACAGCAGGGCCACGAACACCGCGGCGAGGGTCACCAGCACCATGCGTCCTCGGGGTTGTGTCCATGGACCCACAGCTCCACCCGGTCGTTCCCCACCCGGATGCACCGCGCAGGAGCCTGGGGCATGGAGGGTGCCGGTGTGCCCGCGCCGAACGTCACCGCACCGGTGATGACGCGCACCTCATCCCACAGGCCCCGCCGCAGGAAGTGCCCCAGCAGCGTCGCCCCGCCTTCCACCAGCACGGAGCGGATGTTCCTGCGGTGGAGTTCGCCAAGAAGGGTGTTCAACGGATCGGCATCAAGGGGCGTGATGACCTGCTCGACACGCACATCGGTCCGTGGATGCGCCGTGAACAACAGGGTCGGCACCGACCCATCGTACACCAGCGAAGCGGCGGGGGTGCGGTCCGCGCGATCGAGCACCACGCGCAACGGCTGGCGGCCTTCCACGTGCCGCACCGTCAAGGCGGGGTCGTCGTTCTCCACGGTGCGGCCGCCCACCAGAATGGCCTGCTCCTCGCTCCTCCACCGATGCACGAGCACATCGGAGGCGGCCGAGCTGATCCGGTGCACGCCGCGGCCTTCGCGCGGATGGCGGTCCAGGAAGCCGTCCGATGTCCGCGCCCACTTGAGCACGATGTACGGGCGGCCTTGCTCCACGCTGGTGAGGAAACGGCGGTTCGTCCAGCGGGCCTCGGCCTCGCGCACGCCCACGTCCACACGCAGGCCGGAGGCACGGAGCCGCTCGATCCCGCGACCGGCGACCTGTGGGAACGGGTCCGCATGAGCGACCACCACGTGGCGCACGCCGCGGGCGATCACCAGGTCGGCGCATGGCGGCGTGCGCCCCTGGTGGGCGCAGGGCTCGAGGTTCACGTACAGCACGGCGTCCTCCGGTACCGGGCCATCACCGAAGGCGTTCAGGCATTCCACCTCGGCATGCGGCCGCCCCGCCGCATGGTGCCACCCTTCGGCGAGGATGGTCCCGTGACGTGCCAGCACGGCGCCCACCATGGGATTGGGTGCCGCGGAGGCGGCGCCCAGGCGCGCGAGCTGGAGGCATCGCTCCATGATGTGGGCGTCGTGCATCGGTGGGGAAGGGCCGCGGCGACCACGGGTCGGGGCCGCCCTGTGTGCGCGAAGATGAGACGGAGGCAGGCGATCTTTGCACCGTGCGCCTGTCCTCGAACACGGTCGGTGCCGTTCTGGACCTCTACCAGCGCGACCTGGGCGGGCGCCTTCCGGCGGGGGAGGTGCGCGCGATCGCCGAGGCCGTGTTCCACCACCATCTGGCGTGGGACAGGACGCGGCTGATCGCGGAGCGCGATGCCACGCTCAGCGAGAGCGAGCTGCTCCGGGTCTACCTGCCGCTGAAGCGCCTCCGCTCCGGTGAACCGCTCCAGTACGTCCTGGGCTCCACCTCCTTCCATGGGCTGACGATCGAGGTCGGGCCGGCCGTGCTGATCCCGAGGCCGGAGACGGAGGAGCTCGTCGACCTCATCATGCGCTCCGGACAAGCGCCGGCACGCATCGTGGATGTGGGCACCGGCAGTGGATGCATCGCGCTGGCGCTCAAGCGGCACTTCCCCTTGGCCGAGGTGCATGGCCTTGACGTGAGCGATGCCGCCTTGGAGATCGCCCGGCGCAACGCGGTCCGCAGCGGGCTCCAGGTGCGCTGGGGCCGGACCGATGTGCTGGACGAACGCTGCATGCTGCCCGCGGGCGCCGACCTGGTGGTGAGCAATCCGCCCTACATCCCGCGCACCGAGGCCCTTTCGCTCGATCCGCATGTGCGTGACCATGAACCGGCGCTGGCGCTCTTCGTGGATGACGAGGACCCCCTCCGATTCCATCGCGCCATCGGCCGGCATGCCATGGAGGCCCTCGTCCGCGGCGGCACGCTCTGGTTCGAAGGGCACCACCGCACCGTCGGCGATGTGCCCGCGGTGCTGCGCGCCATGGGCTACCAGGAAGCCACCCTCCTTCATGACCTGAGCGGTGCCCCGCGTTTCGTGCGTGCCGTACGTTAGCGCACCGACCATCGCATGCACCACACCGGGGACATCCAGCGCATCAGGGAGCTTCGCGAAGAGCTGGAGCGGCACAACCATCGCTACTACGTGCTGGCCGCGCCCACCATCAGCGACCAGGAGTTCGACCGGTTGCTCAAGGAACTGGAACGGCTGGAGGCCGCCCACCCCGAGCTGTCCGATCCCAACAGCCCCACCCGCCGGGTCGGTGGCGACATCACGAAGATCTTTCCCGTGGTGGCCCACCGCTTCCCCATGTTGTCGCTCAGCAACTCGTACAGCCGGGAGGAGGTCGCTGAGTTCGTGGCCCGCGTGGAGAAGAGCGTGGGCCGCACCCGCTACACCATGGAACTGAAGTACGACGGGGTGGCCATCAGCCTGACGTACCGGGACGGTGAGCTGGTCCGTGGGGTCACACGCGGCGATGGGGAGAAGGGAGAGGAGATCACGGCCAACATCCGCACCGTCCGCGCCATCCCGCTCAAGCTGCAAGGGAACGACTGGCCGGCGGAGTTCGAGGCGCGCGGGGAGATCATCTTCACCAAGGAACGCTTCGCGCGGCTCAACGCCGAACGCGAACGGGCCGGCGAGGAGCTGTACGCCAACCCCCGGAACACCGCCGCGGGCACGTTGAAGAACCAGGACCCCAGGCTGGTCGCCGAACGCGGACTGGACAACTTCATCTACACCCTGCAGGGGCCGGAGCTCCCCACGCGCAGCCACTATGCCAACATGGTGAAGGCCCGCGAATGGGGCTTCAAGACCCCGAGCCCCGAACGCCGGTTCATCGGCCAGGCGGACGATGTGGACGGCATCATGGCCTTCATCGACCATTGGGACGGCGCCCGGCATGGCATCGAGTTCATCATCGACGGCATCGTGGTGAAGGTGGACGACCTCGATGTGCAGGAGGAGCTCGGCCTGACGGCGAAGAGCCCCCGATGGGCCATCGCCTATAAGTTCCAAGCGGAACGGGCCGGCACCCGCCTCAACGGGGTCAGCTTCCAGGTGGGACGCACCGGTGCGGTGACCCCGGTGGCCGAACTGGAGCCGGTGCTGCTCGCCGGCACCACCGTGAAACGGGCCTCCCTCTTCAACGCCGACCAGCTCGAGCGCCTTGATCTGCACCTGGGCGACAGGGTCCTGGTCGAGAAGGCCGGCGAGATCATCCCCCAGGTGGTCGGCGTGGAGCGGGAGCACCGTCCCCCGCACGCGAAGCGTGTCACCTTCCCGCATGCTTGTCCGGAGTGCGGTACACCCTTGATCCGCCTGGAGGGCGAGGCGCAGCACTATTGCCCCAACGAGCACCAGTGCCCGCCGCAGATCACCCGCCGCATCGAGCACTTCGTGGCGCGCAAGGCCATGGACATCGACGGCCTGGGCGGCGAGACCGTGGAGGAGCTGTTCCGTGCAGGGCTCATCCGCAACGTGGCCGACCTCTACGACCTCACCATGGAGCAGGTGCTGGCCCTGGGTAAAGGCTGGGGCGAGAAGAGCGCCCGCCAGGTGGTGGACGGTGTGGCGGCCAGCAAGGCGGTGCCCTTCGAGCAGGTGTTGTACGCGCTCGGCATCCGCCACGTGGGCGAGACGGTGGCCAAGAAGATCGCGCGCGCGGTGGGTGACATCGACCGCCTGATGGGCATGACCAAGGAGGAGCTTACGGCCATCGACGAGGTGGGGGAGGTGATCGCCGAGAGCATCGTGGACTTCTTCGCCGCAGAGGGCAACCGCGCTGTCATCGAACGGCTGCGTCAGGCCGGACTTCAGTTCAAAAGCGCCGCCACGACCGGCCCGGTGAGCGACAAGCTGGCCGGCAAGTGCATCGTGGTGTCCGGAGTCTTCCGCTCCTTCAGCCGCGACGGCATCAAGGAGGCCATCGAGCGCCACGGTGGAAAGGTGAGCGGTTCCATCAGCAAGAAGACGACCTTTGTGGTCGCCGGTGCCGACATGGGGCCTGCCAAACGCGCCAAGGCCAATGAACTGGGCGTGCCGGTGATCGACGAGGAGGAGTTCAGCCGCATGATCGGGGAATGAAGCTGTTCGACCGCATCAAGGAATGGCTCGGCAGGCGCCGGCTCATCCAGGGGACCGCCCAGGAGCGCCGGCCCGTGGCCCGCAACCTGGCCGATGCCGCCAAGGTGGGCATCGTGTACCACGCCCGCGACGAGCAGACCCACCAGCAGGTGCGCAACTACGTCAAGAAGATCAAGGAGGAGCTCGGCATCCATCGCATCAGCGCCCTGGGCTTCGTGGACGGCAAGGACCTGCCGTACTACATGGCCCCCAAGCTCCACTTCGACGCCTTCTGCCAGAAGGAGCTCAACTGGTACCGCATCCCGGCCGGCAACACGGTCAATAACTTCATCACCGAGGAGTTCGAGATCCTCATCGACCTCACCCTCGAGGACATCCTTCCCCTGCAGTACATCGTGGCCAAGAGCCGCGCCCGCTTCAAGGTGGGCCGCTTCGGCGAGGCCAACCGCCATTTCCTGGACATGATGATCGACATGGCCGGCGCCAACAGCCTGCCGCAGTTCATCGCGCAGGTGGACCGCTACCTGCTGATGATCAACCGCTCCCATCAACCCTCCCTCAACTAGCGGCAGCGCCGCATGTGCATGGACGACCGATTCCGTGGCCTCGGGGTGGCCCTTGTGACCCCGTTCCTGCCCAAGGGCAACATCGATTACGCCGGCCTGGAGCGGCTCATCGAGCACCAGATCACCGGTGGTGTGGACTATGTGGTGTGCATGGGCACCACCGGGGAGAGCGTCACCCTCACCAAGGCCGAGAAGAAGGAACTGCTGGCGCAGACCATCGGCTTCGTGCGCAACCGCGTGCCGGTGGTGCTCGGCGTGGGCGGCAACAACACCGCCGAGGTCATCGAGGCGCTGGGTGCCTTCGACATGGACGGCGTGGACGCCATCCTGAGCGTGAGCCCGTACTACAACAAACCCACGCAGGAGGGCATCTATCAGCACTACAAGGCCATCGCCCAGGTGGCCCTTCGGCCCATCATCCTGTACAATGTGCCCGGCCGCACCGGCAGCAACATGACCGCGGACACCACGCTGCGGCTGGCGAAGGACTTCAAGAACATCATCGCCATCAAGGAGGCCAGCGCCAACCTCGACCAGATGGGCCGCATCCTGAAGCACAAGCCGAAGGACTTCATGCTCATCAGCGGTGATGATGCGCTCACCCTGCCCATCATCGCGCTGGGCGGCGTGGGTGTGATCAGCGTGGTGGGGAACGCACTGCCGCAGGAGTTCAGTACGCTGGTGAGCGCAGCGCTCAACGGCGATCTGGAGACCGCCCGTCGCGAGCACCTGCGCCTCATTGACGTGATCGACCTGCTCTTCGCCGAAGGCAACCCCGGCGGCATCAAGCATGCACTGAAGGTGCTCGGCATCTGCGGCGACACCGTGCGCCTGCCCCTGGTGAACATCAGCGAGACCACGGCCAGGAAGCTCTATCAGGCGCTGGCGGATGCGGAGGTGGTGAAGCTGTGATCCGCGCCGGGGATCGATCGGGCTGGCCGTGACCCGTGCCGGTCCACCCCGCCCAACGCCGTCCGACCTTCCGGCGCGGCCCGGTCTACGAACGTGCGATCAGCGGCCTGCGTGCGCGCTACCTTTCCCACGCGCCATGGAGTTCCTCGCCCTCGACTTCGAAACGGCCACGACGCAGCCCGACAGTCCCTGTGAACTGGGCATCGCCGTGGTGCGGGATGGCGTGGTGCGCGAGGTGCGCAACTGGTTGATCAAGCCGCCCCAGTGGCCCTATTTCAGCCCCCACCACATCGCCGTGCACGGCATCCGGCCCGAGCATGTGGCCGATGCGCCCAGGTGGCCCGACATCTGGCCCGAGGTGGCCGACCTCCTGCGCGACCGGATGGTGGTGGCCCATAACGCGGCGTTCGACATGAACGTGCTGCGCAGCACCCTGTGCGCGGCGGACATCGCCTTCACGCCGTTCGAGTACTTCTGCAGCGTCAGCATGGCCCGCAAGGTCTGGCCGGGCCATCGTTCCTACGGTCTTTCCGCCATGTGCGCCCACCATGGGATCCCCCTGCGGCACCACCGTGCCGGCAACGATGCCGAGGCCACGGCCGAGCTCGTGCTCCGCGCGATCGGCGACCGCCCTTGGTTCGACATCACCCAGTTCCTGCACACCCACCGGGTGCGCATCGGTGCCTTCCACCCCGGCGGCCACCGCAGCCCCGGAGGCAAGGTGACGCCGGCCGGCGCGCTGCGCTGAACTACTCCTTCAGGAAGCGGCGCATCCCGGACCTTCCGCCCTGCACCACCACGGTATAAAGGCCGCGGTCCAACCCGGCCACGTCGATGCCGTCCCCCTTCCAGCGCACGGGCACCGCACGACCCAGCGCATCAAGCAGCTCCACCACGGAGCGGTCGCGGCCCGGAGGGAGGGTGAGGTGCACCACGTCCGTCGCAGGATTGGGGAACAGCTCCCATCCCGCGGTCGTTCCCGGTCCGACCACGTCGGTGGCGCACGGCAATTGCTCGATGAGCTGCCAGATCTCGTTGTTGAGCACGGTGGCCACGGAGAACGACCCGTACGCATCGTTGCCCATGCGCACCACCACCATGTTGCGGCTGGGCACCACGTTCAGCAACTGGTCGTTCTTCCCCAGGCCGCAGATCATGTCCGCAGGCGCATCGGGCATGGCCGGTCCGGGAAAGACGAACTGCAGGCCGGGGAGCATGTAGGAGGGTTGACCGTTCAGCCACCACAGGTAGCCATAGCTCTCGTTCAGTGTTTGCGAGGGCGTGGTCATCGCGTTGAAGTAGGCCGTGTCGTGCAGCACCGTGTCCGCGGCCCAAACCCCGCGGTTCAAGGCCAGCAGGCCGAACCTCGCCATGCTCCGGGCCCGGCTGTAGTACACGTTGTTGTAAGGTGAACCGCCCGGGAACCAGAAGCCGTCCATCCCGATCCGGTTGCGGATCCGCGTGTTGAAATAGGAGCTGAAGGTGGTGCCCGCTGCGTTGGCGATCACATCGTCCAGCAGGGTGTACGGCGCGTTGTGGTAGGCCCAGCGGGTGCCGGCGTCGGCCAGGTACTGCAGGCAGGCCGGGTCCGTGCAGTTGTCATCGGGCACACCGTCGTCCAGGCCGCTGGTCATCATCAGCTGGTCCCTCACCGTGATCTGCGCCTCCTGCTGGGGCGTGCAGCTCGTCCACCCCGCGCCCAGGTAAGTGCTGCTCGGCAGGGCGATGTCCAGCAGCCCTTCCTCCTGCGCGATGCCCGTGAGCATGGCGGTGAGCGTCTTCCCGGCACT
>JAEUSW010000261.1 GCA_016788285.1 Flavobacteriales bacterium
GCCCGTTGGATGGCGGGCGCATCAACGATGTACAGCGAAAGGCTGTTCTCTCCGCGCTGACCGACGAGGTATGGACCCACGCCGATGGTCTCATCCGGGAGCACGATGACCTTGTCATCCCTGAGGATGCCGTGCGCGCGCATCGATGGGCGGATGTCCAGAAGCGGCTCATACTGCCAGTAGCCCATAATGGAGTAGTGCTGTTCGAGCGCCTGGCCGTGCGGGAGCAGAAGATCGAGCGCATCCATGGACATCGGGCCCCTGGTGCGCATCACGTGGTCCTCCCGGGCGTACAGCGCGTTGATCGCGAAGAACAGGACCAGGAGGATCCTGGTCGGAAGCGCGGACATCGGACGTGGCACCCTGGCGCGCAGGCCGATGATCGTGGAGACCAGCAGGACCACCAGCGAGATCATGGGCACGATGAAATAGTAGTCGTGGTTGTCCAGGGCCACGAACCACAGGAGCACGAACAGGATGGTCCCCAGAATGAAGATGCCGTTCAGCAACAGGATGCCACGGTCGCGCTGGAACAGGAGCAGCAGGGGCGCACAGAACAGGAACAGCGCCCAGGCCGTGTCGTGGAATAACATCCCCGGCATGACCGACGCTCCGGATCGCGAGGCCCTCGAGCGCTCCTCCGGGGACAGGTCCCAGTACGCCCAGGTGCCTTGATGAGAATACTCGCCACCGTGCAGATGATTGTACCAATAGGTATACCCCACCCAAAGGGAGACCGTGAGGATGGCCATGCCGTAGGAGAGCAGGATCCTGCGTTGTGTTCCCTTGGCGATGGTCGTTGTGGGTCCTTCGAGGTTCAGCGCCCGTGCCAGAAGAAGATGGGCACAGATGGCCAGCGGGCTCATCAAGGCCGTGAGCTTGATGGCGCCGGCGAGCGCGAAGACCGCGGCGGAACCGAGGATCGCGCGCTCCCGGCCACGGCGGACCCCATCGATCAATAGAGCCCAGGCGATGAAGCTCAGGTCCAAGGCGGGCACATCCGGAAGGAACGCGAGGGTGAAGTACACGACGGCCGGCGAAGTGAAGAAGAGAAGGCTCACAAAGCCCGCCCAGAACCGGTCGCCGATGACCAGGGCCGCCGCCCGGAACAAGGCAAGCGTTCCGACCGCGTGCAGAAGGAGCATGAGGATGCGGAACACGATCTCTTTCGGACCGGTGACCTTCCACAACAGGCCGATGAGATAGTAGATGATCGGGAACTCCCCCGCCGACCGCCCGGACATGCCATGGTCACTGATCATGGACATCACCGCCGGCCGGAAGAGGTTCCATTCCCATGCGTAGTAGTTGTAGGCGATGGCCAGGCAATTCGTCTGGCGCCAGAGATGGTGCGGCTGGGGAGGCGAAGGCAGCACCCGGCCATACTCGTAGGCCGAGCAGAGGAGCACGAACACCGCGAGCACGGCGATGGCCGGCCATCCCTGTGCTCGGAAGATCGGCCTGGTCAGCATGAGCCTACCACAGCCCCGGCGGTTTCATACCCCATGGCCCTCAACCGGCCTGTCCGCCCCCTGCGACCCCCGCCCCGAACAACGCCATCACGCGCCCGAAGGCCCCTGAGCCGATCCGAGGTGTGCTCGGTGTTCCCCATGAGGTCGGTGAGCAGGCTGGTGTTCGCACATCCGCACCGTCCCGACCGGTCGAGGTGCTGCGGTGCGGACCAAATGTAGGATCCGGACCCACATGCGCTCGGGCCGATCGGCCGCACGCGTTCGCCTGCTGACGCACGCGGCCGGGGTCACGGCCCGACCTCGGAATTCTTGCCCATCGTTGCGCCTTCGGATCCGCCCAGCGCGTACATGCGGATGCCTTTGTGCTGTGCCAGCGGCCGGGTCAGGTAGGGCGCCAGAAGAGGGTCGTTCAGCCATCGGTCCTGGGCGAACAGAAGGACGCGTGCCCCTCGATCGATAAGGCGATCGAACATGCCCGGGTCGCTCCAGTCATTCCCGTAGCGGGTGAACCCCTTGCGGCCCATCAGGTACAAGGACCCGTTGATGGTGTGGTCATCCAGGAAGATCACCAGGGCGTCCTTGGGGATCCCGAGCGCATCCAAGGTCGGACCCAGGTCCAGGGTGCCGCGCAGGTCGTAGTGGTCCATGGCGCTCCAGTACGGCAGTTCGTGCGTGTGATGGATGGGCAGGACCATGGTGGGGTCGATGGGCGTTCGCTCCGCATAGCGCATCCGCATGTTGTTGGCGGCATACGCCACGTTGTACACCAGCAGCCCTGCGAACAGGGTCTTGAGCCAGGTGGCCTGGAACACGAGGGGGTGATCACGGCGCAGCCACCAGAGAAAAGTGGTCCAGAGCACCAGTGGCAGGATCAGGGGGTTGATGAAGTAGTAGTCGTGGCCGTCCAGGGCGTGGAACCAGAGAAGGGCGTAGGCGACCACCCCGAGGAGCAACAGGATGTTCAACAGGGCCACGGGGCCGGGCAGGCGGCGCACATGGACCGCCGCAGCGACGAGGGCCACGGCAAGCACCATCCAGACCGTGGTGTCGAACACCTGGAACACCAGGATCCGCCTGCCGAAGGTCCAGGCCCGGTCCACCTCCTCCGGTGTCATGTCCCAAATGGGCCAGATGCTGTTGAACGTGTATCGGCCGTTGTGCCGGTCATTGTAGGCTTCGGCGTAGACGTACCAGACGATGATGGCGGACACCGCCAGGACCGACCACGCCCACGCAGGCCGGGCATCGGGCAGCAGCCTGCGGTGTTCGCCCAGCATGGCGGGCTTCAGGGTGGCCACCAGCAGGATGGTCAGGAGGGCCACCAGACTGATGCCGGCGCTCACCTTCAGCAGGGTGGCCAGGGCGAAGCAGACCATCGCCAGGGCCCACCATCGCGATCGTCGCTCCTCGGCGTGCCGCACCACGAAGTACCAGCCGATCAGCACCAGGTCGAGGGCGGGCACATCGGTCAGGAAGCCCAGGCTGTAGTACACGATGACCGGCGAGGTGAACAGCAGGAGCGCCGAGGCCACTGCCCAGAACGAAGCGCCCAGCACGCGGCGCAAGGCCAGGTACAGGGCCCGGGTGGCCGCGAAGTGCAAGAGGATGCCGAAGAGGCGGTAGACGAATTCACTGGGGCCGGTCACCTTCCACACCTGACCGATGGCCCAATAGACCAACGGGAACTCCCCCGCGCTGTTCCCGGTGGTTCCGCCATCCGCGATGCGCGCATGGATCTCCGGCTCCAGGAACGGTCGCCCGCTCCGGTAGTTCTCCGTAAGGGACAGGCAGTCCGTCTGCCGCCACAGGTGACAGGGCGCGGGGCGCGTGTGCAGCACACGTCCACCCTCATAGATGGAGAACATGAGCAGGAAGCCCAGGGTGAGCACCCATCCCGGACCGGGCCGAACACCGCGCGGGAACGGGAACCGCATCGCGCTGCGGATCACACCGCCATCTCCGGCTCGTTGCCCACGGCCACCAGCCGACCCTCGGTCTTGGCGCGGATCTCCTCCACGGTCACACCCGGCGCGCGCTCGCGCAGCACGAAGCCGTCGGCGGTGATGTCGAACACGCCCAGGTCGGTCACCACCTTCCTCACGCAGCCCACACCGGTAAGCGGCAGGGTGCAGCGCTTCAGCAGCTTGCTCTCCCCGGCCTTGTTGGTGTGCAGCATCACCACGATGATGTTCTGCGCGCTGGCCACCAGGTCCATGGCGCCGCCCATGCCCTTCACCATCCTGCCGGGGATCTTCCAGTTGGCGATGTCGCCGTTGTCGGCCACCTCCATGGCCCCCAGCACGGTGAGCTGCACCTTCTGCGCGCGGATCATGGCGAAGCTGGTGGCGCTGTCGAAGATGGCCGCGCCCGGCTTCAGGGTCACGGTCTGTTTGCCCGCGTTGATCAGGTCGGCATCCTCCTCCCCCTCGTAGGGGAAGGGGCCCATGCCCAGGATGCCGTTCTCGCTCTGCAGCTCCACCTGGATGCCCGGCGGGATGTAGTTGGCCACGAGGGTGGGGATGCCAATGCCGAGGTTCACGTAGAAGCCGTCGCGCAGCTCGCGGGCGATGCGCTGGGCCATCTGTTCCTTGGTGAGCGCCATGGGGTCAGGGCTGGATGCGGTGGATGCGCACCTGCACGGTGCCGAACTGTACGGGCCTTCGCGGTGCGTTCCAAAAGTAGAGCACATGCCGCACCGCACCGGGCACGGGCCGCAGCGCACGCACCGCGGTGAAGCGCTCGCCGCGCCATCGGGGACGCTGCAGCGCGGGACGCAGCTCCTCATGCGCCAGTTCGCGGCCCGTGCTGTCCAGGGCCACCACGGCAAGCACCAGGTCGTGCAGGGGGCCATCGGCGTTCAGCGTGCACGACACTTCGACCGCACGCGGCTCCGGGCCCGCCGGCACCGCCACCAGGTCGAAGTAGCCTCTGGGGCGGAGCGGCGGGTCCACCATCAGGCTGTCCACCGGGGTGAACGCCAACGCGCGGGCACGCCGCAGCAGATGAAGTCCGGTCCCGCCGTGCACGTCCTCCACGATGAAGCCCGCCATCGCCGCGTCCAGGTGACGGCCGTCCGCGATGCGCACATCGTGCCACCCGGCCGGGAAGTCCGCCGCATGCGGCACCGGCGACCCGAACGGCCGTCCGTTCAGCGGCACGGAGAAACCGAGCTGATGGTAGGCCCCCACGATGGCCGGACGCCCCAGCTGCCGTTCGAGGGCCGCGATGCGCGCCAGGAAGCGGTCGGGCACGCTCTGCTCGGCCCAGAGCGCCGTGTGGTCGAGGTTGAGGCCGGCCAGCGTGCGCAGGGGGAGCAGCAGCAGGAGGAGCGCCAGCGAACGCGCCTTCGGCCGCCGTGCGGACCAGGTGTCGACCGCATGACCGGCCATGAGGAGCCACAGCGGCACCAGATGAAGCCCGGCCCTGTCCTCGGCGTGGTTGACGCCGAGCCAACCGGCCATGGCGACACGCACCAAGGCATCGCCCAGCAGCAGGCCGGTGAACACGGCCAAGGGCGTCGCCCAGCTGCGGCGCCGTGCCACGTCGACAGCGACGACAAGCACCACGAGCATCACCGCACCGCGCCACGGCCACCCGTCCGCGCCGAGCACCCAGCGGCACAACGAGGCCACGGTGACGGCCACGAAGCCTTCCGTGCTGCCGTGGTAGAGCAGGCCCTGCGACCGCAGATCGAAGGCCTGGCCGACCGCGATCAGGAACGGCACGATGCCCGCGACGGACCAGACCGCGACCTGGACGCGGTGCAGCGAGGCGTTGCGCAGAACGATGATGCCGATCCCGACCAGCACCACGCCCCACAGCGGGATCAGGGCCAGCACGGCGGCGTTGGCGAACGCCAGGGCCGTCAACGCCTGGACCAGGGCGACCGTCCGGCGATCACGCATCCACCGGAGAAGGCCGTCGAGGGCCCCGGCCAGGAAGGCCAGCTCCAACGCGTAGCCACGGAAGAGCGCGAAGAACTCGAACACGAAGGGACAGGCCAGCAGGGCGGTCCAGGTGCACCAGCGCACGATGCGATCGCGCAGGCCCCCGCCCAGCCGCCAGATGGCCCAGGCATACAGCGGAAAAGCCAGCAAGCTCCCCAGCCGGGCGCTGAGCAGGGAGGTGCCGAACAGGTGCACGAACAGCGCACCGAGCCCCGAGCTCAGCACATGGTTGTTGGCATCGGGATGGGCGTGCGGCGGCAGGAAGACCCCGGGCTCCGCATACCAGTAGAGCGAAGCGCACTCATCGTGCACGAAGGGCACGGTCGCGGCACGGGCCACCAGGACCGCCCACAGCATGAGCGTGGTGAGCCGGTAAAGCCGTTCGTCGCGCCGAACGTTCGCCATGCGGCGGGGTCGATCGCTCACCCGCGCTTGCGCACGGTGCGCTGTTCGATGCGCTTCTCGTACTGTCCGCCCTGGAAGATGCGGTGCACGAAGATGCCGGGCGTGTGCACGTGGTCGGGATCCAGCTCGCCGGGCTCCACCAGCTCCTCCACCTCGGCCACGGTGATGGTGCCGGCCATGGCCATCATGGGGTTGAAGTTGCGGGCCGTGTGGCGGTACACCAGGTTGCCGAGCCGGTCGCCCTTCCAGGCCTTCACCAGGGCGAAGTCCGCACGAAGCCAGCGTTCCATCACGTACATGCGGCCATCGAAGTCACGCGTTTCCTTGCCTTCGGCCACCTCGGTGCCGTAGCCGGCCGGGGTGAAGAAAGCCGGGATGCCCGCGCCGCCTGCGCGGCAGCGTTCGGCGAGGGTGCCCTGCGGGATCAGCTCCACCTCCAGCTCGCCGCTCAGCATCTGGCGTTCGAACTCGTCGTTCTCGCCCACGTAGCTGCTGATCATCTTCCGGATCTGCCGTGTCCGCAGGAGCAGGCCAAGGCCGAAATCGTCCACACCGGCATTGTTGCTGATGCAGGTGAGGCCCTTGACGCCGCTGCGCACCAGGGCCGCGATGCAGTTCTCCGGGATGCCGCACAGTCCGAAGCCGCCCACCATCAGGGTCATGTCATCACGGATGCCGTCGAGCGCCGCGTCGGCGTTGGCCACCACCTTGTTCATGCTCATGGCACTGGGAATGCGGCGAAGATAGCCGGACGGACCCGCCCCGCAGGCCTCACTCCCAGGTCGGGCCATCGTCCTCGATGGGCCCCTGCTGAAGTCGTCCCCGGCAGTCGAGCAGCTCGGTATCGAACCCGGCCGGCCGCTCGAAGTCGGCGGTGGACAGGCCGATGGTGCTGTCGGCGTACACCTTGTTCATGAAGTAGCCGTAGATCGGAAGCGCCATGTTGGCCCCCTGGCCCTTGTCGGTGCTGCTGAAGCGCACGCTGCGGTCCTCCGCACCGGTCCACACGCCGGTCACCAGGTCGGGGGTGATGCCGATGAACCAGCCGTCGCTGTTGTTCTGCGTGGTGCCGGTCTTGCCGGCCATGGGCGCCTTGATGTTGGCGTACTTGGCGCGCGCGCCTCCGCTGCTGCGGATGCGCATGCCGGTGCCGACCACCTTCCCTGTACCGCGGTTGTAGGCGCCGTCCACCACGCCCTTCAGCAGGTTGAGCATGATGTAGGAGGTCTGTTCGTCCAGGGCCTCCTCTGTGCGCGGCACCAGGTCGAAGATGGTGTTGCCGTTCTTGTCCTCGATGCGGGTGAAGAGCACCGGCTCGATGTACACGCCCTTGTTGGCGAACGCGGCGAAGGAGCTGGTCATCTCCATGAGGGTGAGGTCGGCCACGCCCAGGCACAGGCTGGGCACGGGCTCCAGGGGGCTGCTGACGCCCATGTGGCGGGCGAGCACGGTCACCGCTTCCGGGCTGTACTGCTTCATCAACCAGGCGGTGATGGTGTTGATGGAGTTGGCCAGCGCGTACTTCAGGGTGACCAGGCCGCCGTACTTGGCATCGCTGTTCTTGGGGCACCAGTCGGGCTGCCCCTCGGGCATGTCGAAGCACACCAGCTGATTGGGCAGCTCCTTGCAGGGGTCGAGCCCCTCGCGGATGGCGGTGGCGTATACGAAGGGCTTGAACGTGGAGCCCACCTGGCGGCGGGCCTGTTCCACGTGGTCGTACTGGAAGTGCTTGAAGTCGATGCCACCCACCCAGGCCTTGATGAACCCGGTTCCCGGGTCCACGCTGTACAGGCCGCTCTGCAGGAAGCTCTTGTAGTAGCGGATCGAGTCCATGGGGCTCATCACCGTGTCCACCTCGCCGCGCCAGCTGAACACGCGCATGGGCACGGGCTTCTCGAAGAGGGCGGGGATCTCCTTCTCGGGCACCACGGGCCACCAGGTGTCGCATCCACCGAGCTCGGGCCGGCAGTGGAAGTGCCGGCCTCCCTGGTGCATGGCCTGTTCGATCACCCGGGCGGGCCGCTCGCAGTTGGGGCACTGTTTGCCGGTGAGGTTGCGATAGCGCACGCTGCGCTTCATGGCCGCCTCCAGGATGCCGGCGATCTCCTCCTCGCTCACACGGAAGTCGAAGGGGCGGTTCTTCTTCTTCGCCAGGTCCTTGAAGAGGTCGGGTTGCAGTTCGGTGCGGAGGTGCTCGGCCAGGGCCCACTCGCCATACGCCTGCATGCGGGGGTCCAGCGTGGTGTACACCTTCAGGCCGTCGGTGTACAGGTCGTAGGGCTCACCGTCGGCCTTGGCGAACCGGAGCTTCCCCTGTTCGTCGGTGGAGGCCAGCAGGGCCTGCAGCCGGGCACGCAGCACTTCGCGGAAATAAGGGGCCGGTCCTTCGGCGTGGTCGATCCGTTGGAACCGGAGGCCGAGGGGCAGGGCTTTCAGGGAGTCGTAGGCCGCACGGTCGATCATGCCGGCGCGCTCCATCTGGGAGAGCACCACCATGCGGCGGTGCAGGGTGGTGTCCGCACGGCGCACCGGATTGAAGAGGGCCGGGTTCTTGCACATGCCCACCAGCAGGGCGGCCTCCTCGATGCGCAGGCTGTCGGGGCTGGTGTTGAAGTACACGTGCGCGGCGCTCCGGATGCCCACCGCCTGGTTGATCCAGTCGAAGCGGTTGAGGTACATCGCGATGATCTCGTCCTTGGTGTACTGGCGCTCCAGGCGCACGGCGATGATCCACTCCTGGAACTTCTGGAAGATCCGCCGGAAGCTGCTGGCCGGCTTCTCGGTGAAGAGCATCTTGGCCAGCTGCTGGGTGATGGTGCTGGCCCCGCCCTTGCTGCCCATGTACACCGCGGCACGCGCGGTGCCGCGCAGGTCGATGCCGCTGTGCGCACGGAACCGTTCGTCCTCCGTGGCGATCAGGGCGTTCACCACGTGGGGGCTGATCTGCTCATACTTCACCGGGATGCGGTTCTCCCGGTAATACTGGCCCATGAGGGTGCCATCGCTGAACAGGATGGCGGTGGCCAGGTCGCTGCGGGGGTTCTCCAGGTCGTCGGTGCCGGGCAGGTCACTGGCGCCCGCCAGCAGCAGGGCCGTCACGATGCCCAGGACGGGGCCGACCAGCACCACCCAGAGCAGCAGGGGCAGCAGGCGGCGCTTGCGCGGAGCGCTCATCAGCGGACGAAGTTAGCGGCGGGCCTGAGAGGGGCTGATGCTGACGCCCACATCGAGCACGCCGTGAAGGGTGTCCTGGCGCATCGCCTGCTCCAGGCGCAGACAGTAGCGGCCCGAGCGCGGAAAGCGGTCGCCCATGCGGTACAGGATGTGGGCCTGGAAGCGGTCGGCGAAGATGTAGCCGGTTCCACGGCCATACCACTGGCCCATGGGATCGGCCAGCTGACATTCCACCGTGTCGCGCCAGACCCGCCCCGCCGGATCGGTCAGGTCCACGAAGAGGTAGAGGTCGTTGTACGGATAGTCGCCGGTGTGGCGCACATCGATGTACACGTCGTGGGGGCTCACCGTGTCGGAGATGCCGAAGCAGAAGGTGGGCGCGTAGGCGTTGTGCCAGCCATGGGCCGGCAGCGGCACGTCGCTCTGGTAGATCTCCGGCCGGCCACAGGCGGCCAGGGCCGCCAGCGGAAGCAACGGAAGGAGGGCGCGGTTCACGCCTGCGGTGGTTGGGCGGGGGGCGGACCGCCGGGCTTGTCAGGACGTGGCCCGCGGTCACGGCGCCCACGGCGGTCGCGTCGTCCACCGCGCTCATTGCGCGGTGCGCCCTCGCCGGGCGGGGCCGCCTGTCGGGGCTCCTGGCCGCCGCCTTCGGGCTTCGGTCGCGCTGCTCCGCCCTCGCGCGGCCGGTCGCGGTCCTTTCGCTTCTTGCCGCCGCGCTTGCCGCCACCGGGACCGCGCGACCGCATCTTCTGGTCGAACCGCGTGAGCTCGTCCTGGCCCACCACGTTCTCGTAGTCCGGCGCCTTCTCCGCAGGGGCGGCGGGCGCGTCCACCATGTTCAGGTCCACATCGGGCTCCACGCCTTGCTTGTTCTGCGCCAGGATCTCGCGCACCACCTCCACGGGGAAGGAGGCCATGATGAAGGGCTCGCCCGGGCGCTTGAAGCCGTAGAACATCCGCTCGGTGAAGATGTCCGTCTTGATGTGGGTGCCGGTGCCCTGCCGCGTCTTGAGCTTGGCGTTCTGCGAGGGGTAGCTCTTGACCGCCTCGATGTACATGTCCAGCTCGTAGTTCAGGCAGCATTTCAGCTTGCCGCACTGGCCGGCGAGCTTCTGGGGGTTGAGGGCCAGCTGCTGGTAGCGGGCCGCACTGGTGGTCACGCTGCGGAAGTCGCTCAGCCAGGTGCTGCAGCACAGCTCGCGCCCGCAGCTGCCGATGCCGCCGATGCGGCCGGCCTCCTGCCGGGCACCGATCTGCTTCATCTCCACCCGCACATGGAACCGGTCGGACAGGCGGCGCACCAGGTCACGGAAGTCGATGCGCTCCTCGGCGGTGTAGTAGAAGGTGGCCTTGGTGCCATCGCCTTGGTATTCCACATCGGTCACCTTCATGTCCAGCCGGGCCTCGCGTGCGATGACACGGGTGGCGAACAGGGTCTCGTCCTCCAGGGTGCGTGCGGCGTGCCAGCGGTCCAGGTCCTCCTGGGTGGCCTTGCGGATCACCTTGCGCAGCTCGAACGTGTCCTGCTCCTTCTCCTTGCGCGCCATCTGGGCCCGCACCAGTTCGCCGGTGAGGCTCACCACCCCGATGTCGTGCCCGGGGCTCGCCTCCACCACCACCGCGTCACCGGGCACCACGCCCAGCGAGGGCGGGCAGCGGTAGAAGGTCTTGCGCGTGTTCTTGAAGCGCACCTCCACCGCATCGAAGGGCTGCTGGCCTTGTGCCAGGGGCACACCGGTGAGCCAGTCGAAGACCCCGAGCTTGTTGCACCCGCTGGTGCTGCAATAGCCGTTGCTCTTGCACCCGGCCGGTTTACCGTCCGCTCCACTGCTGCAGCTCGCACATCCCATCCCTCTGGTGCTCTGGTCGTTACGCCTGCATGACCGATCCGGCCGGCGCGGCACGAAGATAACCGCCGGCGCGAGGCGCTACGCACCTCATGCGCGCAGGGTGCGGTGGACGCTGTAACTCAGGTCCATGAAGAGCACCTTGGGGTTGGCATTGCGTTCCAGGTGCTGGTGCGCCGTCTCCAGTTCATGGCGCAGGCCTTCGGCGCGGTGCTCCGACAGCAGGGCCGCGAACCGGTGGATGAACTCCTCTTCCTGGCCCACGGCACGGACCAGATCGGGTGCTCCCGCGGCCCGCAGCAGGCTCATGCGCACCAGATGGAGGCCGTACCGCATCAGGCCTTTCTGCCGTTCGCGGCCCATGCGGGCGAAGTGCTCGGCGAACTCGGCCGCCTCGTGCACCTTCAGACCATAGCAGGCCCGCATCCAATCGCGGAAGAGCACGAAGAGCTCCTCCTCGCTCTTCTCGGCCATGGCCGCGGCCTCGAGGAGGTCACCGCCGCTGCGGACGGCACAGGCGCGGGCCTCCTCGGGCCGCAGGTCCGGGTAGCGTTCGCGAAGCGCCTGGGCGAGGTCATCCTCGTGCAGGGCGGGCACCTTCACCAACTGTGCGCGGCTCAGGATGGTGGGCAGCACCTGATCGCCCTCCGAGCCCACAAGAAGGAACACGGTCCCGGGCTCGGGCTCCTCCAAGGCCTTCAACAACTTGTTCGCGGCCGCATCGTCCATCAGTTCGGGCAGCCACACGAGCATCACTTTCCATCGGCCGCTGTATGCCTTCAGGCTCAGCTTGCGGGTGATCTCCGCGGCGATGTCCACGCCCATGCGAAGCTGCTTGTTCTCCCCGTCCAGCTGATCGCGCCAGATGGCCGCATCGAGGAACGGCTCTTTCAGCACGGCCGTCCGCCATTCCGGAAGCAGGTGCTCGCAGGTCCTGGGCTTCTTCTCAACGAAGAAGATCGGGAAGCTCAGGTTCAGGTCCGGATGCGCCAGCTTGTCCATCTGTTTGCACGCCGGGCACTCGCCACAGCTGTCCGCAGGGCCGGGGGCCTCGCAGAGCAGGTACCGCGCGTACGCCAGGGCCAGGGGCAGATGGCCGCTGCCGCGCGGCCCCAGGAAGAACTGCGCGTGGGGCACACGGCCCTCCCGCGCATTGCCGATGAGCCGCGCCTTCAAGGCGGTCTGGCCGATGATCCGACTGAAGCGCACGGGACGAAGGTAGAAGGTGAGTGCCGGGTATCAGGAGGCGTTGCGTGTTGCTCGGTTGCGTGGGACGCGTTGCAGACGCAACGAACACACAACACGTCAACGCGCTAACGCGCAACGACCTCCTCTCACTTGGTACTTTCGCCGCCATGCTCACCATGGACGCCTTCTCCTTCGCCGGCAAGAAAGCCCTTGTCCGCGTGGACCTCAACGTACCCCAGGACGCCACCGGCAAGGTCACCGACGACACCCGCGCACGCGCCATCGTGCCCACCGTGAACAAGATCCTCAAGGACGGCGGCAGCGCCATCCTCATGAGCCACCTGGGCCGCCCCAAGGGCAAGGTGAACCCCGCC
>JAEUSW010000296.1 GCA_016788285.1 Flavobacteriales bacterium
GCGGCCCATGCCTTGACCTGCGCGGCGATCGCCTCCGGTTCATCCGCCACCACCGCCTGCGCGGAGACCTCCACGCCGAGCTTCTTCGAGCGCTCCATGATCGCCCGACCCGCCTTGTCCTCCTTCTTTCCGCTGGCCACCCCATCGCTGATCACCAGCACGGCGGCCTTCACGGGCCCGTCGAAGCGGTCCTTCCAATCGCTCTTGCCGCCCTTCTTCTCCAGCAGCCGGATGCCTCCGATCATCACGCCCTTGTCGATGGGCTTGAGCATGTCGTAGATGGTGAGGGCCGCCACGCTGGCGCCGTGCATGGCCTCCACCTCCACGCCGGTGCGATAGATGGTGCGCACCCGCATGGTGACGACCACTTCCATCTCCCCCACCACGAACGTGCACTCCGCATGCTCAATGGGCAGGGGATGGCAGTCGGGGATCAGCTCATGCGTTCGCTTCACCCCGAACAAGGCCGCCACACGGGCGCTCTCCAGCACATCGCCCTTCGGGACGCGCTTCTCCTTCAACGCGGTGATGGTGCCGGCATCGCTCACGGTGACCAGCGCCGTGGCCGTGGCCTCGCGAAGGGTGGTGGGCTTGTGGGTGATGTCGATCATGGAACGGGGCCTGTGCTAGAGATCCGTGGGTCGACCCTGTGGGTCAACGCTCCGGTTGACCTTCCAAACGTGCGTGGCATCAGACAGGATCTCCTTCCCGAAGATCGGCAGCTCGGCCTTGACGCGGTCCACCACCCAGGCCACGGCCTCACGTGCGGCAGCGCGGTGCGGTGCACTGGCGAAGACCATGAAACAGAGCTCACCGGCCTTGATGGTGCCCAGGCTGTGGTGCACGTGCAGGCAGGTCATCGAGGGCCACATCGCAAAGGCCTCCTCGCGGATCGCGGTCATGCGCTCCATCGCCATCTCGCGGTAGGCGCTGTACTCGAGCGCCTCCACCGTGCGCCCTTCGATGGCATCGGCCCGCACCTGGCCCAGGAAGATCTCGTGGGCGCCGATGTCGGTGCGCGTGGCATGTTTGGCGATGCTCGTGCCGACGAAGGCCGCATCGATCGGCCCCTCCACGAAGATGTCGCGCACGCGATGGGGTTTCGTTCCGCTCATGACCGATCCGATCCGATCACCGATGAGCGCGGATGAGCGCCCGTGCCGAACGCCGTCCGATCCGTGCGACCATGATCATCCGTGTTCATCCGTGTCCATGTATGGTCCGCTCCTCCTGGTTCATCCCCCGGCGAACGGAGGTAGTACCGCGACCTCCTCGCTGCCGTTCAACGGCACGTCCCCCATCACCAGCCGGCGGTCCACGGCGATCGCATAGCTCAGCGCGGCGAGGCCTTCGATGCGTTCGGCCAGGCGGACCCTCAGCTCGCTGGTGCTGGCCGCGGACAGCTCGAGCGTGCGTGCACCCGCACGTTCCGCGATCAGTCCGAAGAGCAGCACCTCCATGGGCTCAAAGATCGCCCGGCGCGTTGATGTTGCGGAACAGGTCGGCCGGCCAGCCCTCCCGCCCCGGGCTCACCTCCACGGGGGCCACACGTACGCGGCGCAGGGCATGGGCGAGCTTCAGGTCACCGGCGTCCACGGCCTGTTCGAACGGCGAAAGGCAACGCAGATGGTAGGCCGCGGCCAAAGGCTCCGCACCGCCGGCATGCACGGGAACGGCCGCGTCCACGGTCGCATCACACTGGGCCTTCAGCCGGAGGATGAGGCGGTCGTTCACGGCGGGCATGTCGCAGGCCAGCGCGATGATGCGACCATAGCGGCTGCGCTCCAGCGCCGTGATCAGGCCGCCCAACGGACCCAGGCCCGGACGTCGATCACCCACCGTGGTGGCGTGAGGGTGCCCGTGCCGGTCGACATCCCCGATGATGAGCAGCTCGCGGGCATGCGGGCGCAGCAGCTCCACCGCGCGGTCCAGCAACGTGGCCCCATCCAGTTCGAGGAGGGCCTTGTCCGTGCCCATGCGGCTGCTGCGACCACCGGCCAGCACCACCCCGGTCCAAGCACGGTCGGTCATGGCAGCGGACGGATCACGCGCACCCGCTCGCCGGCGTCGAGCCGGGTCTGCGCTGCGTCCAAGTGACAGAGGACCGTGCCCCCGACCAGGCCGCTGAGCAGATGCGAGCCCGCATCCGGCAGCAGCTCCACCCGTCCCCCGCGCACGCGGGCCGCCCGGAACTCGTCGCGTTCGCCCTTGCGTTCCAGCGGCGCGGCCAGCGGCAGAAGGTCCTCGTCCGGACCGGCATCCCGGGCACCCTGAAGCGCGCGGAGGACGCTGTGCAGGTACACCGTGAAGAGCACGAGCACGGCGCGGGGATTGCCCGGCAGACCGACCACGGGCGTCCCGTCCAACGTGGCGAAGAGCATGGGCTTCCCGGGTTTCTGGCGCACCCCGTGGAAGCGGATCGTGGCGCCCAGCCGCTCCAGCACCGGCCGCAGCAGGTCATGCTCTCCGACGGAGGCTCCCCCGGTGGTGAGGACCAGGTCGGCATCGGCACGGGCCCTGCGCAACGCGGCGCCCAACCGGTCGGCATCGTCGTCCACGGCGATGGGCGGAGCACTGAGCGCGGCGCCGGCCTCCCTCAGGGCGGCCTCCAGCATCACTTCGTTGCTGCTATGGATCCGGCCCTCGGTGGGCCGGCCCGCCGTGATGAACTCGCCCCCGGTGCGGATCACCGCGACGCGGGGTCTGAGGGCCACGTGCACGGAGCGGATCCCGGACGAGGCCAACAGGCCGATGGCCGCAGGGTCCAGGCGGTCTCCACGCCGCAGGAGAAGGTCGCCCACGCGATGGCCTTCGGCCGTGCGGCGGATGTGGGCACCTGGGCGAGGTGCTTCGCCGGACACGCTGATGAGCCCCTCGTTCTGGGTGGAGCGTTCCTGCATCACCACGGCCACGGCACCCGCCGGGACCTGGGCGCCGGTGAAGATGCGCACGCACTCATCGGTGCCCACCGGACGGGACAGCACCTCGCCGGCGGCCACCGCGCCGATGCGCCTCCACGGACCGGGGCCTGCGCCCACGGCGTAGCCGTCCACCGCGCTCATGTCGAACCGTGGGAAGGCATCCGTGGCCTGTACATCGGCGCTCAGGAAGCGGCCCACGGCCCCGGACAGGGGTACGACCTCCGCGGGCAGCTCACGCACCTGCCGCAGGAGGATGGCCCGGGCCTGCCGCACATCGATCATGGCAGGAGCAGCTTGGAGGAGGCGATCAGGAGCACGACGCCCAGCACCTGGCGCAACCGGAGGTCCGGAAGCACGCGGGCGCCGAGGGTGCTGCCGAGCAGCGCTCCGGCCAGCGCTGCGAGGAGCCATCCGATGTGCAGGCCGGCCGGCGGGCCGATCGCCTGCAGGCCCACGAGCCCGGCGGCGCTGTTCACCAGGATGAAGGGTGCGCTGACGGCGGCGGTGCGGTGCGCATCGCTCCAGCGCAGCAGCAGCAGAGCGGGGCTGAGCAGAACACCGCCGCCGATCCCGACCAGCCCGGAGACCAGCCCGATGCCGGCCCCCAGGAGCGGCGCACCCAGCGGATGGGCCGGGCGTGTGGCCCCGGTAGGCGCACCGAACAGGCCCAGGAGGCGCAAGGCCGCCAGCAGCAGACAGGCCGCCAGCAGGCGTTCATAGGTCTCCGGATCCAGGCTGATCCGCGCTCCGAGATAGGCCATGGGCACGGACCACAACGCGAGCGGCAGGAAAGGACGCCAGGCGAAATGACCGGCGCGCGCATACTGCACGGTGGCCACCGCGCTCACGAGCAGGTTGAGCCAGAGCGCGGCGGGGCGCATCTCGGCAGGTGACTGGCCCAGCAGGGCCATCAACGCCAGATAGCCGCTGGCCCCACCGTGGCCCACGGAGGCGTATAGCAGAGCGATGAGGGCGATGCCGAGGGCGGCGGGCATGGCGGTCAGCTGATCGCGGGCGGGGCGTACCGGCTCCATCGGCCACCGGCGTACAGCTCAAGCACGCCGTTCTCCACGGGGCGGCCGGCCATCAGGTCACCCGCTCGCTGCTGCATCCGGGCTCCCACGGCCTCCAGCACGTCCAGCGGTACGCTGCGCATGTCGCACTCGTCCTGGCCGGGCCCGGGTCGTCCACCGAAGACGTGTTCGCGGGTGATCGACGGATCGCCCGGGCCATCGGGGGCATGCAGCAGCAGCACCTGGCCTTCGTGCTGATGCACGGCTCCGCTCACCAGCGGGATGCACAGCTTCGCGCAGGCCTGGTCGATCAAGGTCCGCACATGCACATCGTCGGTGCAGTCGGCCACGATGCTGTGCTCCTTCACCAGCACCGGGAGCGAAGTGGCATCGGCGAAGGCGTCCACCACCTCGATCACGGTCCCCGGCATCGCCTGGCGCAACCAGGCAGCGGCCACCGCCACCTTGGGTCGGCCCACGTCCACCGGAGCGAACAGCGGTTGACGTTCCAGGTTGTGCGGTTCCACCCGGTCGCCGTCCACCAAGGTGAGGCGGCGCAGCGGCAACCGGGCACACCGTTCCAGCAGGGCGTTGCCCAGGCCGCCGACACCAAGGACCAGGAGGGAGGAACGCAGCGGGGCTGTGCTGGCGCGCATGCCGCCAAAGTACATCGTGGGGGCCGGCATCGAACGAACGAGCCCCCGGCGTTGCCGGGGGCTCGTTCGTTCGCGGGTCGTGACGATCAGCGCACCGTCAGCCGGGTGACCTGCTGGCGGTCGGCGGAGGCCAGGCGCACCAGGTACGGACCGGAGGCCAGGTCGCTGACATCGAAGGTGAGGCGTCCGCCCAGGCCCGCACCGCCGACCGTGCGCACCACACGGCCGCTGAGGTCGGACAGTTCCACGGTGACACGGCCTTCGCTCTCCGGGAAGATCACGGTCACCGACTCATCGGCCGGGTTGGGCATCAGCTGAAGGATGGCTTCGGCGGTGTTCTCCTCAAGACCGACCGAGCTCACCGTGACGATCGCCTCGGTGCGCGGGCTGGCGCACTCCAGACCGAAGGCCTCCACCTGCCAGTCGTAGAAGAAGTAGTAGTACTGCAGGGCGTTCTGGCCTCCGATGTTCGTGCCGGTGATGGCGCCCAGCGTGCCCAGGGCGTACGGGTACTGGGGATTGCTGCCCAGGCCATCACGCCACATGTTCGGAGTGCCCACGCAGCGCAGGGCATAGCTCCCCGGGCCAGGCACTTCAAGCCCGAGGGTCACCACCTGGGTGCCGGTGGGGATGTTCGGCGTGGCGCTGGCCACGGTGCTGTTGTCGCTCATGTCGATCACCGAGATGGTGCGCACACCGGCCGTGTTGGAGTACACCTTCACCGTGTTGATGGTGAAGCGCTCGTACGCATCGAAGAGCAGGTAGAAGCCGTCGTTCTGGTGATACTGACCGCTGGTGGTGTTGTCCACCCGACCGCCGCTGGCGGTGCCACCTCCGAAGGTGTTCAGGTCCTCGGCCCAGAAGCTGGTGGTGCTGTTCACGAAGGGCGTCGTCCAGGTATTGCCGGTGCCCAGCGCGGTGCCCCCGGTGGGCTGGTCGAACCAGGTGACCGCACCGCCGGTGGCGGTGATATCCGCAGTGCCCGGACCCAGGATGGTGGCGCCGGTCGTGGCCGGTGCGTTCGGGGTATCGATGACCTGGAGGTCGACCGGAGCGGAGGTGAAGTTGCCGCACAGGCCGGCCACGGTGACGGTGATCGGACCGTCGGCGGTGGCCTGCACCGTCTGGGTGGTGGCCCCGTTGCTCCACGTGTAGCCGCTCGCCGGTGAACAGGTCAGCTCCACCGAGCCGCCCTCACAGAAGGTCGTCTCGCCGTTCACCGTCACGGTCGGGGTCTCGTCGGGGTTCTCCGTCACGGTCACCGAGGCCTGGCTCCAGCAGCCGGTGCCGTCATCGATGGTCACCGTGTAGGTGCCGCCGGTGTTGACATCGATGCTCTGGGTGGTGGCGGTGGTGCTCCACGTGTACTGGAAGCCGGGGTTGGCGGTCAGGGTCAGTGGCGTTCCTCCGGCGCACACGACCAGGTCACCGCCGGCGGTGATCTCGGCCACGGGTGCGATGCAGATGCCTTCGAGCAGGGTGATCGTCTGGTCGGCGTCGATGTCGGTGTAGCTGTCCACCTGACCGCTGGGCCATTGCACCACCAGGCTGTCCACCTGGGTGATGCCACCGAGCCCGAAATGCAGGGTGGCGCTGTTCACCACACCATAGCTCTCGCCGCTGCGCACCTCGCGCACCTGGATGCCCCAAGGGCCCCAGATCTTCACCTTGGCCCCGATGGCCTCCTTGTTGCTCTGCACGCCCACCAGATCGATGTCGAGCCAGTGGTTGCCGTTCGGCGTGTTCATCCACAACCGGTCGGGGAAGCTGGGGTCGCCGTCCACATAGGCATCACCGTAGCTGGCATAAACGTCCGTGAACCCGTCCTCGTTGAGGTCGCCGAACGCGAAGCTCAGCATGTTCTTGCCGGCCGGGAACATGGTGGGCACTTCCGAGAAGGTGCCATCGCCGTTGCCCTTGAAGTAGTAGTCCGCGGAACCGGTCATGATGTCCAGCCAGCCGTCATTGTCCAGGTCGCGGAACAGGCCCTGCAGGAAGAAGCCGGTATAGGAGTCTAGACCGCTGCCGGCCGTGACGTTCACGTAGTTGTTGGTGCCGTCGTTCTCGAACAGCATCAGGGTCGTGCTGTGCGTGGTGCTGAACGCGTCCAGGTCGCCGTCGTTGTCGTAGTCGCCGAAGTCGGTGGTCCACACCTGCTCGCGGTTCTGCAGGCCGTAGCTGGCGGCGAGGTCGGTGTAGTTGTTGGTGCCGTCGTTCACGAAGAGGCGGTCCCAGCGGCGGGGGTCGTTCGGGTTGTTCACGCCCTGGCGGCAGTGGCTGATGTGGAGGTCGATGTCACCATCGTCATCGAAGTCGGTGAACACGCTGGCATAGTTGCCGCTCATGTCCGAGGTCGGATTGGTGCTCCAATCGATGAAGTTGGCGTCGTACTCCAGGTTGCCCGTGCCGTCATTGATCCAGATGTTGTTCGGGCCCACATCGTTGCAGGCGTAGAGGTCCGCCCAGCCATCGCCGTTCATGTCGGCGATGCTCACACCTTGGTGGAAGATGGTGGGACCGTTGAGGTCCACCAGCTGCGACACGCCCCGCGACGTGATCCGCAGGTAGCGCGTGACGGACACACCGCTCATGATGTCCTTGTGCCCGCTGCGGTCCATGTCGGCGATCGCCCAGCCCCACTGGTTGCTGCCATCCACCACCCCGTAATCGATCGTGGTGAACGAATGGTCGGGGTTCTGGTACAGGACGTACACGTGCTTGCTCATGTCGAGCTGCACGATGTCATCCAGCCCGTCGAAGTCCATGTCCACCACCGCCATGCAACCACCGCTGCTCGCGCTGTGCGACAGAAGGGTCGATTGGTTGGTGAACACGGGCTGCGCAACAAGCCCGGTCGCGGACAACAGGAGCGCTGCCGCGGAAGCGTAACGGTGGAACATGGGATGGTTCGAGATTGGGTGGTTCGGTCCTTGCAGAACGCCCAAAGCTAGGCGGCTACCGCTGGCCGGGCAACTGATCGTGGAGAGGTGCTTTGGATCCTGAGGCGGGTTCGACGGCCCGTTCCCAGGCTTCCGTCTGCCGCCGGATGCTCTCTTGGTGGATGGCGTTCATGAACGCCTCCACGAACGCCGCACTGAGGCCGGACCGGCGGCCCAGCTCATGTTGCGCGGCCATGATGTGCTCCCAGCGCTCGGGCTGGAGTATGGCCACGTTGTGCTCCTGTTTGTAGAGTCCGATCCGCTCGGCGATGTCCAGACGTTCGGCGAGCTTCTGAGCGATATCAGCGTCCAGTTGGTCGATCTGGTCGCGGAGCTCATCTAAAAGATCGCGCAGCCGGGGGCCGGGTGCGGCCGCCCTGTGCACGAGCCCGTGCAGGAACGCGCCGAGGCTCTCCGGCGTCACCTGCTGGTCCCCGTCGCTCAAGGCCTTTCGGGGATCCGGATGCGCCTCCACCATCAGCCCGCTGAAGTTGAGGTCCAGCGCCTGTTGGGCGACCTCGGCGAGGCGGTCGGGCCGGCCGGCGATGTGGCTCGGGTCGCACAGCATGGGCAGCCCCGGGCAGGCGGCCATCAGGCGGATGGGGAACTCCCACATCGGGGTGTTGCGGAAAGGCGTGTGGCCCGACCAGCTGAAGCCCCTGTGCACGGCGGCCATGCGGCGGATGCCGGCGCGGTGGAGCCGCTCCAGCGCGCCCACCCACAAGGGCAGGTCCGGGTTGATGGGGTTCTTCACCAGCACGGGCACGTCCACGCCGGCAAGGGCGTCGGCGATGGCCTGCACGCTGAACGGGTTCGGCGTGGTCCGGGCGCCGATCCAGAGCAGGTCGATCCCCGCCTTGAGCGCGGCCTCCACATGGCCGGGTGTCGCCACTTCGGTGGCCACGAGCAACCCGGTGGCGTCGGCGGCCGAACGCAGCCAACGCAGAGCGGGGTCACCGGCGCCCTCGAAGGCACCGGGCCGGGTGCGCGGCTTCCACACCCCAGCCCGCAGCACCCGCACGCTGGGCGCATGGCGTCGGATGCCCTCGGCCACGGCCATCACCTGCTCCTGGCTCTCGGCGCTGCACGGTCCCGCGATGTGCAGGGGACGCTCCAACCCCAGGCCCCACTGGTCCAAGGGAATTGGGTCCAACTCCGGCGTCAGGCGGCTCATGGGGCAAAAGTAGACCGCCGAGGCGGGGACATTGTTCGCCGCACGGGCCGCACGCCCGATCAGTCCTTGACCATGTTGTACAGCGCCCTGAGGTCGGGAGTGAGGATCACTTCGATGCGACGGTTCTTCGACTTGTCCGCGGGGTCCACGGGAACGTACTCGCTGCGCCCCGCCGCCGTGATGCGCCGCGCTTCGATGGCGCTGGCCTCCTGCAGGATGCGCACCACGCTGGTGGCCCGCTCCACGCTGAGCTCCCAGTTGTCCTTGTAGGTGCTTCCTGGCAGGATCTTGTCGGTATCGGTGTGGCCTTCCACCAGGATGCTGATGTCGCGGTCATCCTCGATGGCCTTGGCCAGCTTCACAAGGGCTTCGCGGCCCTGCTTGTCCACGGTGGCGCTGCCGCTGGGGAAGAGCAGCTTGTTCTCCAGGCTGACATGGATGCGTCCATCGCGCTGCTCCACGGTGAGGCCTTTGCCCTCGAACCCGGTGAGGGCCCGGCTCACACGGTCCTTCAGGTCGCGCATGGCAGCGTCCTTGCGGTCCAGTTCGGCCTGCAGCTCGGACAGCCGCGCCTCGCGCTCGGCCAGGCGTTTGCTGCTGCGACCGATGGAATCCTCCTTGTTCTGCAGGTCCAGGCGCAGGGCCTCCAGGTCGGTGAGCAGCTTGCGGTTCTCGCTGCGGTCGCCGGCCAGCAGCTTGTTGTACTTGTCCAGCAGCTCGTCGTTCAGCGCGTTGATCTTGTCATACTGCTGCTGCATCTTCCGCAGGGAGGTGCCCAGGGTGGTGGTGTCCTGTTCCAGCAGCTTCACGCGGCGTTTCAGGTCGCTCATCTCACTGGCCTGTGCGTCCAGGGTGGCCTGTGCGTCGCGCGCCTTCGCCAACGCCGCCTCGGACTCCGAGCGCATCGCGTCCATGGAGGCCTGGAGCTCCTCATACTTGCGCTGGGGCACGCAGGCGGTGAACAACACGGCGATGAAGAGGGCGCACGGGGCGAGGGAAGGGAGCTTCATGGCGTTACCTTTCGGTTCGTGCAAAGGTCCCGGCCCCACTGGGAGCCACCGACCGTCGCGCAACCTTTTTTTTGAACACGCCGTTCATCGATCGAGCCATGGCCCAAGCCCAGCTGCCCAAGGACTGGATCCTGCTCCCGGCGATCGACCGGGAGCTGAAGCACTACACCCTGTTGGCCTACCTGCAGCGGGTGCGGAAGCGGTTCGCCGAACGCAAGCTGTATCCCTACCTGCTTGACGTGGCCGACCATCTGAACGACCTGCTGGAACTGCAGAAGCGCGCGGAAGGCCTCCGGGCCACCATGCCGCGGGACATCACCGGGCTCGACCCGCGCACGGGCACCGTGGCCTATGCTCCACTGCCTGAGCCTACAGGGGCGCTGGGGGTGATCGACGAGGTGATCGACGATGCCGTACCGGAGCTGCGCGACCATTTGGCCCAGGGCAGCGAGCTGCGGGAGCGCATCCGCGAGCACATCCAGTTCGGGCCCGTGGGGGTGCTTCCGCTCGATCCGCGCGCGGGCTACCTGCTCCTGCGCCAGGGCAGCGAGGCGCGCATCTACACCTACTCGGTCTCCCTGCTGCGCGACGCGGATGTCGATCTGCACTGGCGCAGCGTGGTGACGCACTTCGTGGGCAGCCGCCCGCTGGGTCTGCGCACCACCTACGAGGTCATCCGCGCGGAGCTGATCGCCCATCGGCCGCACCTGCCCGTACCGGCCACCTTCGGGTTCGAATGCGATTGGGAGGTGCCGCACATCGAGACCTACCTGCCGCTGGCCAAGCAACTGGTGCACCGCTTCATCGCGGCGGACCGTTCGACGGACCGGTTCACCGGGTGACGCCGGGATCGGACCACACGCGGGCCAGGTCGCGCAGGTCCATGGCGTTCAGGGGCATGTCGCGCACATCAGGGCGCAACAAGCGGATGGTGCGTTCGTGGTACAGCGGGGTCACCGGCGCATCGGCCATCGCCTGGTTCTCCGCCTCGGCGAAGAGCTGCATGCGCCGGGCATCGTCCACGGTGCGCTGCGCCTCCGCGAACAGCGAATCGAAGCGCGGATCCGCGTACCGGGTGGTGTTCAGGTAGGTGGGCAGGGCGGTATCGGCCTGCGCGTTCTTGCCATAGAGCAGCGAGAGGAAGTTCTCGGCGTCCGGCAGGTCGGCCACCCAGCCCTCGCGCCAGAAGCGTGCACGGCCTCGCTCGATGGACGTGTAGTGCTGGTCCATGGGCAGCACCGACAGGATGAGGGGCACGCCCAGATGGCGTTGCAGCATGTCCTGCACGGCCTCCGCGACCTGGATGTAGCCGAAGCCCGGGCTCGCGTTCAGGACCACCTGAGGGAATCCCTTTCCGCCGGGGAAACCCGCTTCCGCCAGCAATGCGCGCGCCGCGTCGGGGTCGAACCGGTGTCCGTCGACCGCGGAATACGGATACCCGGACAGACCGGGCGCCACCAGGCCATGTTCCGCAGGCACGGCCAAGCCGCCCAGCACGCTGTCCACCAGGAAATGCCGGTCGATCGCCAGGCTGAAGGCGCGGCGCACCCGAAGATCCGAGAAGGGGTCGGCGTTCAGGTTGAAGCCGTAGAACTGCACCGCGGAACCCGGAACGGACTGGAGAACGAAGCGCTTGCGACCGGAGGCCTCCACGGAGTCCTTGATGATGCCGAGGCGCTCCACCGGGAGCTCGGTGAGGCAGGACAGGCGGCCGGCCAGGAACGCTTCGAGCTCCTTGTTCTTGTCCGGATCGAGGGTGATGCGCACCGCGTCCAGGAAGGGCAGCGGGTTGCCGTGCTCGTCGCGGTCCCAATGGTCGGGATCGCGTTCGAGGACGAAGGCTTCGGCGGGTGAGTAGGTGCGCAGCTTGAACGGCCCGGTGCCGATGGCGTGCGCCATCAGGTCGTCACCGTAAGCCTCGACCAGTTGCCTGGGGTAGATCCAGCAGCCCTGATGGGCCAGCACCTGCAGGAAGCCCGCGTTGGGGTGCGCGAGCTTGATGCGGAAGGTGTGCGGGTCGACCACCTCGAGGCCGGCGATGGGGGCCTCCCGATCGCCACCGGCGGCGGTGTTGGCATAGTGGGTATTGGCCCCCAGGACCTTGTCCTGGAAGAGCCAGAACATCCGGTTCTCCGGATCGGCCGTGCAGAGGGCGCGGAAACAGTACAGCACGTCCTCGGCGTCCACGAGCCGGTCATCCTCGGAGGTCAGCGCCGCATCGGGGTGGAAGCGCACATCCTTGCGCAGATACAGGGTGAAGGTGGTGGCGTCGGCATCCACCTCCCAGCGTTCGGCCAGGCAGGGCAGCACCTTCAGGTCCACGGGGTCGAAGCGCACCAGGCCCTGATAGATCTGCGCGGCGATGCGGTGCTCGGCCGTCTGGGAGATGCGAAGCGGGAAGATGTTGCGCACCCCGCCGGCCTCGTTCATGTTGAAGACCCCGCCGTACCGCTTACCCCCCTGCACGCGCCGCAGGCCATCCTTTCCGTCGCCGCCGCAGGCCATCAGCAAAGCCAGGGCCGCGGTGCACAACAGCCACGGGTTCCGTGCGTTCTCCAAGGTCACCGGCCAAATGTACCCGGGCCCCCGACGGAAGCTCGGAGGCCTCCGGTCCGCTCATCAACGATCGGATCTTGATGGGCACCGGATGCGTGGATGGGCTGGGTAATTTTCCGCCCTTGGGGCGCAACCCTTCCTCCTCCGCACCACGTCCGGCCCGGCCCCGGATGACCGTGCTCCTGCCCCTTCTCCTGGTGCTGGTGCCGGCCTGCCAGGTCCTGGCCCAGGGCCCCGGGAACAACCGGCGTGCGCGCCGCATCGTGCTCACCGGCGACACCATCGCGCTGGACACCCTGAGCATCGCCCCGGGCAGCCTGTCGCTCTGGCGGGACGGAAGCCCGTTGCCGGACCACGGCTTTGCGCTCGATCCGTACCGGGCACGGCTGTGGGTGAACGACGGCGCGGTGGGCGACACGCTCATCGCCCGGTACCGGGTGTGGCCGCTGCTCTTCGCGGCGGAGCGCCGCCACAAGGACAGGCTTCGGCTGCTGAGCGAGGACCCCGACCGGCGCGACCCGTTCAAGTACGAGGCCCCGTCGCAGCGCGAGGACCTCTTCGGCAACGCCGGCCTGAACAAGAGCGGCAGCATCTCCCGGGGCATCCTGTTCGGCAACAACCAGGACCTGTCGGTGAACTCCTCACTGAACCTGGAGCTCAGCGGCCGCATCACGGACCGCATCCAGGTGCAGGCGTCGATCACGGACAACAACATCCCCATCCAGGCCGAGGGCAACACCTTGGAGCTTCAGGACTTCGACCAGGTGTTCATCAAGCTCTTCGAGGAGAACTGGGAGCTCATCGCGGGCGACTTCGTGCTGCAGCGCCCGAACAGCCACTTCCTCACCTACCTCAAGAAGTCCAAGGGCCTCTCGTTCACCACGCGCACCAAGGGGGCCAGGGCGGCCAATGCACTGGGCGCCTCGGTGGCCATCTCGAAAGGCAAGTTCGCCCGCAACGTGGTCCAGGGCGTGGAAGGCGTGCAGGGCCCCTACCGGCTGCGCGGCGACGCGGGCGAGACCTTCATCATCATCCTGTCGGGCACCGAACGCGTGTTCATCGACGGCCAGTTGCTGGTGCGCGGCCAGGAGAACGACTACGTGATCGACTACAACACCGCCGAGCTCACCTTCACCGCGCGGCGCCTCATCACCAAGGACCGCCGCATCACCGTGGAGTTCCAATACTCCGACCGCAACTACATGCGCACGCTGGTGCGGCTGGACGATTCCTGGACGCGCGGTCGCACCACCCTGCGCCTCAACGTGTTCAGCGAACAGGACCACAAGGGGCAGCCGCTGCAGCAGGACCTCACGGACGAGGAGCAACGGGCGCTCGCCGAAGCGGGCGACGATCCCCTGGCCGCGGTGGCGCCCGGTGTGGACACGGTGGACTACAACGCCGACCAGGTGCTGTACAAGGCGGTGGACTCCCTGGGCTACAGCCCGGTGTACGTGTACAGCACCTCGCCTGACAGCGCACGCTACCGCATCACCTTCTCCACCGTGGGCTCGGGGCTGGGTGATTATGTGCAGCAGGCCTTCACCCCCAGCGGCCGGGTGTTCCGCTGGGTGGCTCCGGACACGGTGGCCGGCGCCATCGTCAGGCGCGGCGACCACGCCCCGGTGCGCGTGCTGATCCCTCCACGATCGCAACAGGTGGTGACCCTGGGCGCGGACCACAGCACGGCCGGCGGGCTGCGGCTGAGCACCGAACTGGCCTACGGGCGATACGACCGCAACACCTTCAGCGACCGCGATGCGGCCGACGACCAGGCCTTCGCCGCGCGGGTGAAGGCGGACCAGGCGATCCCCCTGCGGGCCGCTGACAGCACATGGGCGCTGGAACTGGGCCTGGAGACGGAGGCCCTCACCGCCTCCTTCACCCCGGTGGAACGGTACCGGGCCGTGGAGTTCGAGCGCAACTGGAACGCCCAGGGCCGGCCACTGGACGGGGATCAACTGCTGGCCGACCTGGGCGTGGGGCTTCGGGCCGGAAAGGCCGGAAGGTTGCGCTACGTGATCAACACCTTCCAGGTCCGCGACCGTTATGCCGGCTGGCGCCACGACCTGATCAGCGACCTGCACCCCGGCCGGTTCGACCTCACCGGCACCGCCAGCCTGCTCACCACCACCGACCCGGTGCGCACCGAGTTCCTGCGGCACAAGGCCCGGCTGGCCCGACGCATGCGCTGGTTCACCGTCGGCATGCAGGACGAGCACGAACGCAACCGCTTCCGGGCGGACACGGGGTCGGCGTTGCTGGCCGGCAGCTACCAGTTCTACGACTGGGAGGCCTTCATCCAGAGCCGCGATACGGCCCGGACCACCTTCCGCGTGGGCGGTGGCCAGCGCTACGACCAGGGCCTTCGGAACGGCGGGCTGGCCCGCAGCACCGTGGCCACCGCGGGCACGGCCACCCTGGGCGTCGGCCGCGATGCGCGACATCGCCTGGCCACCACCTTCACCTACCGGCAGCTGCGCATCGTGGACAGCACCCTCACCGCGCAACGGCCCGAGGACACCTACCTGATGCGCATCGACCACGACCTCAGCCTGGGCAAGGGCGTGGCGGTGTGGGACCTGTTCTATGAACTGGGTTCGGGGCTGGAGCAACAGCGCGAGTTCCTCTACGTGGAGGTGCCCGCCGGGCAGGGCCTCTACATCTGGAACGACTACAACGGCAACGGCCTCAAGGAGCTCAACGAGTTCGAACAGGCCAACTTCGGCTACGAGGCCAACTACGTGCGGGTGTTCGTGCCCAGCAACACCTACTCGCGCACCTTCAGCAACCAGCTGAGCGCCTCGCTGGACCTGCGGCCCGCGGTGGCCTGGGGCGGGCGCAAAGGGATGCGGGGCTTCCTGGCGCGCTTCTCGGACCTGGCCTCCTTCCGCAGCGACCGCAAGACCAGCACGGCCGACCTGGGGCAGGCGCTCGACCCCTTCCGCATCGACCCGGCGGACACGCTGCTCACGGCCTTCACCAGTTCGCTGCGCAACACGCTCTTCTACGACCGCACGAGCCCCAAGTGGAGCGTGGACCACACCTTCCAGAGCGACCGCACCAAGACGCTGCTGCTGAACGGGTTCGAATCACGCCTGCGCGAACTGAACCAGGTGCGCCTGCGCTGGAACGCCACCCAGCAATGGACCGCCGACCTGGAGGCGGAGACGGGCCGGGTGGCCAACGCCTCCGACCTGCTCAGCGGTCGCACCTACAGCATCCGGCAGTACACCACGCGGCCCCGCATCACCTGGCGGCCCAACACCGACCTGCGCGCGGCCTTGAGCTACCGCTACACCGACAAACTGAACCGCGAGGAGTTGGGCGGCGAGGCAGCCACCGTGCAGAACCTGGGGCTGGAGGCCCGCTGGAACACCGCCGGCAAGGGCAGCATCCAGCTGAACCTCGACCTGGTGGACATCCGGTATGACGGGGACCCCAACACCAGCCTGGGCAACGAGATGCTGGGCGGGCTGAAGGTGGGCACCAACTGGACCTGGAGCCTCAGCATCCAGCGGCGGCTGAACCAGAACCTGCAGGTGGACATCACCTACAACGGTCGGAAGAGCGAGAACACCCCCACGGTGCACGTGGGCGGCGCGCAGATCCGCGCCTTCTTCTGACGAGGGGTCGTCGCCTACTTCAGGTCGAAGGTGGCCCGTCCCACCTTGCCACCGCTCTCATACACCTCCACGATGTACTGGCCGGTGCGCATCTCGCCGCTGGCGGTCCAGAACATGCAGGCATCCACCGGCACGCCCTGGTAGTTCACCTCGCGCTTCACGCTGAACTCGCCTTCCACGCCCTCGAACTGGAACCGGTTGTTGGCCTCGCTGGCCGGCAGCACCTGCCCGTCCGGGCTGATGATGCGCATGTACAGGGTCTTGTCACCCGCGCGGGCCACGCGGTTCTCCCCGAGGGTGAAGCAGCACTTCACCATCTCGGCCTTCTTGGCCCGGTCGGTGTCCGTCTGCTTGCCGTTGTTGCGCAGCATCACCGCACCGGCGCTGATGGTGGTGGCCGTCAGCACCGAGCCTTTGGCGATGAGCGCCTGTTGTTCGGCGGTCTGTTGCTCCAACGCGGCCTTCTGGCCCTGCACGGTGCCGAGCTCCTGCGTCAGGTTGGCCTTGTCGGCGGTGAGCTGCAGGTTCACCTGGTTCAGCGAGTCGATGGTGGCCACATAACCCTTCATGATCTTGCGCAGCGTGGCCGCCTCCTTCTGGGCCTTGGCCAGGCTGTAGTTGCCCTTCTTCACCTGATCGAGCAGGTTCTCGATCTGCTGCTTCTGGGCGTCCATTTCCACGCGCAGCTGCTCGTTCTCGGTCTCCAGCGTATCGTACTGGGCCAGCATGTCCTCCAGCATGCGCGTCACGTTCTCCTTCTCACTGGTCACCTTCACCACCTCGCCCTGGGTGGCCTCCTCCTGACGCTTGCTCTGCATCAACAGGTAGAGCATCACCACGTTGCTGATGAGCAGGAGCACCACCAGCGCCAGCAGGGCGACGTTGGAACGGGGCTTGGTCGGCTGGGGGGTGTTTCCGGTCTGGTCCATGGGGGTTCGGGCTCGGGCCGCTAAATTACCCCCGTGCATCGGGGTCTTCAGGGCATTCGATGGCAATTATCAACACGTCGACCGGGATGGGCCCACAAGCGACGACGGGGATCGGACAGTGGCTGCTCGACGCTGCGGAGCTCTTCCTTCCCCGCCGCTGCAGCGCCTGCGACCGCCCGTTGATGACGCATGAAAAGGCCGTATGCCTGCCCTGCGTGCTGGACCTGCCGCGCACCGGCATGCACCTGCAACCGGACAATCGTCTGGAACGGCTGTTCCACGGCAAGGTGGTGGTGGAGGCCGCCGCGGCCCTGCTGCAGTTCAACCGTCGAGGCCGCACCCAGCGCATGCTGCACCGCTTGAAGTACCAGGGCGACCGGGCCGTGGGGTTGGAACTGGGCCGGTGGATGGCCGAAGCGCTGCGCGCCAGCCCCCGCTTCGCCACGGTGGACCACGTGCTGGCCGTGCCGCTGCACCCCCACCGGCTCCGCGAGCGCGGCTACAACCAGAGCCAGGTGCTCGTGGACGGCTTCCGCGAGCTGTGGCCCCTGCGTATGCCCGACCAGGGGTTGATGCGCGTGGTGCGCACCACCACCCAGACGCGCAAAGGCCGCTGGGAGCGCTGGACCAACGTGAAGGAGGCCTTCGAGCTGGGCGAAACGCGTTCGCTGGCCGGCGCCCACGTGCTGCTGGTGGACGATGTGATCACCACCGGCGCCACCCTCGAGGGCTGCATCCGCGCCCTGTTGCGGGTGCCCGACCTGCGAGTGAGCGTGTGCACGGCGGCGACGGCCTAGGGCTCGTCACCTCGCCCCACCGATACCTTTGCCCCCCTTCCGCCCCCCATGGAGACCACGCTTTCGCTGCCGGCCACCACGGACCGTGTGGCGCTGTATGCCGCGCTGATGCCCCAATTGCGCGCGCTGCTGGCCGAGGAGCGCGACCCCATCGCGGCCATGGCCAACGTGAGCGCCGCCCTGCACCAGGCCTTCGGCTGGCATTGGGTGGGCTTCTACCGCGTGATGGGGGCCGAGCTCGTGCTGGGCCCGTTCCAGGGGCCCGTGGCGTGCACCCGCATCGGCTTCGGCAAGGGCGTGTGCGGCGCGGCATGGGAGCAGGAACGCACCCTGGTGGTGCCCGATGTGGAGCAGTTCCCGGGGCACATCGCCTGCAGCCCCCTGAGCCGGTCGGAGATCGTGGTGCCCCTGCGCGACCGCCACGGGCACGTGGCCGCCGTGCTCGACATCGACAGCAGCGCCCTCAACGACTTCAGCGAGGTGGACGCCCACGCGCTGGCGCAGGTGGGCGCCCTGCTGGAACCCCTGTTCGAATGAGCCGGCGCGCGGCGACGGCCCTGTTGGTGACGCTGACGGCCTGCGCCCAGATGCGCGACCCCACCGGCGGTCCCAAGGACGAGATCCCTCCGCAGCTCGTGCAGGCCTCGCCGCCGAGCGGCACCACCGGCTTCACGGGGGGGGCCATCACCCTGCGGTTCGATGAGCGGATCGACCTACGCAAGGTGCGGGAGAACCTGGTGGTATCGCCGCCGTTGGACACCCCGCCGGAGGTGACGCGCACCGGTCCCCGCGAGGTGCGGATCGACCTGCCCGGCCCGTTGCTGCCCCACACCACCTACGTGATCAACCTCGGCCAGGCCGTGGTGGACCTCACGGAAGGCAACGCCGCCGAGGAGCTCATGCACGTGCTGAGCACCGGCGATGCGGTGGACAGCCTCGAGCTGACCGGACTGGTCCGCCACGCCTACACCGGTGCGCCGGAGAAGGCCGTTCAGGTGCTGCTCCATCCGGAGGGCGATACCGCGGCCTTCACCACCGGCCGCCCACGCTACATCGCCCGCAGCGATGCGGAGGGCCGCTTCCGGCTGCGCTACCTGGCCGGCGGCCGCTATGTGCTGCGCGCCCTGCGCGACATGAACGGCAACCTGCGCTACGACCTGCCCGGGGAGGAGATCGCCTTCGACCCCGCGGGGGTGGTGCTGCCCGGCGACAGCGCTCCCCACCTGCTGGAGCTGTATCGCGAGCCGGGCCTCCAGGCCCAGGTGATGGATGACCGGGTGCTGCCCGAAGGCGCGCTGCAGGTGGTCTTCAGCAAGCCCGTGGACAGCCTGCGCCTCCGCACCCTCCCGGTCGGACAGGAAGGAGGTCCGCGGCCCGATTGGCAGCTGGAATGGGGCGGTGGGCGGGATACGGTGCTCGCCTGGCCCTCGGACACCACCCTGCTGCACGGGGTGCGTGTGATCCTGCGGCCGGACAGCGCCCCGGCGGACACGGTGACCTACCGAAGGCCACCGCGCCCCCCATTCAATCTGGTGCTGCGGGCCGGTGGGCCGGGTCCGGAAGGGGTGCCCCTACGGGCCTCCCGGCCCATCGATCGGATGGACCCCGACCGCGTGGTGGCCACCGGGCCGGGAGCCGACAGCGTGCGGTTCATGGTGGAGCGCGATACGGCCGACCGGCGCTTGTTGTGGATTCGGCCGTTGTCCGGGTCCCGGGGATCCATCCTGCTGAAGCCCAAGGCGATACACGACCTGTACAGCGGGTGGAACGACAGCACCACGGTGACCCTTTCGGCCCCCGACCCGGCCACGCTGGGGAGCTTGAAGCTCACCTTCGAGGGGGACCCAGGGGTGGCCCTGATCGCCCTGCTGCAGGATGGACAAGGGCGGGCCGTGCGCCGGCAGCCGCTGCAAGCGGGCGTCCGCAGCGTGCAGTGGGCCAGCCTTCCGCCAGGCACCTACAGCATCCGGGTGGTGCGGGACGGCAACGGCAACGGCCGCTGGGACCCTGGGCGCTGGCGGGCCGGCCTGCTCCCTGAGGCGGTACTGACCCATCCGGAGCCGGTGAACGTGCGTGCCGGCTGGGACCTGGAGGTGAACTGGAGCCTGCCCTGAAGAGTTCTTTTCACGCTGGCAACGTCCGGGGCATCCTTCGCGTCATGTAGTCGGTCCACAAGCGGCCGTGCACGACCGGTTCGCGATCCCCGCGGTACCTTTCAGCACCGATCGACCTTTGTGACCGAACGAACCTGACGACCATGATGCGATCCTTTCTGCGCGCGCTGCCCGTGATGGCGGTGCTCAGCCTGGGCCAGGCCCACGGCCAGGGTGTGGTGCCCACGATGGGCAAGGAGTTCTGGCTCGGCTTCATGCAGAACTACCAGGGCAACCCCACGCAGAGCCTGGACATCTTCATCAGCTCGCCAGTGGCCACGGTCGGCGTGGTGACCATGCCGCTCGTGGGTTGGTCGCAGGCCTTCAACGTCGTGCCCAACGTCACCACCACGGTGACCATCCCGATCCCCACGGCGATGCACTATCAATCGGACATCATCGACAACAAGTCGGTGCTGGTGCAGACGCAGGACACCGTGGCGGTCTTCGCCATCAACTTCGAGCAGTACACGGCGGACGGCACCACGGTGTACCCCGTGCAATCCCTGGGGACCGAATACCGGATCCACGCCTACGGCGGGCTGTCGGGGGTGGCCGGTCTGGCCTCGGAGTTCCTCATCGTGTCCACCCAGGATGACACCGAGGTGGAGATCACCACCACGGTGAACACCGAGGGGGGCCATGTGGCCGGAGTGCCGTGGACGGTGCAGCTGGACTCCGGGCAGACCTACCAGGTGAAGGCGGCGGGCACCAACGTGACGGACGATTTCACGGGCACGACGATCATCGGTACGGCGCAGAGCGGAAGTTGCAGGCCCTTCGCGGTCTTCAGCGGGTCGGTGTGCACGAACATCCCGCAGGGTTGCTATGCGTGCGACCACGTGTGCGAGCAGAACCTGCCGCGGAACGTGTGGGGCCGCAAGTACTACTCGGTCCCCTACTCCACCACCACCGGTTACACCTATCGGATCCTGGCCGACCAGAACGGCACCGTGGTGACCGTGAACGGCGGTCCGCCCATCAACCTCAACGCCGGCCAGTTCACGGAGGTGAACGCCTTCGGTCAGGCGGCCTGTTTCGAGGGCAACGTGCCCTTCAGCGTGGCGCAGCTCATGGAGGGCATCACCTGCAGCGGCAATGGCGACCCCGCGCTCCTGATCCTCAACGCCGAGGAGCAGCAGATCGACAACATCACGTTCAGCACGGTGTCCTCCACGGTGATCACGAACCATTACCTGAACATCATCACCGAGACGGCGAACATCAACCAGGTCTCGCTGGACGGCGTGCTTGTGCCGGCCGCCAGCTTCACGGCCTACCCGGCCTGCCCAACGGCCGCCTACGCCAGTGTGCCGCTGACGCAGGGCAGCCACACCCTCACCTGCCCCGGCGGCCTCTCCGCCTACGTGTACGGCATGGGTAGCGCCGAGAGCTATGCGTATTCGGTGGGATCCTTCACGCCCCTCCCGCCCATCAACATCGACTCGGTGTTCTGCGGGGTGGACAGCACGGGCACGCTCACCCTGGCCCCGCCCAACCCGCTCTTCAACCCGTTCTGGACGGTGATCTCCGACCCCACGGACACGCTTCACTACGGGTTCTCCTACACCTTCACCCCGCCGGGCAGCGATGTGTACGTGGTCACCGGGTACGAGAACCTGAGCCTCTGCGAGGAGCAGTACTTCTTCAGCGTGGAGGTGGACACCCCGCCACTGCTCACCCCATCGGCGAACGGGGTGCCGGCTCCGGCCACCATCACCATCTGCGAGTATGAAACGGTGCAACTGAACGTGGACGTGGACCCTCCGGGCACCTACCTGTTCAACTGGTGGCCGGATGCGCAGTTGAACGATGGCTCGCTGCAGAACCCGATCGCCACGCCCACGCAGAGCGGCTGGTTCTACGTGAGCGTGAGCACCCTGAACGGATGTGCGGTGAGCCTGGACAGCGTGTACATCGACGTCATCCAGGGGGACATCCTCCTGTACGAGGCCAGCACGGCCGTGGACGCCCTGTGCCAGGGCGATTCGTCGCAGCTCGACCTGCAGGTGCATCAGATCATCGCCGAGGATCCCTTCGACCTGGTGTTCTCACCGATGTGGAGTTCGATCCAGGGCGGCACCATCAGCAATGCTTGCGGCTCGGTGTTCGGCGATGCGCTCTACTTCGACGGGGTGAATCCGCGGCAGGCCACCACGAGCGCCATGAACGTGATCGATGGCGGCAGCGTGAGCTTCGCCATCAAGATCGGTGCGGCCGCACCGCCCTGCGATGACGCGGATCCCGGTGAGGACGTGGTGTTGGAGTACTCCACGAACGGAGGCGGCACATGGACGGTGATGACCACCCTGTGGGAATACCTCTACCCCAACTTCACCACGGTGAGCGCGCCCATTCCCCCGGCCGCGCAGACGGGTGCCACCCTGTTCCGCTGGCGGCAGTTGAACAGCAGTGGTCCGGGCAATGACAACTGGAGCCTGGACAACGTGGCCATCGGCGCCCAGAGCACCACGGGCCTCAGCATCAACTGGTCGCCCGCCGCCACCCTCAGCGCGGCGAACATCACCGATCCGATGGCCTACCCGACCACCACGGGCTGGTACTATGTGCAGAGCACGCTCACGGGGACCCAGTGCAGCTATCAGGACTCGGTGTACATCGAGGTGGGCGCGCCGTTCAGCATCGCCATGACGCCGGACACCGCGATCTGCGACCTGGGAGGCATCCAGCTGGACGCGGCACCCAGCTCAGGGACCAACCACACCTGGACGTGGACGCCGAACAACGGCACACTGTCGGCCACGTTCGTGCAATCCCCCATCGCCACGCCGGCCAGCACCACGGAGTACTTCGTGACGGTGACAACGGGCCAGGGCTGTGTGGCCACGGACAGTGTGACCATCACGGTGAACCAGCTCCTGGGCCTCACGATCACCACACCGGACGACGACCTGTGCCAGGGTGAGAGCACGTTGCTGGACGCCACCATCGCCGGCAACACCACCAACCTGGTGTACAGCTGGACCCCGGCGGGATCGCTCAATGACGCCGCTGTCCAGGACCCGACGGCGACGCCGCTGACCACCACGACCTATGTCCTGGCCGTCACGGACACCATCAGTGGATGTGTGCTCACGGAGGACATCGACATCACGGTGAGCACGGCCTATGTGGTGACGGCCACGGCGGACACCTCGCTCTGCGACCCGGTGGGCTTCGTCCTCGACGTACAGCACAACGTGCCGGGCGCCCTCATCAGCTGGACCCCGACGAACCAGCTGGTGGGCGCCAACACCGCCAACCCGGTGATCACCTTCGATTCCACCGCCCAGTACATCGTGGTGGTGCAGGACGCCCTGGGCTGTTCGGCGCGCGACACGGTGAACATCAACGTGCCTTTCGACGACCTCACCTTCATCTCGGATTCGTCCTTGTGCGCCGGTCAGAGCATGGTGATCGATGCGGGCTACCCGGGAAGCACGTATGCCTGGAGCACCAACGCCACCACACAGACCATCACGGTGTCCACGGCCGGGGCGTACACCGTGGTGATCACCGACACCCTGGGGTGCCAGGCCACCTTCACCACGAACGTGACGGTGGACCCCCTCCCGGTGATCGTGCTGGGACCGGACACGTCGCTCTGCATCGGTCAGAACTGGACGCTGGACGCCGGCAACCCCGGCAGCCAATACCTGTGGAACACCACGGCCATCACCCAGGCCATCACGGTGACCACGGATGACCTGTACTGGGTGGAGGTGACGGACGGGAACGATTGCGTGAACAGCGACAGCATCAACGTGGTGTTCGACCCGCTGCCGGTGATCGACCTGCGCGACACCACGGTGTGCATCAGCGAAACGATCACGCTGGACGCCGGGAACCCGGGCAGCAGCTACCTCTGGAGCACGAACGAGACCACCCAGTCCATCCAGGTCGACAGCGTCAGCGCCACATACTCCGTGGTGGTGACCACGCCGACGTGGTGCGTGGATTCCGCCGATGCGGTGATCGACATCGTCCCCTTCCCCATCGTGGACCTCGGTCCGGACACGGCGCTGTGCGACACCGACACCATGGACCTGAACGCGGGCAACCCGGGTCAGGCCTTCATCTGGAGCAACGGGGCCACCACGCAGACCACCTTCGTCACCACCACACAGGACGTCTGGGTGGACGTGTTCAATGGGTACTGCACCACCCGCGACACGGTGGAGGTGGTCTTCAACCCGCTGCCGAACATCATCACCGAGGAGGAGCAGGTGATCTGCCTGGACTACTGGCCGAAGAAGACCCTGCTGGATGCCGGGAACCCGGGGTGCACCTACCTGTGGAGCACCGACGAGGAGACCCAGACCATCGAAGTGAACACGTACGGCTGGTACATCGTGGACATCACGACCCCGCTGAACTGCACGATCACCGACTCGATCGAGGTGGTGGAATACTGTCCGCCGCAGTGCTTCGTGCCGAACAGCTTCACGCCGGATGGCGACGGGGTGAACGACCTGTTCATGCCGAGCGGCTACAACATCGCCACCATGGAGATGAAGATCTTCGACCGCTGGGGCGAGGAGGTCTTCGCGGGCAAGGACGCCGAGGTGGGCTGGGACGGAAAGCGCAACGGCACCGACGTCCAGGACGGGGTGTACGTGTGGAAGTTGAAATACCGCTTCATCGAGGACGTGAACGGCATGATCGGTGCGGAAAAGGAAAGCGTGGGCCATGTGACGCTGATCCGCTGACGGTCGACGGTCATCACTGCGAAGGGCCGGGGTTCTCCCGGCCCTTCGCCGTTACAGGGCGGGAACCTTGGGCAGGGGATCACGTATGCACGGCGCGAACCACCCCGCCCTTCGGTGGCATGACCTCCCTGAACCCCATCCTGCGCAGCCGCCCGACAGTGCTTGGTGCCCTCGCCACCCTGTGGCTGAGCAGCGCCACGGCCCAGGTGAACGGACCGATGCCGACCCTCGGCACGGACCTGTGGACCGGCTTCATGCAGAACGCCTACGGCGCCCAGGAGACCCGGTTGTACATCAGTGCACCCGCCGCCACCAGTGGCACGGTGAGCATTCCGCAGACCGGCTGGAGCCAGGCCTTCAGTGTTCCGGCCAATGGCGTGGTCCTGGTGAACGTGCCCACCACCGCCGAACACGTCGGTTCAGAGTCCGTGACCGGCAAGGGGGTGCGCATCATCGCCGCCGCTCCGGTGGCCGTTACGGCCGTCAGTTACCAGAGCTACACCCACGATGGCGCCCAAGTGCTCCCGGTGGAGGCCTTGGGCACGGACTACTTCGTGGAGGCCTACCGAGGGCTCCCGGGGTTCAACGAGTTCTACAAGAGCGAACTGCTCATCGTGGCCACCACCGATGACACGGAGGTGGAGATCACCCCCAGCGTGAACACGGCCGGCGGGCGTCCCGCCGGTGTCCCCTTCACGGTGACGCTGGATCAGGGACAGACCTACCAGGTGCAATCGGCCCTTTCGTCGCTCGACCTCACCGGCACCCGCGTGCGCGCCACGGCGGCGAGCGGGCCGTGCCGACCCTTCGCGGTGCTGAGCGGCAGCATGTGCGCCAACGTGCCCGTGGGATGCCCGGCCTGCGATCACCTGGTGGAGCAGATGATCCCGCTTGAGCGCTGGGGCACCGAGTTCCACACCTTCCTGCCGACCGGAATCGCCAACGCGACCGTGCGGGTGCTCGCCGGCCAGAACGGCACGATCGTCACGGTGAACGGGGGTGCGCCCATCGCCCTCAACGCGGGTCAATCCCACCAGGTCAATGGTCTGGCGGGCACCGCCTGCATCAACGCCACGGCACCGGTCTCGGTGGTCGTCATCTACGAAGGGTACAACTGCGCCAATGCCGGTGACCCGTCGATGGTGGTGATCGAGCCGGACGACCGCACCACGCAGTCCACCACGTTCAGCACGGTGAGCTCGCCCCAGATCACCGGGCACCGGGTGGAACTGGTCGTGCCCACGGCCGTGGTGGGCCAGGTGACCGTGGATGGCACAGCGGTGCCGGCCGGCAGCTTCACGGCCTTCGCCACCTGCCCCACCTGGTCGCATGCCAGCCGGACGATCACCGCGGGTACGCACCGCGTGTCCGCTCCGCAGGGCATCCATGTGTATGCCACCGGCTTCGGCACGGGCGAGAGCTACGCGTTCAACGCCAACGCCACGGTGGTGCCGGTGGTGGTGCAGGACTCGCTGCTGTGCGTGAACGGCCCGGTGACGCTGACGGCTCCGGAGCCGATGGACAACCCGCAGTGGGAGGCCGCCAGTGCCCCGGGCGTTGTCCTGGCCACCGGGATGAGCTACTCCTTCACCCCCACCACGAACGATACCTACACCGTGTCCGGCACCGCCCCGGGCTCCACCTGCCCGCTGGAGTTCACCTTCCACGTGGGCATCCAGGTGCCTGTGACCGTGGAGGCCACGGCGGACGGAGCCAACGCGGCCACCATCTGCCAATATCAACCCGTGCAGCTCGGCGCACAGCCCAGCCTGGACCCCAACGCCTACACGCTGAGCTGGACGCCGGCCGCCCTGGTGAGCGACCCCGCCATCCCCGATCCGGTGGCCTACCCGATGACCACCACGTGGTTCAAGCTGAACGTGACCAGTCCGCTGGGCTGTGGCAGCGCCACGGACAGTGTCCTCGTCCAAGTGACCCCGAACACCGTGCACAGCGTGGAGGCCACCACGGCCGACAGCATCATCTGCCTGGGCGATCCCGTGCAGCTCGGCACACGCACGCAGCGGGTGATCGCCTTCGACCCCCTGAACAGCGGCACCTCGGCCCTGTGGGCCCAGGTGCAGGGCGGTGCGGTGAGCGGCGCCTGCGGTGCGGTCAACGGCAACGCGCTTCTGTTCAACGCCGCAGGCACCCGTCAGGCGCGCACGACCCCCATCAACGTGCCCCAGGGCGGCAGCCTGGTCTTCAGCCTGATGATCTCCGCCGGCACCGCTCCCTGCGACGGTGCCGAGCCGGGCGAGGACGTGGTGGTGGAGTACAGCCTGAACGGCGTGGCCTGGACGGTGTTCCACACGCTGAACGAGTCGCAGTATCCGGCCTTCACCCCGATCACGCTCGCCATCCCGCCCGCCGCCTGGTCGGCCGCCACGCACTTCCGCTGGCGCCAGCTGGCCAACAGCGGGGCCGCGCAGGACGTGTGGGCGCTTGACAACGTGACGCTGACCCGCGTGGACAATACCGGTGTGCCGCTGCTCTGGTCGCCGGGCGCCACGCTCAACGACCCGACCAGCCCAAGCCCGCTGGCCACGCCGCCTGCGGACACCTGGTACACGGTGCAGGCCACCGGTGGGACCGGCTGCACGTTCAGCGACCCCGTGTTCGTGCAGGTGGCCCCGGCCTTCAGCATCAGTGCCGGCAACGATGTGCTCCTGTGCGGAAGCGGTCAGGCCCAGCTTCAGGCCACCGCCAGTTCGGGCCAGGGCATTCAATGGAGCTGGACACCGAACAACGGCAGCCTCAACAACACCGCCATCTCCGGGCCCCTGGCCAGCCCCGGAGCGACCACCACCTACACCGCCACGGCCATCAACAACGTGGGCTGCACGGCCAGTGATGCGGTCACGGTGACCGTGGGTCCGCAGCTGGGCCTCGTTCTCAGCGCGAGCGACCTCACCCTCTGCCAGGGAGAGAGCAGCCAGTTGAACGCGGTGCTGCAGGGGACCGGCACGCTTCAACTCCTGTGGAACAACGCGGGCAGCCTCAGCAGCGCCACCTCACCGAACCCCGTGGCCACGCCGACCGGCACCACCACCTACACGGCGACCCTCACCGACACGCAGACCGGCTGCAGCACGCAGGCCTCGATCACGATCGCCGTGACCACGGCCTACACCATCGCCGCCACGGAGGACACCACGCTGTGCAATGCGCTCGGGTTCCAGCTCGACGTGCAGCACAACGTGCCCGCACCGTTCAGCATCGCCTGGACCCCCGCCTTCCTGCTCAACTCCGGGAGCATCGCCTCCCCGACGGTGATGGCCGACACCACGATGCTTTTCGAGGTGACCATCACCGACGCGAACGGCTGTTCGGTCACCGACTCCGTGCGCATCACCGACGCGTTCGACAGCATGGTGAACCCGGTGAACATCGCGGGTTGCGCCGGCCAGACCCTGGTGTTGGACGCCGGCTTCCCGGGAAGCACGTATGCATGGACACACGGCCCGACCTCCCAGACCGTGCCGGTGACCACAACGGACACGTACGTGGTGGAGATCACCGATGCCCAGGGATGCCAGACCACCAAGACCTTCAACGTCGTCCTGAACGCGCTGCCCGCGCTCGACCTGGGGCCCGACAGCCTGCTCTGCGGAGCATCCGCCTTCATCATCCAGGCCAACAGCCCCGGCAACACGGTCGTGTGGGGGAATGGCAGCACCGGCCAGCAGTTCCAGGCCACCGGGAGCGGCACCTACACCGCCACCGCGACGAGCCCCCAGGGTTGCGTGAGCACGGATGCGGTGACGCTCACCTTCGCGCCGATGCCCGTGGACCAGCTGCAGGACGTCACCGCATGCGCCACGAGCCCCGTGACGCTGGACGCGGGCAACGCCGGCAGCAGTTACCTGTGGAACACCAGCTCCACGGGCCAGTCGATCACGGTGACCACTGGCGGGCTGTACAGTGTGCTGGTGACGAATACCCAGGGTTGCACCGGCACGTTCGACGCCCTGGTCACGCTGGTGGCCCCTCCGGTGGTCGACCTGGGACCGGACACCACCGTGTGCACCGGCACGGGCGTGGTCCTGGACGCCGGGAACCCCGGCAGCACCTACCTGTGGAGCACCGGGGCCGTCGCGCAGACCATTGCTCCGCTGCAGAGCGGCACCTACGGGGTCATCGTCACCAATACGGCCTGCCAGGCGTCGGACAGCGTGACGCTCACCGTGCTGCCCGGACCGGTGGATGCGCTGGTCGACGTCACCGAGTGCACCGGTGAACCCGTGCTCCTCGACGCGGGCAACCCTGGCGCCACCTTCGCCTGGAGCACCGGTGCCGTCACCCCCACCATCGCACCCACCGCGGCCGGCACCTACACGGTGCTGGTGAGCACACCTCAGGGCTGCAGTGCATCGTTCAGCGCGGTGGTGACCTTCGTGCCTTGGCCCGTGGTGGACCTCGGTCCGGACACGGCGCTCTGCCAAGGGGACGTATTGACGCTTGATGCCGGGAACCCGGGGACGACGTACACCTGGAGCACGGGGGCGGTCACACACACCATCGATGTGGTCCAGAACGGCACCTACAGCGTCACGGTGGACAACGGCCATTGCAGCGCGAGCGACGCGGTGGTGGCCGGATTCAATCCGCGGCCGAGCAGCCTGCCCGTACACCAGATCTTCACCTGTCTCGACGAGGAGCCGCACTATGTGGTGATCGACGCCGGCAATCCGGGATCCAGCTTCGGTTGGAGCTCGGGACAGACCTCCCAGATCATCCTGGCCGGTGCCTACGGCTGGTATTTCGTGGACATCACGAACACGTTCAACTGCGGGCTGCGCGATTCGGTGAGGGTGAACGAGTTCTGCCCTGCGAGCATCTATGTGCCCAACACCTTCACTCCCAACGCTGACGGCATCAACGACACCTGGGGCCCGGTGGGCAAGAACGTGGCCACCCTGGAGCTCATCGTGTTCGACCGCTGGGGCGGGGTGCTCTGGCAGACCAACGACCCGATGGACCAATGGGACGGCACGGCCCATGGCGCCGAGGTACCCAACGAGGTCTACGTGTGGAAGATGCGCTACCGCTTCGTGGACGACGAGCAGGGGGGTGTGGGGATGGAGCAGGAGCGCATGGGCCACGTGACCATCATCCGCTGACCGCTCAAAGCCGCAGGTCGAAGTCATCGGCCTCCAGCGCCACGGGGAACTTGGCGCGGAAGTCCTCAAGGCCCGCACGGTCGAGGGTGGTCGTCAGGACCCCTTCCAGGGATGGCTCCACGGCGGTCTGCGCGGCTCCGCGGGGATCGATCACCACGCTGTCCCCGCTGTAGTGGATGCCCTTGCCGTCCATGCCCACCCGGTTGACCCCTGCCACATAGCACTGGTTCTCGATGGCGCGTGCGATGAGCAACTGGCTCCAGGGGAAGCGGCGGGCCTCGGGCCAGTTGGCCACGTAGAGGATCGCATCATAGTCTCCCCGGTTCCTCGCGAACACCGGAAAGCGCAGATCGAAACAGATCTGCAGAAGGATGCGCCAGCCGCGCCATTCGACCACCACCCGTTCCCGACCTGCACTGTAGTGCTCCGTTTCGTTGGCGAACCGGAAGAGATGGCGCTTATCGTAGGTGGCGACCCGTCCCTCCGGTGTCACGAACAACCCGCGGTTGTAGCACTCTCCCGCCTCCTGGATGATCACACTGCCGTAGAGGGCCGCGTCCAGTGCGCGGGCCTGTTCGCGCATCCACCGCACCGTGGCGCCGTCCATGGTCTCGGCCAGCTCGATGCTACGCATGCTGAAGCCGGTGGTGAACATCTCGGGCAGCACGATGAGGTCGGTCGCGCCCCGGAGCGGGGCCATGACCTCTTGGAACTGGGAGCGGTTGGCTGCCGCATCCTCCCAGTGGAGCATGCGTTGCACAAGGGTGATCTTCAGATCTCGCATAGCTTGTCGATGGCCTCGTCCAGTGTCTCATCCCGTTTGGCGAAGCAGAAGCGAAGGATGCGCTGCTCCGGTGGTGGCTCCTTGTAGAAGACGCTGATGGGGATGGCGGCCACCCCGAACTCACGGGCGAGGCGCTTGGCGAACTCGGTGTCGGGCTCGTCGCTGATGGCGCTGTAGTCGGCGAGCTGGAAGTAGCTGCCCTCGCAGGCCAGGGGCTCGAAACGCGAAGCGTGCAGGCCGATGAGGAAACGGTCCCGCTTGGCCTCGTAGAACGACGACACCCCCTCGTAGTGGACGGGGTCCTTCAGGTACGCGGCCAGGGCGTGCTGCACGGGGGTGCTGGCACTGAACACGTTGAACTGGTGCACCTTGCGGAACTCGGCCATCAGCGCCTTGGGGGCCAGCACGTAGCCCATCTTCCAGCCGGTGGTGTGGAACACCTTGCCGAAGCTGAACACCACGAAGGCCCGCTCGCGCAGCTCGGGGTACCGCACCACCGAGGCATGCGCCTCGTTCTCGAACACCAGGTGCTCGTACACCTCGTCGCTCAGCAGCAGGATGTCGGTGCCGCGCAGCAGGTCGGCGATGCGGCGCATCTCGGCATCGCGCAGGATCGTGCCGGCCGGGTTGTGCGGCGTGTTGATCATGAGCATGCGTGTGCGTGGCGTGATCGCCGCCTTCACCGCGTCGGCATCGAACTTCATGTTGCCCGCCAGCCGCACATGCACCGGTCTTCCGCCGAACAGTTCCACCGTGGGCGCATAGCAGTCGTACGCCGGGTCCACGATGATCACCTCATCGCCCGGTTGCACGACTGCTCCAAGGGCGGTGAAGATCGCCTGTGTACCGCCGGAGGTCACCGTCACCTCGGTCTCCGGGTCGTACGCAAAGCCGTAAAGGCGCTGCACCTTGGCGGCGATCGCCTCGCGCAGGGCCGGCACGCCGGGCATGGGCGCGTACTGGTTGTGGCCATCGCGCATGGCCTGCTCCACCAGCTCGATCAGCGCCTCGTCGATGGGGAAATCGGGGAAGCCCTGGCTGAGGTTGATGGCGCCGCACTCGTGCGCGAGCTTGCTCATCACCGTGAAGATGGTGGTGCCCACGTGGGGGAGCTTGGAGGTGATCGCCATGTGGCACGAAACTACGCGACGACAGCGGTTGCCGATAAGGAACGAAGCTCCTGAGCGGTAAAGCGAAGGGCCGTCGATGACGGTCCTTCGCACATGTAGTTGATGAGCGGATCACTCCTTCGTCACCGCGGCCGCCAGCTTGCCCATCACCGTGAAGATCGTGGTGCCGACTTGGGGGAGTTTGCTCGGCCACATACCGTTCACTCCTTTTTGAACTGGTCAAATGTCAGTGCACGCAGGCGACCAAGGTCTCCGTCTTTGGGCCATCCATTTTGGGAGCCGTACTCCAAGGACTGCATGGTACCCAGACCGCCTCCGTAGAACTTGACCCGTACATAGTCACCCGCATAATCCGTGACCTCCTCCTCGCGAATTGTCGGCACATGCATCAAGCGTCGTGCGACCATCCAAATTGAATCCTGCACCTCTTGCGTCACAAACACTGCTTCATACCGACCCTTGGTCGGGTCTGAGGCACCCTTCTCCGGTTCAAATAAGGACAACGTATCTCGCAACGTGTCCAGGCTGATCGAAACGTTATTCCAGGTTACCATGAGCCCATCCCACTTGGGCTCGGGTGCTACATGTTGCTTCTCTTCGGGCAAAGGTGCAGCGCATGCCATCAACATCAGAAGGAACAGCAGAGGGAAGGCCTTCATTACCCGGTGATCACTCCTTCGTCACCGTCGCCGCCAGGTACTCGCGGTTCAGGCGGGCGATGTGCTCGAGGCTGATCTGCTTGGGGCATTCCACCTCGCAGGCGCCGGTGTTGCTGCAGTTGCCGAAACCTTCCTTGTCCATCTGCTCCACCATGGCCAGTGCTCGGCGCTTGGCCTCGGGGCGGCCCTGGGGCAGCAGGGAGAGCTGGCTCACCTTCGCCGCCACGAACAGCATGGCGCTGCCGTTGGGGCAGGTGGCCACGCAGGCGCCGCAGCCGATGCAGGTGGCCGCGTCAAAAGCCTTGTCGGCATCGTCCTTCGGGATGGGCACGGCGTTGCCGTCCACCAGATTGCCGCTGGTGTTCACGCTCACGAAGCCGCCGGCGGCCTGGATGCGGTCGAAGGCGTTGCGGTTCACGGCCAGGTCCTTGATCACGGGGAAGGCCGCGCTCTTCCATGGCTCCACGTAGATCGTGTCGCCGTCCTTGAACTTGCGCATGTGCAGCTGGCAGGTGGTGATACCGCGGCCCGGGCCGTGCGCTTCGCCGTTGATGAAGAGGCTGCACATGCCGCAGATGCCCTCGCGGCAGTCGTGGTCGAACGCCACGGGCTCCTCCCCTTTGCGCACCAGCTCATCGTTCAGCACGTCGAGCATCTCCAGGAAGGACATGTCCTCCGAGACGTTGTTGACCGGGTAGTCCACGATGCGGCCCTTGTCGTTGGGACCGTTCTGGCGCCAGATCTTGAGGGTGAGCTTCATGTTGCCCATCACTTGTAGCTACGTTGGGTCAGTTTCACTTCGTCGAAGGTGAGCGCCTCCTTGTGCAGTTCGGCCTTGCCGGCCTCGCCGAGCCACTCCCAGGCGGCCACATAGGCGAAGTTGGCGTCGTCGCGCTTGGCCTCGCCCTGCTGCGCACCTTCGGTCTCCTGGTACTCCTCGCGGAAGTGGCCGCCGCAGCTCTCGTTGCGGTGCAACGCGTCCATGCACATCAGCTCGCCGAGCTCGAGGAAGTCGGCCACGCGACCGGCCTTCTCCAGCTCCTGGTTGAACTCGTTGGCCTTGCCGGGCACGCGCACGTTCTTCCAGAAATCCTCACGGATGGCGCGGATCTCCTGGATGGCCTGCTTCAGCCCCTGCTCGTTGCGCGCCATGCCG
>JAEUSW010000317.1 GCA_016788285.1 Flavobacteriales bacterium
GGGCTTTGGTCGCTCATGTCCCACTCAACCCAGGTGAATAGGTAAACGAAACAGAGCAGCGCGAAGATAAGGTGCCACCGCCGAGCCACCCAGGCAGCGCCGGGCCGTGCAGACACGGTCTCTCAGCGGAGCCTTGCCGCACCCCGCGACGGACAAGGACTTGAATGGAGCGGAAGAAGGCCGGGCCGCTATCCCGGTCAACACGAACAGAACGATGACCACCCAAGCGATGAACCTCAGGTGGCCCGGTAAGGCCCCAAGCTTGTTGCTGGGCTGCCTGGGGCTCATTGCTATTCTCCGCTGCGAAGCGCAGAACCTGGTGCCCAACCCGAGCTTTGAACTCCTGGACACCTGTCCTTATACCATCGGCTTTCAGCCGGGTGACCGCCCCCTCTACTGGCATAGCTGGCTGAACAGCCCGGATTACTTCCACGCCTGTGCGGGCAGCCTGCAGGACATCGATACCCTGGTGAGTGTGCCACAGAATGGGTTCGGTTATCAATATGCCTGGGAGGGGGATGCCTACATCGGCGGTTGGTGCTACTGGGTGAACGATGACTACCGGGAATACATAGGCGTTCCGCTCTTGGAGCCGTTGGAGATCGGCCAGACCTACCTCGTTAGTTTCAGAGTGAATTTAGCGGTGAACGGCAGCTACGTTTGGTCAATGGGTGCATGCAATAATGTCGGTGTACTGTTCACCATGGCCTCCAATGCATGGTCTGGCACAACCGGACCGCCATTCCCCTTTCGCAACTATGCCCACGTGTACAGCCCGGGCATCATTGCGGACTCCTTGGGCTGGACCTTGGTGAGCGGCTCGTTCACGGCTGATAGCGCATATCAGTACTTGGTGCTGGGCAACTTCTTCACCAACGCCCTCACCGATACGATCGGCCTGCCGCCATGGAACGGAGAGGTGGCCTACTACTTCATCGACGAGGTCTGCGTGTCACGCGAGGAAGGAGGTTGCGTCACCACCGGGTTCGATGAGGCCCTGGGACAGGTGGGTGCCTTTGCAGCGTACGACGCGCATGCGCAACAGGTGGTGCTGACCTGGCCGGGCAGCAGGGCCTACCATGTGGAGGTGGTGGACCCTGCAGGCCGCAGGGTGGTTTCGGTGCGCGCTGAGGAGGAACGGCTGCGCCTAGATGCGCAGCAATGGGCCACAGGACTCTACGTGGCCCGCATGCGAGAGGGCGATCGGGTGGGCGTGGTGAAGTTCGTGGTGAACAGATAGCACAAGGTCCGGTCGAACGAACAAGCGAACACGTTCGACCATGAAAACGAGAAGAGCAAGTACACTGGCAGCGACCCTGTGCATGGCCTGGGCGAGCCAGGGACAGGATTGGAATCGCCTCCCAGGTGGCGATGTCATCACCGGGACTGAGTACCTGGGTGCTGCAGCCGGCAGCAGTGTGCCCCTGCACCTGCGGACGATCCCCAACCTGTCGATCGACTTCAGCACGACAGATCTGCGCCGCATGCGTCTGTATCCCAACCAGACCACGAACCTACCGCTGCTCGGCGGCGGCGGCACGGTCCCGGTGGTTCAGAACGGATACCTGGGCTTGAGCGGCACACCGGGCTTTTTCACCCCGGCGGGTTATGGTCCGTTCACGCGCCTGCATTTGGCCGACGAGGATCCCGGTGGTATCGGCTACACCTTCTACAACCAACCCTGGGGGTTCCGTAGCTGGATGAAGAACGGCGTCACCTTCACAGGCAACCGCGACCAGGCCTACGTGGGCCAGCGTTACTACGGGGAGGACGAGACGGACTTCGTGGTGCAGTGGAGCGACAATGCGGACAAGCAGTCACAAGGGCCCGATCGGATGCGCTTTCTGTTCACCTGGGACAATGCAGGTGCCCCGGAAGGCTCGCAGAGCGAAGAAGGCCTGGAGCTGCTGCGAATGTTCCCCTTGGACCGGTATGAGGGCTTTGTGGGCGTTGGCAATTTCGCCCGACCGGGCATTACGCCCGACCCGGAGCCCAGCGAACGGCTGGACATCCTGGACCGCACGATCCGCATGCGCAGGCTGGTTCCCGATTACCAGAACGACCAGTTGGACCGCCTGGTGGTGACGGATGCGGACGGGCGCTTGCATTGGCGGGATGTGAGCAGCCTGCCTGCACCGCCGGACAATTGCGAATGGACCATGGGCGCCAACCCGAACCCCAATCACGTATGGACCGCCGTGGGCCCTTCGGATCCTGACTGTCCGGATGGCGAGGATAACGTCGGAATCGGCACGAACAGCCTGGTCGGAGGCACGAAGCTGAGCGTCATCGAGAACACGCCCCATGCCAGCTTGTCCAACCGCGGCATTTTCGTGCGCACCGAGATCCCGGCGGGTTCCAGCGGAGCAGGCGCCACGTGTGTCGGCGTACGTGCCGAGGCGGCGAACGGCGAAGATCGGAACGTTGGGGTCCAAGGGACCGCCTTCACCCCAAGTGGTGTCACATCCGTGGACAACTATGGGTTGGAGGGCTTTGCGAATCCACACGGTACGGTGGGTCAGAACAGGGCGCTGTCGCTTGAGGCATCCGTGGCCTCCGGTGGCGTGGTCGATGAGAACAGAGGTGTCTTCTCGCGCGCAACGGACAATGCCGCCAGCGCAGAGAACTGGGGCGGTCAGTTCGAGGCCTATGGCACGGGTACCTCAGCGTCGAACCGAGGGGTGGAGACCTACGTGCAGGGTAGTGGCACCTCGCAAACGAACTTCGGCCTGCGAAGCTACATGTGGTGCCCAGGCGGGAGTTCGGCCAACTTCGGCGTATGGAGCCGGGTGGATGCGCCGAGTTCGAGCAACAACATCGCTGTGTACGGCGCTGTACCGGACACCTTGGCCAACAACTGGGCCGGCTTCTTCCAAGGGCGCGTGCAGGTGACCGGCAGCATGTGGAACAACGGGACCTACATCTTCTCCGACGCGGACATCAAGACCAACGTGGAGGACATCGAAGGACCGACAGCGGCCGATCTGCTGGGTCAGCTGATGCCTCGTTCGTACAACTACCAAAGCGCGCAGTACCCGCAGTTGTATCTGCCCGGCGGAGCGCAGTACGGTTTTCTCGCACAAGAGGTGGCTCAGGTGCTCCCGGCCCTGGTGAGCAGCACGAAGGTGCCCGCGGAACTGGATAGCCTCGGCCAGGTGATCCATCCGGAGATGGACGTGGAAGGCATCAACTACACGGCAATGATCCCGTTGATCGTGGCCGGGTTCAAGCAGCAGCAGCAGACCATCAGCACCCTGCAGGACCAACTTGCCGCCATGCAACAAGACCTCGCTTCGTGTTGCGTCGCACATGGCGATGCGGATCAACGCAGCATGAGCCCAGGAGCAGGTGCAGGTGCAGGCGCAAGCGACGCCATCCGCACCGACCTGCACATCATCCCCAACCCGGTGGCGGACCTTACGCAACTGCGCTACACGGTGGCCACGCCGGGCCGCACGCGCCTGGAGGTGAGCGACAGCCACGGCAAGCGGCTGGAGGTGTTGGAGGAGGCCGTACGCGAGGTGGGCAGCTACAGCCACGCCTGGAACACCACCGATCTGGCACCGGGGACGTACCACTGCACGCTGTACCTCAACGACAGCTTCGTTGTGAAGAAGGCCGTGAAGGTGGCGCGGTAACGGGAGCAGGCTTCTACGGCGGGTGGTGCGAGGGTGTAAGGGTGCGAGGGTGTCAGGCTACGTCCTGGGCCCTCGCACTCCCTCACCCTCTCCCAACCGACTCAGATGCGACCGCGTTCGATCCGGGTGCGGCCCTTGGCATTGGGGCACGACCTGTCCCGCTTTGGCGGGATGGTCACATGCGCACATGAGCAAGTGAGCCCGCCCCGTCGATCTACCTTCGCCCCATGCCCGCGGCCTTCGACCCCCGCCAGGAGCAGCGCGCCGCCAGCGACAAGGAGCTGGAGCAGGTGCTGCGTCCGCGCCAGTTCGGCGAGTTCGCCGGGCAGCAGGCGGTGACGGACAACCTGAAGGTGTTCGTGCAGGCGGCCCGGCAGCGCGGCGAGGCCCTGGACCACGTGCTGCTGCACGGTCCGCCGGGGCTGGGCAAGACCACCCTGGCGAACATCATCGCCTCGGAGATGGGGGTGGGCATCCGGATCACCAGCGGTCCGGTGCTGGACAAACCCGCGGACCTGGCGGGCCTGCTGACGAACCTGGAGCCGCACGACGTGCTGTTCATCGACGAGATCCACCGGTTGACGCCGGTGATCGAGGAGTACCTGTACAGCGCGATGGAGGACTATCGGATCGACCTGGTGATCGATGCGGGGCCGAACGCGCGGACGGTGCAGATCGCACTGAACCCCTTCACCCTGGTGGGGGCCACCACGCGGAGCGGCTTGCTGACGGCGCCGCTGCGCGCGCGCTTCGGCATCAACAGCCGGCTGGACTATTACGACGCGCAGACCCTGACGGGCATCGTGAAGCGGAGCGCGGGCCTGCTGGGGGTGCCCATCGCCGAGGAGGCGGCCGTGGAGATCGCCCGGCGGAGCCGGGGCACGCCGCGGATCGCCAACGCGCTGCTGCGGCGGGTGCGCGATTTCGCCCAGATCCAGGGGGACGGCACCATCACCCTGGCCATCGCCCAGCACGCCCTGAAGGCCCTGAACGTGGACGCGCACGGGCTGGACGAGATGGACAACCGGATCCTGGGGGCCATCATCGACAAGTTCGGCGGCGGGCCGGTGGGCCTCAACACCGTGGCCACGGCCGTGGGGGAGGAGGCCGGCACCATCGAGGAGGTGTACGAGCCCTTCCTGATCATGGAGGGCTACCTGCAGCGCACCCCGCGCGGCCGCCTGGCCACCGAGCGCGCCTACCGCCACCTGGGCCGGGTGCCCAGCGCGAAGCCGGGCGGGCTGTTCGAGTAGCCGGGCTGCGGCCGGCGATGGCCCTTACGCCTCGAACGTCCGCCGCGTACCGCTGTACATCTCATAGCGCATGAAGCGGCATTCGAGCGCGCCGTTGAACAGCTTGATGCGGGGCTTGGGCGTGAGGTGGACGTGCTTCGCGGCCTCCAGGTTGCTGGTGATCATCCAGGCCGTCCAGCCCGCCCAGCGCTGCTTGAGCGTGTCGCCGATCATGGCGTAGAGGGCGTTGATGTCCTCGTCCTTCACCATGCGCTCGCCGTAGGGCGGGTTGAGGAGGAGGATGCCGCCGCCCTCGGGGGGCTCGAGCTCCTGGAAGGGCCGGTTGACCACCCGGATGCGGTCCTTGAGCCCGGCGCTGGCGATGTTGCTCTCGGCCTTGCGGGCCACATGGGGGCTGAGCTCGCCGCCCAGGATGAGGGGCTTGTGGGTGGTGTCGATGGCGGCGAGGGCCTGGGTGCGGACCGCCTGCCAGGTGTCGGCCTCGAAGCCCTTCCAGCGCTCGAAGCCGAACCGCTTGCGATGGATGCCGGGCGGGATGCGGCCGGCGATCATGGCGGCCTCGATGAGCAGGGTGCCGCTGCCGCACATGGGGTCCACCAGGTTGCTGCGCCCGTCCCAGCCCGAGAGCAGCACCAGGCCGGCGGCCAGCACCTCGTTGATGGGGGCCAGGTTGGTGTGGTCGCGGTAGCCGCGTTTGTGCAGGGAGCCGCCGCTGCTGTCCAACGACACCAGGCAGTCGTCGCCGTGCACGTGGAGGTGGATGCGCAGCGTGGGGTCGTCCAGATCCACCGAGGGCCGCCGGCCCTGCCGAGCGCGGAAACGGTCCACGATGGCGTCCTTGGCCTTGAGCGCCAGGAACTGCGAGTGGGTGAACCGGTCGGAGTGGAGCGTGCAGTGCACCGAAAGGGTGTCGTCCACGCCCATGTACCGCTCCCACGGCATGGCGTGGATGCCGCGGTACAGGTCCTCCTCGTGCCGCACGCCGAAGCGGTGCACGGGCACCAGGATGCGCAGCGCGGTGCGCAGGGTGTAGTTGGCCCTGTACATGCAGGCCTCATCGCCGCGGAAGCCCACGGCCCGGTTGTGCTTCTCGATGTCACGCGCACCGATCGCCTTGAGCTCGGCCACCAGCAGGTCCTCCAGCCCGTACATGGTCTGGGCGGTCATGGGAAAGAGGCCGTCGGACATGGGTGGGCAAAGGTCGGGCGAACCACGTCAGCCGCACGCCTCCAGCCTGCAGCTTCCGGCCGTCCGTTGCAGGGCCCCCCGGGCGGTCCTCTATCTTGCCCGCATGAACGCCCGGGCCCGTGCGGAGGCCATCAAGCGCAAGGCGCACGAGCTGGGCTTTCTGGCCTGTGGGGTGGCGCAGGCGGGGTTTCTGGAGGAGGAGGCGCCCCGGCTGGAGCGCTGGCTGCGGCAGGGGCGGCACGGCAGCATGGGCTACATGGAGCGCCACTTCGACCTGCGGCTGGACCCGACCAAGCTGATGCCCGGGGCCCGCAGCGTGATCAGCCTGGCGGTGAACTACTTCAGCCCGCCCCGGCAGCAGGACCCCGAGGCGCCGAAGTTGAGCACCTACGCCTATGGACGGGACTACCACAAGGTGGTGAAGCAACGCCTGAAGCCGCTGATGGCCTACATCGTCGAGCACTTCGGGGAGGTGGAGCTGCGCGCCTTCGTGGACAGCGCACCGGTGCTGGAGAAGGCCTGGGCCGAGCGGGCCGGGTTGGGCTGGCGGGGCAAGCACACCAACGTCATCCGCCAGGGGGCGGGCAGCTGGTTCTTCCTGTGCGAGCTCATCACGGACCTGGAGCTGGCGCCCGATGCGCCGGCCACGGACCATTGCGGCACCTGCCGGCGCTGCATCGATGCCTGCCCCACGGAGGCCATCACGCCCTATGGGGTGGACGGGGCGCGGTGCATCAGCCACCTCACCATCGAGCTGAAGGAGGCGGTCCCGGAGGAGTTCACCGGCAAGCTGGCGGGCTGGGCCTTCGGTTGCGACATCTGCCAGCAGGTGTGCCCGTGGAACCGCTTCGCCACGCCCCATGCCGAGCCGCAGTTCGCCCCGCGGCCGGAGGTGATGGCCCTCACGAAGGAGGAGTGGCACGGGCTGACCGAAGTGGTCTTCGACCGCCTGTTCGAAGGCAGTGCGGTGAAACGCACCAAATACAGCGGCCTGCGGCGCAACCTGGACTTTCTGCGCCGGACCGAGGACTGACCCCGGAGGGCCGTCAGCTTCGCATGGTGGTCTGGAAGACCTCCAGGATCACATCCTTGTACATGTGTCCGAAGGTGGCCAGGCACCAGGCTTTCAGCACCAGCTGATCGCGCTGGCCGAGCCAGCGGCGGGCCTTGATGAGTTCCTTGGTGAACAGCCGGCGGTCAAAGCTGACCTTTTGGAGCACCTGCTTGCTGAGCTCCATCATCTTCCTTCCCTGGTCCATCATCACAAAGCGGTTGATCAGGCGGTCGGTTCGGGGGAACGAGAGCCTGAAGGTAAGTCGTCGAACGGTCGGATCGGTGCTCCCGGTGGCGATCAGTTTTCCACAGGGCGGGAGCGGCCCCCGGCCACAAAGAACGGGCCATGACCACCGATCCTTGCGGGGGCGGGACGGCCGGGTGGCTCAGGGCTGGAACTTGCGCTCCTCCACCTGCATCACCTCCTTGGTGGCGGCGTCGTACACGTAGGCCACCAGGGCGCAGTTGTCCGGATCGAGCACGGTGCCGGGCAGCGGGTTTGTGTAGGTGAAGGTGAGCGTATCGCCGGCGGCGGCGCTGCCCACGATGGCGGGCACGCCCCAGGTGCCGTTGAGGTTGCCGCGGAGCATGTGGCGGTGCTCATAGTCCGGCACCTCCGGCGGCGTGGCGTTCACGTCGATCTGCCAATCGATGATGTGGTCCTCGGTGAGGGCCACCACCAGGTTGTGGTCGCCCGTGACGGGCCCCAGGAGGGCGAGCTTCACGGTGGTGGAGACCGAACCACCCCCGACGGCGAGGGCGTCGAACCAGAGGTGGAAGGCGGTGCTGTCGCCGATGATGTCGTTGACCGCATCACCCCAGTCGCCATCGCTGATCTGCAGCACGCTGTTGAAGGGGCGGCGGCTGATGAGGCCGGTGGGCAGGAAGGTGATGCCGAAGGCGCTTTCGTACGCGGTGCCTTCGGGGGTGCGGTGATCGCTGTCCAGGATGCCATCGCCCACAGGCGGCAAGGGAGCGGCGAATCCGTTGACGCAGTGCACGGCGATGACGACCAGGTTCTCCCCATGGATGCCCTGAAGGGCGGTGGCCTGAGCAGCGGCGGCCGGGCAGTTGTTGCAACGGTGGCCGGTCATGTCCTCCAGCAGCACCTTGCGCACCACGCCACCACCACCGCTGCCGCCGCCGTCCTGCACGGTCTCGTAGGGCTGTTCCACCTTGTCGCAGGCGGCGAAGGGAAGGGCGAGCAGGAGCGCCAGGGCTTGAAGGGTTCGCGTGGAGCGCATGGTCAGAAGGTGCTGGTGATGGACACGGTGAGGCCGTTGGCGGCGGGCACCTGGCGGCATACCCCGCCCACGCAGAAGATGCCGGCGCGCTGGCGGCCGTAGTTCACCTGGAAGCGGTTGCCGCCGCGGATGTAGCCCACC
>JAEUSW010000052.1 GCA_016788285.1 Flavobacteriales bacterium
CTGCGGAAGCCGGTCATCAGGTTCACCACACCGCCGGGCAGGTCGCTGGTGGCGAGCACCTCGGTGAAGGTGACGGCCGGCAGCGGGTGCTTCTCGCTGGCCACCACCACGCAGCTGTTGCCGCCGGCGATCACCGGGGCGATGAGGCTCACCAGCTCGAGCAGGCCGTTGCTGCCCGCGCACTGGATGCCCACCACGCCGGTGGGTTCGACCACGCTGAAGTTGAAGTGGCTGGTGTTCGTCGGGTTCACGCTGCTGAACAGCGCCTGGTACTTGTCGCACCAGCCTGCGTAGTGGATCCACAGGTCGATGGCGGCGGCCACCTCGGCCTCGGCCTCGCTCCTGGTAAGCTGTCGCCCTGAGCCTGTCGAAGGGTGCAGCACCAGCTCGTGCACGAACTGCGCGCTGCGGCCCTCGAGCATCTCACCGATGCGGTAGAGGATCTGCCCGCGGTTGAAGGCGCTTCGCCCGGCCCATCCGCTCACGGCACCGCGCGCTGCGACCACCGCATCACGCACGTCCTTGCGGCTGCTGCGGCACACGTTGGCCAAGGGCTTGCCGTCCGCGCCTTTGGGCTGGTAGTACCGTCCGCTCTCGGTGCGGGGGAACTTGCCGCCGATGAAGATCTTGTAGGTCTTCATCACGGGGAGGCGGTCGGCCCGCTTCGCTGTGCCGTTGGTCGGGTGGCCGTTCAGTTCAGCCTTGGCGGTTTTGGTGAGGGTCTTGCTCATTCTTCTCGGATCGGGTCGCCTTACGGCTTCGTAGCCAAAGCTACAGCGCCCGCCTTCAATTGGCCCGGGTACTACCGCCGTACGAGGAAGGGCAAGGCCATGGAGCGGTCGATCCCCACGAGACGAAGCACGTATAGGCCTTCCGGCAGGGAGCGCACATCCACCGGCGCATTCAGGACTCCGTGCTGCATCGACCGGCCAAGTGCATCGTGTATGGTTAAGGCCGCACGATCCGCGCCATGCACCACGAGTTGATCATTGGCAGGGTTCGGATACACATGCAACGCCAGGCTCTCTTCTTCGCTCATCGCCGTGCTGATGTCCGGACTGAAGCGCCACGCATGGGACAAGACCGGTGCCTGCCCATTGCCGCCAACGATGAAAGCCTCTTCACCTGTGCTGAAACAGGTGCCATTCTTGCACGCTGCAAGCGGGAATGTTGCTGCCGGCAACCAACTGTCCGTGTTCACATCATAGCGGTGGAAGTCGTTCCAGTTCTGTGTGAAATCCTGGCCACCACCGACGTATGCGTGCCCATCCACGACGAAGGCGTAGCCGTTGCGCCGGTTGTTGCTGCCGAGATCGGCCCGTTGTTGCCAGGTGTCCGTGAAAGGATCATACGCATAGAAGTCCCGGTAGCGGATGCCGCTGCTTTCGCCGGTGCCGATGTAGCCTTTGCCTTCCGCCGCAAAACCCACGGCCCATCGGCGGCCGTTACCCGGGAAGTTCGTCTTCTGTTCCCACGTGTTGGTCGTTGGGTCAAACGCGTAGAGGTCGTTGTACCATGTGGCGTTGGCCGCACCCGTTCCGAAGTAACCGATCCCATTGATGCTGAAGGCCACACCGGCATAGCGCGGTGGGCCGGGCAACGAGGCCTTCTGCACCCATGTGTCGGTAGCTGGGTGATAGGCCCACAGGTCGTTGTAGTCCGTAGAAGTGGTGTTGTTCCAGCCGCACATCACGTAGCCGGTATCGCCAATAGCGAAGGCACTGGCGTACTGCCGAGCGCCTCCGGGCAGGGTGGCTTTCTCCGTCCAGCCATCCACTGCGGGGTCGTACTCCCACAAGCGGGCGGTGTTCTGGCTGGCGTTGTAGCCAGTGCATACATAGCCCTTGCCGCCGATGCTGAACGAGGCCTGGGCATACCACTGGCTAGGGTGGTCGGCCACTTGGGTCCACGTGCCTTGGGCAATGATGGCAGTGCTGAACAAGAGCGTTGAAGCGAGGAGGAGCTTACGGATGTGGATCATTTTGCTGCGGTAAACGCGAGTACGAAGAACGTTCGATCGGCTGGATCGCTTGGTACAGGGTCACGCCTTCATCTCCACCACATTTCCCTCCGTATCCATTTCCAGGAATGGATTGTGCGCCACCTCCCACAAATGCCCGTCCGGATCGGCGAAGTAGCCGCTGTAGCCGCCCCAGAACACCTGCTGCGGTTGCTTGGTGATCGTGACATGCTTTCTGTGCAGGTCGGCGAAGAACGCATCCACTTCCTCCACGGAGCGGAGGCATTGGGCCAGTGCGAAGCGCGAGCCCTTCCCTTGCTCCTTCACCTGCGCATCCTCCAACAGTTCATGCTGCGGGAAGAGCGAAAGCACCATGCCGTTGAGCTTGTACATGACGATGCCACCGTTGTCCTGGAAGGGAGTCCAGCCGAGCACCTGGTTGTAGAAGCGTTTGGACCGATCGAGGTCTGAAACACCGAGGGTGATGAAGGAAAGACGGGGCTGCATGCACGCAAGGTACACGCACGCGGACGCTCAGCGCCGCTCGCTATCGAGGTGGGCCATCATCGGCGTGGGGTAGCGATCACCGGCCGCTGCCCCGGCGGGAACGGCCTGCTCGATCCGCTTCAGGTCATCCGTATCGAACCGGATACTGAGCGCGCCCAGTGCTTCCTTCAGCCTATCCCGTGTGCGCGAGCCAACGAGCGGAACGACGTCCTCACCGCGTGAAAGCACCCACGCAATGGCCACCTGCGCCACGGTGGCCTTCCGCTCCACGGCCACGGTACGCAGCGCGTCCACCAAGGCCAGGTTGTGCCGCAGGTTCTCCCCGTTGAAGCGCGGTGCGTACTTCCGGAAATCGCTCACCGCCACGTCCCGGTCGGCGGTCCAATGCCCGCTGATCAGACCGCGCGACAACACGCCATAGGCGGTGATGCCGATGCCCAACGCACGGCACGCAGGCAGGATCCCCTCCTCGATCCCGCGCGACACCAATGAATACTCGATCTGCAGGTCGCTGATGGGATGCGTGGCCGCCGCGCGCTTGATCGTACCCACGCCCGATTCAGACAGACCCACGTGGCGCACATAGCCCGCCTTGACCATCTCCGCGATGGCACCGACCGTCTCCTCGATCGGTACGTTGGGGTCGGTGCGGCCGAGGCGGTAGATGTCCACATGATCCGTTCCCAACCGTCGCAACGTAAAGGCCAGCGCGTTCTTCACCGCTGCGGGCCGCCCATCGAAGCCGAGCCAGTTGCCTGCCGGGTCGCGCAGTGCGCCGAACTTCACGCTGAGCAATGCCTTAGACCGGTCGCGCCCCTTCAGCGCTTCGCGGATCAGCAGCTCATTGTGGCCCATGGCGTAGTAGTCGCCGGTATCGAGCAGGGTGATGCCGGCATCGAGCGCGGCGTGGAGTGTGGCAATGCTTTCGGCATCGTCGGTGGCACCGTAGAGGTCGCTCATGCCCATGCAGCCCAGGCCGATGGCGGAGGAAAGGGGGCCGGTCTTGCCCAGTTGTCGGGTTTCCATGGTGTTCGGATCAGGGCACAAAGCTGCCTTGCCCGTTCGTGGCGGTCATGGTGAGAACTTCAGGATCTGGTCAAGCACTGCGGCGCGTCGCCCTCCGCTCGCGGAACTGCTTCGGAGTGATCCCCTCAAAACGTTTGAAGAACTTGTTGAAGTTGCTCGGGTCCATGGTGAGCTGGCGGGCCACTTCAGCAGCCGACCCGTTCGAACCGATCAGCAGTTCGCGGGCCACGTCCATCAACCGTTCCTCATAGATGTCGCACGGCGACCGACCCGTGACCTCTTGCAGCGTGTTGCTCAAGTGCGTCGGGTGAACGAAGAGCCGTTCCGCGAAATCCCGGATCCCCCACGCGCGATCGGCCGTACCTGCGCGGAACTCCGCCATGTGCTGGTCGAGCGCTTTCATGTAGGCGGCGCTCAGCTCTTGTGGCCGGGACGGCCGATGGATCTTGCGGGTGGACATGCGATGCAAAGGTGTGCCCGAACGCCGTTCACCGGTGCGCTCCTTCACACCTGCTTCGGCACGACCACCACCTTGAAATTGAACATTGGGTTCTGCATCGCCCCGTACAACCGCACCCAGATGGGCAGCAGCTGCTCGGTGCCGCGTGCGTTGGTGATGTCGCCCAGGTCGATCATCTCCTCCTTGGCCCAGCCGAAGGACGAAAGCAGCGTACGCACTTCGCCTTTGGCACCGGCATCATTGCCGCAGAGGAAGATGTGGTGCGTGTCCGGCAGGGTGCGCGGTGCCACCATCAGGAAGCAGGTGAGCGTGTTGAGGCCCTTCACCACCTTCAGTTGCGGAAAGGCGCGCTGGATCTGTTCTCCGAGCGAATCGGTATTGCTCACCGACAGGCTGGGCGGGAAGCCTTGGGAGAAATCCAACGGGTTGGAAATGTCGAGCATCACCTTGCCGTTGAGGTGGTCCTCACCCGCGAGCTTCAACGCGTGCAAGGCACCGCTGCCGCTGGTGGCATTCACCAACAAGCTGCCGTGGGCCGCAGCTTCCGCGAAGGTGGCCAGCTTCACCTTCGGGTGCGCCGCCAGCCAGTCCTTCAGCGGGGGACGGCCAATGCCGTCATGTCCTTCCCGCGAAAGGCTCTGCTTCACGTCCCGCGTGCCGAGCACCACCTGGTGGCCCAGGCTGTCGAGCTTTCCGGCGAGGACCTGCCCCACCACTCCCGTTCCGAATACACCGATCTTCATGGTCGTTCGTGTTGGTTTCGTTTCCTTAGTGGCTGCAAAGATGTCCGGCCTCTATACTTTCGACAAGTACTGTCATAGAGTATAGTATCAAGCATGGACAACGGTTTCGAGGACCAGGGCGACGGTCCACACCACCACGAGTTTTCAACACCATGATCATCGACGGCGACGAATACCGCATCCGGTTGAACGGCCGGCTCTACCACTGCGCACTGGATGTGACCATGGAGCTGGTGGGCGGCAAGTGGAAGACC
>JAEUSW010000087.1 GCA_016788285.1 Flavobacteriales bacterium
GGGTCTGCGGAAAAAGGACGGCAAATATACGCGGCCTCCCCCCTCGTTATTGTGTGCCGATCACCTGAGGATCACGAGCTTTTCCAACTTCTCGGCCTTGTCGCCTTCGGGGGTCTTCACGTTCAGGCGGTAGACATAGACCCCGCGGCCCAGCTTGTCGCCGTAGTCGTCCCGACCATCCCAGGCCAGCGGCTCGCTGCGGAAGCCCTCGCAGGCCAGCTGCCGGTTGATCGTTTTCACCAGCCGCCCCGCCACGGTGAACACCTGCACCTGGACGTCCAGGGTGGTGCAGGGCCGGTTGTGCTCGAAGAAGAACTGGGTGTTGGTGGTGAAGGGGTTGGGGTAGTTCAGCACATGCTCCAGCGCAAGCTCGGCGCTGGGCGCCACCACGAACTCGGTGGTCGCTTCGGCGGAATTGTTGAACACGTCCCAGGCCTTCACCCGCAGCGTGTGCCCACCTTCGGCCAGGTCATCGAAGCGGTATCGGGCCGAGCCACTGCGGTAGGTGTCCAGGTCGGCCTCGTACTGGTCGTTCAGCACGATGGCCTGGTCGGTGTTCTCATCCAGCACCGCCACCAGGTCATGGCCGATGCTGCTGCCCATGGTGTTGATGCCGTTGGCGTCGAACAGCTTCACGAGCAGCAACGGGTCCTCGTTGGTGATGCCGCCGCGCACGAAGCGGTCGTCGTTCATGTACACCTGGACCGTGGGACCCTCGTCGTCCGGCGCGACGTTCGTGGCGGTACCGCCCACCAGCGCGTCGTTCGTGGCGCCGCAGCCGTTGGTCCCCATGTTCTCCACGTAGCAGCTGATGCGCCCGGGGCCCACCAGGTAGTTGATGTCCTGCGGCACCACGAAGGTGAAGCTGAACTGGCCGCCGGTCACGGTGGCCATGCCGCGGTAGATGATGTTCTTGCGCAGGCTGAACGGGAAAGGCGAGCCGCCGTCGTTCGCCAGGGTCTGTTGCTGCACCCGTTTGTCGAACACCGTGGGGATCACCAGGCCGTTCAGACCGGTCATCAGATTGCCGCCCGCATCGACCACCTCGCCGCGGATGCGCACCGTGGCCAGCGCGTTCATGGTGTCCACCGGGTTGCCCAGCGTGTCGGTGATGGCCGTGATGCGCACCTCGTGGCGCGGCATGGCCAGCCGCATGCTGGGGTCGCCCAGCAGGGAGAAGTTGCGGTGGTTCACCTGGGAGGGTTGCGCGGTGGTGATGTCCACCTTGGTGCGCCGGAACACATCGCCCAGGGCCGCCGGCCGGCCCTGCTCGTCGACGCGCTCGAACACGTGGTCGTAGAAGTCCTGGGACAGGGCGTAGTTCTGGTTGCTGTACGCGATGCGGGTGGTGGTCATCAGCGCGATACCGCCGCCGTTGGGGTTCAGCAGCACGTATTCACCGGCCGAGGTCCGCGCCGGATCATCCCACCGGCTGAACTCGCAGGTGGCCGTCATGAACAGCGGCAGACGTTCAAGGTTGCTCCACCCCAGGATGGTGGAATTGTCCAGGAACCGCTCGTGCGCCCAGCCCACCTCACCGCCATGGCCCACGTAGTTCACCAGGAGCGCACCGCGTTGCACCCCGTCCCGGAGGTCGGCCTGTGCATCAGGATAGCGCTCGCCGCCGGGTGTGCTGGTCTGCTGGTAGGCGTCCAGGTACACCTTGTTGATGTTGTAACAGGGGAACTCGTTCTCCACCGCGGTGGCCAGGGCATCGCTCTGGCTCATGTGGATGGTGCTCTCGAACACGTCGCCCTCCTGGTCGTCGCTGGCGAAGAGCAGCCAGGTGCGCCAGTCGTTGATGCCGCCATCGCTGCCCACGGCGCACTGGGCCTCGGTGCCCGAAAGCAGTTGAAGGCGGTCGTAGTTCAGGACCTTGGTGGCCATTTCCTGGGCTTGGGCGATGGAGCTCACCGGGATCCGCCCCACGCCGATGTCCACCAGGTCGCCCTGGTACTCCCCTTCGTCGTTGTCCAGCAGCCCGAAGTAGTCGTCCGAGCAATAGCTCAGGCTGGCGTGCCACGAGTTGGCGGTCTGGTAGCTGGGCAGGAAGCTCTGGTTGCTGAGGGCCCGGTTGAGGTTGTTGTACGAGCCGTCACCATAGAGCAGGAGGTAGCGCGGCATCAACGCGGGATCCGTGCCGGCCTTGTCATACAGCATCTTCATGTACCGCTTGATGGCGGTGGCGTCACGCATGCCGGAGGAGAACTCGTTGTACACCTCCTGGGGGCTCACCAAGGCCACGGTGAGGCCCTCGCTCACGCGCCGGTCGGCGATCTGCTGGGCGGCGCCCCTGAACGCATCGGGCACCACGATCACCAGGTCGGTCGGCAGGGCCGTCGCGTGCAGGTCCTGGTTGGGCACCCTGCCGGCAGAGGTCGGTGTGAGCAGGCCCGTGCTGCGGAAGACCGCGAACTGTCGCAGGCTGTCGGTGCGCAGGCGGAAGACCTTCTGGGTCCCATTGTCCGTCATCGGCACCAGCGTGGCGGCCGCAGGGTCGGTGATGTCCCAGAGGGAAAGCGCACCGGAGGCCTGGTCGAGCACGAACTCCGTCAACTCGCCGGGTCCCACGCTGGTGAGGTCGCGGAAGAGCATCTGGTTGCCCACCAGCTTCAGGTCACGGCGGGCGTTGAGCTCCAGGAAGTTCATCCACCCGATGGACGAGGCGGGATTATGCTTGTTGAAGGTGACGATGAACGGCAGGCTGTTGCCCGAGGCGTTGAAGCAGAAGGTATGACGGGTGGACTTGGCCTGCTCGCCCGTGTAGCCGTTGGGCACACCCTGCACGGACACGATGGTGTCCAGCGCTCCACCGGAGGTCACCCGCCAGGTGCTCGCATTCCCCGTGCCCACCGTGCGCGAGAGCACATCCAACACCAGGCAGGCGGGGTCCTGCGGGCGAAGGAAGGGCACGCTGAAGGTGTAGGGATACGTGGTGGTGAGGTCGTACACATCGCCGTAAAGCTCACGACCCGATTTCAGCAGGGTCACGGCATCCACCTCGATGAACTGCCGGTCGTCGAACGAGGTGCTGGTGCGTGTGGCGGGGTCGAGCACCTCCGGAAAGGCACCCACCCGCAGCGCCGGTTCGATCCCGATGCCCACGAAATAGGAGGCCGAATCGGAGAACACATGCTTGGTATGGCGGAAGCGCCCGCTGCCGCTGTCCAAGGTCCACCGGTGGGGGCCGGTGGCGTAGAAGACCACCCGGTCGCCGGGACCGAAGGAACCATCCCCGCCATCCTCCACGACCACCGCGTTGGGCACCAGGTCCGTGCCGGGCAGCTGGTCGTTCTCGAACGGCAGCATGCCATGGTGGCGGCCATAGAGGTTCACCTGGTCGCTGGGCACTTCGCCGGCCAGGCCCATGTCCTGCAGCTGTTCGAAGGTGAGGCCGTACACCCCGTCCTGTGTCACCTGCACACGGTACCACTCTCCGGAGGCCAGTCGCGAGGTGGGCGGATAGCTCTTGGGTTGGACGGGAGGTCCGCCGCCTCGCCCTTCGACGATGGACAGTGTATAAGAGGACAGCCGCTCCCACTGGCCCGTGCCCGTGTTCCGTCGGTAGGGGTAGATGTCCACCACGGCCATGGGCTGCTTGCGCTGGGTCGCCAACCGGGTCACCACCAGGGGTTGGGTCCAGGCCTCCTCAAGCCCGGGCAGGGCCTCCACCTCCTCCCGGATCATCGGGATGTAGGTGGTGTTCGTGAGGTGGGCCGAAAAGCTCGTGGTACCGAGCCCCAGTGGGCGCACCTCATGGTGGAAGGGCAGGTCCTGACGGGCCGGGTCCAGGTGCATGGCCCGGGGCGCGGTGGCCGGGGTGCCCCGCTCGGTCACCACGCGCTCGTCCGAACGGGTGTTCTCCACGCTGCGCGCGGGCTGCGCACCGGGGGCGGCACCCGCGACCGGAGCGTTCCGGGTCGGGGTGGGCGTTGCGCGGGCGGGGCCTGTTGGGACGGACCGTTGGGGGGTGTTGATGCGCTCCTGGGCCGTGGCGCTGGCACAGGTGAACAGCAGGACGGCGAGGGGGAGGAGAACAGGGCGGTTCATGAACACTGATCAACAGGTTTTCAACAGGAATGACCGAAAGTACTACCTTCGGCCGTTGCGTTGCGGAGCACCCGCTTCAACGGGGCCTGGTCCGGATCATTGCGGACCGGGGTGGGGAACCGCAATGCAATGAGGTACGTATACTTGGCGTTCGCAGCAGAGCTACGGATGATGGGAAGCGTGATCAGGGGCAAGGTGCGTCGTGCGGCCATGGTGCTGGCGGGATGCGTGGCATTCATGGGAACAACGCAGGCGCAGGACCCGCAGTTCACCCAGTTCTACGCCAATCCGCTGTACCTGAACCCGGCCTTCGCCGGCACCGCGCGCTGCCCGCGGGTGGTGCTCAACTACCGGAACCAATGGCCCGCCCTCACGGGCACCTTCGTCACCACCAGTGCCAGCTACGATCAGCATGTGGACGCCATCCTTGGAGGGCTGGGCGTGCTGGTGACCCATGACCAGGCGGGCAAAGGCACGTTGAACACCACCACGGCCAGCGCCATCTACAGCTATCAGCTCGCGATCAACCGCAAGTTCAGCATGAAGTTCGGGGCCCAGGCCACCTACTTCCAGAAGTCGCTGGACTGGAGCAAGCTCACCTTCGGCGACCAGATCGACCCACGCCGGGGCTTCATCTATACCACCAACGACGTGCCCCGCGGCGGCACGGTGGGCAATGCCGACTTCTCCGCCGGCGTTCTGGGCTACACGGACATCTTCTTCGTGGGCATCGCCGTGCATCACCTCAGCGAACCGAACGAGTCGCTCATCGTGGGCACCTCGCGCCTGCCGCGCAAGTACACCGCGCATGCCGGTGCGGCCATCCCCATCGGCATGAAGGGCAAGTACGGGGAGGCGAAGACACGGATCTCCCCGAACATCCTCTTCCAGCAGCAGGCCCAGTTCCGCCAGCTGAACCTGGGTCTCTACGTCGACCACGGGCCCATCACCGCGGGCATCTGGTACCGCACGCGCGACGCCTTCATCGCCCTCATCGGGTTCCACACCGAACGCTTCAAGTTCGGGTACAGCTACGACGTCACCACTTCGAAGCTCACCACGGCCACGGCCGGGTCGCACGAGGTCAGTGTTCAGCTCCAGTTCAACTGCAAGCCCAAGAAACGCCGCTTCCGCGTGGTCGCCTGCCCCACGTTCTGAAGCTGCGCCCCAACCCCCCTGCACCATGGACCGCGTTTGGAAGATCGCCCTCCTGGCCGCCCCTGTCGCCCTGCTCAGCTCGTGTCAGTTCGAGAAGAGCGGAGCCACCGGGTGGAACTACAACGACTCCAAGAACGGAGGCTTTGAGAAGGCCCCCTTCGAGGACCAGGAGAACGGCCCCGGCCTCATCCTCGTCGAGGGCGGACAGTTCACCATGGGCCGCGTCTCCGATGACCTGCTCCACGAGTGGAACCACATCCCCCGCACGGTCACGGTGTCGTCCTTCTACATGGACGAGGTGGAGGTGACCAACTTCTACTGGCTGGAATACCTCTACTGGTTGGAGCGGGTGTTCGCCGCCGACTATCCCGAGATCTACAAGAAGGCCCTGCCCGACACCCTGGTCTGGCGCAGCAAGCTCGCCTTCAATGAACCGTACACCGAGTACTACCTGCGCCACCCCGCCTACCGCGACTACCCGGTGGTGGGCGTCAACTGGCTGCAGGCGAACGACTACTGCGCCTGGCGCACCGACCGGGTCAACGAGATCATCCTCGTCCGGGAAGGCCTCTTCGAGCACTACCCCAACCAGATCAACGAGGACCACTTCACCACCGACGCCTACCTGGCCGGGCAGTATGAGAGCGGCAAGAAGGTGGACGGCGTGCAGGACTTCAACCCCAACCGCGATACGCGCAACATCCGCATGGAGGACGGCATCCTGCTGCCCCGCTACCGCCTGCCGACCGAGGCGGAGTGGGAGTTCGCCGCCTTCGGCCTGGTGGGCAACACGGTGGATGAGCGCATCATCGAGCGCCGCATCTACCCCTGGAACGGCCACTGGGTGCGCTACGACAGCCGCAAGAAGGGCGGCGCCTTCTACGGCGACTTCCGCGGGAATTTCATGCGCGGCAAGGGCGATTACATGGGGGTGGCCGGCAGCCTCAACGACAACGCCGACATCACCGCACCGGTGTTCAGCTACTGGCCCAATGACTACGGCCTGTACAACATGGCCGGCAACGTCAGCGAATGGGTGATGGACGTATACCGCCCGCTGAGCCCCGAGGACAAGGACGACTTCCGCCCCTTCCGCGGCAGCGTCTTCAAGACCAAGGTGCTCAACAGCGACGGTGCCGTGCAGGACAAGCACGACCTGGTGGTGTACGATGTGGACGGCATCAAGTACTTCCTCACCGAGTTCCAGAAGGAGATGCAGCGCAAGGCCACCCCGGAGGAGGCCAAGCTCATCGACGACCTCCTGGCCGCCATCGACCAGTCCATCGAGTTCAACAACACCCGCAAGAGCGACGCCGCCATGCAGCGCGTGCAGGACATGGTGGACATGATCAAGGGCCAGGACCTGGAGATCAGCCCCAAGCTGCTCAGCGGCATCAGCGACTACCAGGCCGACCAGCCGGGCGATATCCGCATGCGCAACGTCACCGTGGAGGAGAACATCGACCGCCGCAACTACAGGCAGAGCGACAACATCGACTACCGCGACGGCGACATCGAGAGCAGCATCTACTACGAGAACCCCGACTTCGAGGGCAACGCGATGTACGACTGGGGCAAGACCACCCTGGTGAACGACCGCGCCCGCGTGTTCAAGGGGGCCAGCTGGGCCGACCGCATCTACTGGGCCGGTCCCTCCACCCGCCGTTTCCTCGACGAGCGCCAGAGCACGGCCACCATCGGCTTCCGCTGCGCCATGACCCGCGTGGGCAGCCCCGTGGGCCTGGGCGAGGACAAGCGCCGCAAGGGCATCAAGCGCTGAGGCGCACCTCCGCTACCTTGGGACCCCGGCCGCTCGGCCGGGGTCCTTCGTTTCCATGACCAGCATCGCCCAGCTCCACGACGCCTTCCTGCGCTGCACCGGGGTGTGCACCGACACCCGTGCCCTCGTGCCCGGCAGCCTCTTCGTGGCCCTCAAGGGGCCCAGCTTCAACGCCAACGCCTTCGCCGCACAGGCCCTCGCCGCCGGCTGCCGCATGGCCCTGGTGGACGACCCCGCCGTGGCCGTGGACGACCGCTACCTGCTGGTGCCCGACGCCCTGAAGGCCCTGCAGGAGCTCGCCCTGCACCACCGCCGCGGCTTCGGCATCCCCGTGCTGGCCATCACCGGCAGCAACGGCAAGACCACCACCAAGGAGCTCGCGCATGCGGTGCTGGCCGCGGACCGGCCCACCCTGGCCACCGCCGGTAACCTGAACAACCACATCGGTGTGCCCCTGACCCTGCTCCGCCTTCGGGCCGAACACCGCATCGCCATCATCGAGATGGGCGCCAACCGTCCGGGCGACATCCGCGAACTGATGGCCCTGGCCGAACCCACCCACGGGCTCATCACCAACATCGGCCGCGCCCACCTCGAGGGCTTCGGCAGCTTCGACGGGGTGGTCCGCACCAAGAGCGAACTGTACGACCATCTGCGTGCCGGGGGCGGCACCGTGTTCGTGCATGCCGATGACGCACTGCTGATGGAGAAGAGCACCGGGCTGCACCGGACCACTTATGGCACGGCCGCGACGGCGGACCATCGGGTGGAACCCGGCCCGACCGGCGCCACGCTCGCCCTGGCCTGGACCGGCACCGATGGCGCCCGGCACGAGGTGACCACCCGGCTGATCGGCGGCTACAACCTGCCCAACGCCGCGGCGGCCGTGGCCATCGGGCGGCACTTCGGGGTGCCCGACGGTCGCATCGCCACCGCGCTCGCGGACTACACCCCGTCCAACAACCGCAGCCAGTTCATGGACACCGGCCGCAACCACGTGGTGCTGGACGCCTACAACGCCAACCCCAGCAGCATGAAGGCCGCGCTCGAGCACTTCGCCGGCATGCCCGGTGAGCGGCCCAAGCTGGCCGTGCTGGGCGGCATGAAGGAGCTGGGCGCCGACAGCACCAGCGAGCACCAGGCCGTGGTGGCCCTGGTGCGCGGCCTCGGACTGCAGGCCGTGTTCGTGGGACCCGAGTTCGCCGCGTTGGTCCGTACGGAGGCTGATGCGAAGGACCTCATCGTCCACCCGGACGTCAGCGCCGCGCTGGACGCGTTCACGCGGAACCCGGTGGAGGGGCGACTGATCCTGGTGAAAGGATCGCGCGGGACGAAGCTGGAGGGACTGGTGCCGGCGCTCTGAGGCATCACCGACACGTTTCGGACCGGTATACCAAAACCGGAAGATCGGCGGAACGATCGTTCACCGATCGATCGACATGGCTACCTTCGATCGATTCTTCCGCGCATTTCGATCCTGTTCACGCACCCTAACCCGAACGCCATGATCCGATCGATCGCCTCGACCCTCCGGCCCTGCACTGACCTGCTCCGTGCAGGTTTCAACACCTTATTCACAAGGGGGGGGTATTTCTTCTCCTGTTGAGCACCGCTGAACTCATGGCGCAGGTGCCCGGCGTGCAGTGGCAGACCATCAAGGCCCTTGGCGAACGACCCGAAGGGACCACCTATACTTACAATACGGGTTCCTTCCCGGTCTCCTACAATGCCTCGGCACAAACCCTGAGCACGACCGTAGACCCTGCGGATTCGGGCATTGACTGGTTCAATGACGTCTGTCTGGTGCGCGATGCGAACGGCGACCATGTGGGTTACGCCGTGGCCGGCTACTCGTACATCCCCAATTGGGGCTTCACGAACGCGCACTGTGAAACCTACGCCGTTTCGGGTGACCCGTTCTTGCTGGGGATGGAGACCAAGGAGAAACGATATGGGATGATCACGGGAACGGTGGCCCTGTTCGATCTGGATGGTGTGGCGCTCTGGCATCACACCTATATGGGCGGCCTGTTCTTCGGGATCATCCAGGACCGGAATGGGGACCTGGTGGTCACCGGATACGGCCTGAGCATCGCTCCATGGCCCAATACACCGTGGGCGCAACAGCCGCTCTACTACAACCCTGCCGTCGGACAGCCCTTGGTGGAGTTGGGCGATCCGAACACCCCATGCGATGCTCAACAAGGCAAGATGGTGGTGCTGAAGATCGACCGCAGCAACGGCCACGTGATCTGGAACCACGCTTACGGCAGCAACCCCGATCCGCAGCTCGCTCGCAATGGACGCACGTTCGGCTATTCGCTGGTGGAGACGGACCCCGATGGTTCCGGCGGCTACCGCGTGGTGGGCTACCGGCGTGCAGGCACCGGCGATCCCGCTCTGGCCCAACGACCTTTCATGGTGGACCTGGACGCGAACGGCATGCTCAACTGGAACGTGGTGATGGACGAAGCCTACCTGGGCACGTTGTTGCCGGATGCCGGTTTTCTTGAAAGCCAGGCCTTCCACATCGCCCGCCACCCGGATCCGGCCCAGGACCGATACGCGATCACCGGAATGCGGTGGCAGTACGACACAGGTGGGCAACCCATCAGCTTCTCGGCCTACCTGCTGTACTTCGACGGCAATGGACCAACGCCGACCTGGTTCGAGGATACGGGGGTGAACGCCAGCGAGTATGGCCTGGCGGCGAACGCTCCGTGCAGCGCCAACCGGGTGCAATTCGCCGTGGATGGACCGAACACGAGCATCATCTGGCCGGTGCTCACGGACTTCACGGGCGGTTACGGGGCCCAGTTCAACCACGAGGCCACCGGCCGGGTGTATCGCATGGACCTGAACGGCGACCAGCTTTGGCCCGCCCCAGCCAACCTGGGCCCCATGCGCGGCTATGACCTGCTGATGGCCGCCCGGCAACGCGCCAACGGCAATGTGGTCATCTCCTGTACCAAGAGCACCCAAAGCACCACTCCGTTGCAGTGGTCCGCTTTGAGCCAGGACATCCAGGATTGCCTCAACAACACGTACACCATCGACCACGACAACAACCCCAACACCCCGGATGAGCATAACTGGCCGAGTGCGGGGTTGTCCGAATGGGGCCACTGGCTCAGCGACAGCTATATGGCCGAACTGGACCTCGCCGACGGCAGCGTGAACTGGGAAGGCACGTGGGATGCGGACAACGTGGCCGGTACCACGCCGACCTGCGACCCCGATAACTACCGGCAGCGGCAATGCAGCTTCCAAGTGGTGGAAGCCGATGACGAGGGCCTGGTGGTGTGCGGCAACACCGGCCACACCTGGGAGGACGGTTTCCTAATCAAGTTCCACGGCTGCGAAAGCGACCCGGAGCTCTACACCGCCTTCCATGCGCTGTACCCGTACGACCCGTCCAACGTCTACACCCTCACCGCCACCAACACCACGTGGAGCACCAGCATGAACGTGCGCGGCAGTGTCGTCATCCCGGCCGGTAAGACCCTCACGATCAACAACGGCGCCACCATCAGCTTCGCGGACAGCCGCCGCGTGGGCTACACCACCAACCTCGTGGTGCAACCGGGCGGCAAATTGGTGGTGGTGCAGGGCGCCACGCTTACCAACATCGGCCCCTGCGGCGATGGCATGTGGGATGGCATCATGGCCTTGGGCAACACCAACCTGGCGCAGAGCCCGGGCAACCAGGCCACCGTGGAACTGGCCACCGGGGCCACCATCACCAACGCCTTCGTGGGGGTGTTGGCCGCCAACGCCGACATCAACGACCCCATCGGCAGCACGGCCACCCAGCGCGGTGCCCGGGTGATCTGCGCCAATGCCGTCTTCGAGAACAACATCCACGATGTGGTCCTCAGGCCGTACAGTTGCGGCGGCGGCTGCGCGAATGACTTCACGGTCACCAAGTTCTGGGAATGCGATTTCCTGACCACCGGGCCGCTCAACTATGCCGACAAGACCCCCAAGGTGCATCTCCATGTCAGCAATTACCCGCGTACCTGGGTGCGGGGTTGCGTCTTTGAGAACAGCGATACCGGAATCAACGGGGCTGATGTGGCGGCTTGGGGCGTTGGGATAGAGAGCTTCAACACCGATCTCCGGGTCGTGGACCAGAACAATGGCGATCCGGCGATGCCCCGTACGCCGACGTTCGGCACCCTTCAGGCTGGATGCCTTGCTGCGAACAGCAATGGGAAGCCTGTCTATGTGTACAACGCCTACTTTGGCGATTGTGGCCACGGCCTGGGCATCTGGGGATCGGCTAACGCCCGTGTGGTCGGGTGTGACTTCAAGGAACCGGATCTGGACATGGTCGGCCAAGGCTTCGGTGCGCCGGTCTATGGCACCTACCTGGAAGGTACCAGCAGTATTCTCTTTGAGGACAATTGGTTCTCTGCGGTACCAGGCACCAACACGTACCCCTGCGTAGGCAGCACGTTCAACAACATCGGCTCCACCAGCAATACCTACACCAACAACCGCTACGATGCTTTCGACTGCCTGAACTGTGCGGGCATTGAAAGTGCCGGCACCACCATACAAGGCAGCAACAGCGGCCTGCAGTTCCGGTGCAACCAGTATAGCAGCTTTGTGGACAATGCCTACGACATCGCCTTTACCGGGGGCAATGTGACGGTATCACCGCAGCAAGGCGCAACGTTCCCGATACCCGACCCGGCAGGCAACACCTTCGCTCTGAACTGTACTGGGGAACAGCATTTCTACAACGATGGCGGAGCCACAGGCATCAACATCTTCACCTACCATCACCATGCGCCAGATCCAACAGTGGAGGTGGTTCCAACGTGTATGTCATTCCCGTTGAGCTCCTCGATCAACAGTAATACATTCCAGCCCTACAATGGTTGCGCTGGACCTCAAAACCTGATGATGGCCTCGGCGGGTGATCAATCCGCAGCCGCAGCCAACGCAGCCGGTGAATACGCCCTGCTGAAAGCGGTGTACGACGACTGGTCCGATGGCGGCGATCCGGATGGCCTGCAAGACTTTGTGACCGATCCAGCGAACGGCAGCTATGCCATTCGCAACCAATTGATGATGGTGGCTCCCAAGGTGAGCGATGAGGTATGGAAGGAGGTCTTCGAACGGATCGGGGACATGAACCCCTGGCACCTGGCCCAGGCGCTGATCGCCAACAGCCCCTTGGAGCCGCCGGTGATGGCAATGCTTGAGCACAGCACGCTGATGCCCTACTACAAACAGTTGGTGGCGAACGAACAGGGCGGTATGAGCATGCAGATGATCAAGCAGAGCGAACTGAGCTATTGGCGGATGCAACAGACCCGGTCATTGCAGGCGTACACCAGCCGAGCTTATGAAGAAGTGCCCACGGTCACCTATGCCGAAGCCATTGCCCTGCACCAGCAGTACCCCGTGGAAGGCAGTGCCGAACAGATCATGCTCCTGCACCTGGCCAACAACGACCTGGCCGGCGCCCGTGCCTGTGTCAACGCTGCACTGGCCGTCGATCACACCGCATGGTGGGAGGTACAGGACCTTTACCTGTACCAACTGGAGAATGGCCTCGATATGGAGGCTCTGGACCCCGGGCAGGAAGCGCAGTTGACCGCGATCGCAGCGGGTAGCGGGCCGGGCAGCAGCAACGCGAAAGCGTGGTTGGCAACTGCAGCCGCAGGGCGGCCTGCCGCCAACGTGGTACTGCCAAACATGACCCGATCGCTGCAGCATATGCCACAGGCAGGTGCGCAGATGACCGAGCCGGAATACTTGGAAATATTCCCCAACCCCAGCCAGGGGGCGGCCTTCATCACCTACACCTTACCAGAGGGCTTGGGTGCTGCTGAGCTACAGGTATATGATGCCAGGGGAAGGATCATCTGGCAAAAGCGACCGGAGCGATCGAGCGGTATTACGGAACTTCCATCCGACCTGGCCCCGGGGCTATATCAGGCGGTCCTGAGCAGCACAGGTGTGCTTGTCGGCTCGGCGAAGTTCACGGTGATCCGCTAAGCGATGCAGCAATTTGCTGTTCGCTGGGGGCTTTGTGGCCTTCTGATGGGGAGCTTCTGCTCCCCATCAGAAGGCCAAGCTTTCCACCTCAGACTGGACACCATATCCTCGGGATGGGCACAATTAGGTCGTGGCATCTTAGAGTTGGATAACGGCAACATCGTTCTTTCATGTGTAGGGGAATGGGACCAGGATACGGTTGTCTGGAGTTCCGCCGTTACGTTGATCATCCTGGACAGCGTGGGCGAATACGATTCAGTGAGTAACATGAACGTGCCATTCAAGTCAAGCTACAATGGACAGAGTCGCTCCATGGTGCAATTGAGTGATGGACATTTTGTGATCGGAGGAAGCACCTGGGATACCACTTTGGTCGATCTACCTGCCCTGTACTGGTTCGATGCGAACGGCCAAGCTATGTCCTATGCGGAGATCATTTCCCTTCCAGAGTACATCGTTAGACAGATGAACAAGGCACATGACGGTGGCTTCGTTCTGGTCGGTGATGCGCTCATAGGGAATGACATCCAGGCCTTTGTCCTGAAGACCGACAGTGCCGGGCAACTGGAGTGGTCGCAACTATTCGGAACTACTGCCTATGACGATTACTTCTGGAGCATTGAACGCGGACCGGATAACACGTACTACATCGGCGGCGTGAAAGGGGTGGGCAGTAACAGCTATGACCCTTGGCTTCTACGCGTGGACAGCGTGGGCAATGAGATCTGGTCCTTTACCAATGGTACCCCGTACGATGACCTGGGACAGGCCCACCTGTTCACCCTGGCCGATGGCAGCTTTGTATATGGCAGTGGTAAACCAACTGGCAATGGCACCGACCAAAGGCCTCAGCTCGTCAAGGTGGATAGCACCGGCACCATACTCTGGTCCCAAGAATACGATGTGGCCACTCATAGTGCCCTGATCTTGGATGTGCAGGAAATCGTTCCGGGTGGAGATCTGATCGCCTGCGGATATAGCACTCCCATCAACCCGTTCTTCGATGGTTTCCTGTGCCGCACCAACAGCCAAGGCGATAGCCTCTGGTTGCGGCATTATTGGTACACGGACAGCATCATGAACGACGGGATCGGATATTTCAATGATGTCACCCCAACGTCAGACGGTGGTTTCGCTGCTGTTGGTGTGATGATACAGAGCATGAGCGGCAACGACCCGCCCGGTGCCTCGCAGGATGTGTGGGTCTTGAAGGTGGATAGCATGGGCTGCGTGCAACCCGGTTGCCACATCATCACCGGCATCGAGAGCCAGGTCACCAACCTCAGCGATGCTCTGCGCGTGTACCCCAATCCGGTCGCCAGTGGCGGTCAGGTCACCGTAGAGGTCCGCCTTCCTGCGGCCCACGGCCACGAGCCCCTTCGGCTGGTGATGGTGAGCGCACAGGGCCAAGTGATCAGCGAGCAGCGCGTGGTCCACGGGATCAACGCGATCGACGTCAGCGGCATGGGCGCGGGGCTGTATCACCTCCACCTGGCCGATCCGAACACCTGGTTGGCCGGCACGAACCTGGTGCTGGAGTGATCCACCGGCGCTCTAGCCGATCACGCTCCTTCCGATCACGATGCGCTGCACCTCGCTGGTGCCCTCGTAGATCTGCGTGATCTTGGCATCGCGCATCAGGCGCTCCACGTGGTACTCCTTCACGTACCCGTAGCCGCCGTGCACCTGCACCGCTTCGACCGTGGTGCGCATGGCCACCTCGCTCGCGAGGAGCTTGGCCATGCTGCCGGCGATCTCGTAGTTGCCGTGGGTGTCCTTCAGCCAGGCGGCCTTCAGGCACAACAGCCGCGCGGCCTCGATCTCCGTGGCCATGTCGGCCAGCTTGAAGGCGATGGCCTGGTGCTGGTGGATGGGCTTGCCGAAGGCGCTGCGCTCCTTGCTGTAGGCCAGGGCCAGTTCGTAGGCGCCACTGGCGATGCCCAGGGCCTGGGCGGCGATGCCGATGCGGCCACCGCTCAGCGTCTTCATGGCGAACTTGAAGCCGAAGCCATCCTCGCCGATGCGGTTGGCCTTGGGCACCTTCACATCCTGGAACATCAGCGTGTGGGTGTCGCTGCCGCGGATGCCCAGCTTGTCCTCCTTGGCGCCCACCGTGAAGCCGGGCATGCCCTTCTCCACGATGAGGCAGTTGATGCCCTTGTGCCCCTTGGCCACGTCGGTCTGGGCCATCACCAGGTAGGTGCTGGCGGTGCCGCCGTTGGTGATCCAATTCTTGGTGCCGTTGAGCAGGTAATGGTCGCCCATGTCGATGGCGGTGGTGCGCTGGCTGGTGGCATCGCTGCCGGCCTCGGGCTCGCTGAGGCAGAAAGCGCCGATCCGCTCACCCTTGGCCAGGGGCACCAGGTATTTCCGCTTCTGCTCCTCGTTGCCGAAGGTCTCCAGGCCCCAGCACACCAGGCTGTTGTTCACGCTCATCACCACCGAGCAGCTGGCGTCCACCTTGCTGATCTCCTCCATGGCCAGCACGTAGCTCACGGTGTCCATGCCACCACCGCCGTATTCCGGGCTCACCATCATGCCCAGGAAGCCCAGTTCGCCGAGCTGCTTGATCTCGTCCTTCGGGAAGCGCTGCTCCCGGTCGCGCTCGATCACCCCCGGTTTCAGCACGTTCTGGGCGAAGTCGCGCGCTGCGGCCTGCACGGCCAGTTGTTCCTCGGTGAGCTCGAAGTTCATCGTCGTTCCGGAGAGCACGTCCATGGCTGGGTGGGTGTGGCCGCTGGTGCGGGGCGCAAAGGTACGCGGATACCTTTGCCGGCATGGTGGGCGATGCCGGCCGTCCGGCCCGGGTGATCGGGGTGATGTCCGGCAGTTCGCTGGACGGCCTGGACCTGGCCCTGTGCAGCTTCGAGCGGATCGGCGACCACTGGCAGGGCCGCATCGAGCAGGCGCGTACCGTCCCCTTCCCCCCTGTCCTGCTGGAGCGCCTGCGCCGGGCCATGGACGCCACCGCCTTGGAGGCCGCCCGCCTGCACCGCGACCTGGGCGACCACATCGGCGACGCCTGCCGGACCCTGGCGGACGGACGGCCCGTGGACCTCATCAGCTCGCACGGCCACACGCTCTTCCACCGCCCGGAGGAGGGCCTCACCACGGCCCTGGGCTGCGGGGCGCGGATCGCCGCGCGTTCGGGCATCACCACGGTGTGCGACCTGCGCACCATGGACGTGGCGCTCGGCGGCCAGGGAGCGCCGCTGGTGCCCCTCGCCGAACGGCTGCTCTTCCCCGGGCAGGAGGCCTTCCTGAACCTGGGCGGAATCGCCAACCTGGCCGTGCACCGCGCGGGCACCGTGGGCTACGACATCGGACCCTGCAACCAGGCGCTGGACCATCTGGCCCGGCAGGCCGGCAGGCCGTATGACGCGGACGGTGCCCTGGCCCGTGAAGGCGCGGTGAACGAAGACCTGCTCGCGGCATTGGAGGCCCTCCCCTTCTATCGCCAGCCCTCGCCGCGTTCGTTGGGGCGCGAGTGGTTCGAGGCGGAGATGCGGCCCCTGATCGACGCGCCGGAGCTGCCACTTCCCGATCGCCTGCGCACCGTGAGCGAACACGTGGCCCGCCGCATCGCCGCGGAGCTGGACCGCCACGCCGTGCGCAACGTGCTGGTCACCGGCGGTGGGGCGCACAACACGCACCTGCTCGCCCGGATGCGGGCCCTGAGCGACGCGGACCTGCGCGTGCCCGAGCCCCTGCTGGTGGATTTCAAGGAGGCTTACCTGTTCGCCCTGCTCGGGCTGCTGCGCTGGCGGGGCGAGGTGAACGCGCTGGCCACCGTGACCGGAGCGCGGCGGGACAGTACGGGCGGCGCGGGGTACCTGCCCTATTAACAGCCCGGGTTGGAAGAGCGCCGCCGAGGCATCGGACGGCCCGAAGGTGGCCGCATACCTTTGGCCGCGCCGCACCCTGGCGGCACCGCCCTGATGAAGGAGACCCTGCGGCAGTTCGAGCAACGCGCACCCGAGATCGTGTTCGAGTGGAACGATGCGCCCACCGGGGCGCGGGGATGGGTGGTGATCAACAGCCTGAGGGGCGGTGCGGCCGGCGGCGGCACCCGCATGCGCAAAGGCCTTGACCGCCGCGAGGTGGAGAGCCTGGCGAAGACCATGGAGGTGAAGTTCACCGTGAGCGGTCCGGCCATCGGCGGCGCCAAGAGCGGCATCGACTTCGACCCGGCCGACCCGCGCAAGGCCGAAGTGCTGGAGCGCTGGTACCGCGCGGTGATGCCGCTGCTGAAGAACTACTATGGCACGGGCGGCGACCTCAACGTGGACGAGCTGCACGAGGTGATCCCCATCACCGAGCGCTTCGGTCTGGCGCACCCGCAGGAAGGCGTGGTGAACGGCACCAATCCGGGCGACACCGGACGCCAGGTGCGGGTGATCGGCCAGCTGCGCACGGGCGTCAGCAAGGTGGTGGAGGACCCGGCCTTCACCCCCGAGGTGGGCCGCTACGCCGTGGCCGACATGATCACCGGCTGGGGCGTGGCCGAGAGCGTGCGCCACTTTTATGGCATCTACGGCGGCGACGTGCAGGGCAAACGCGTGGTGGTGCAGGGTTGGGGCAACGTGGCCTCGGCAGCGGCCTACTACCTGAGCCGCGACGGCGCACGCATCGTCGGCATCATCGACCGCAACGGCGGCCTCGTGGAGCCCGACGGCCTGAGCCCGGGGCGCGTGCGCGAGCTTTTCCTGCGCAAGGACGGCAATGCGCTGCGGAGCGACGCGCTCCTCTCGCACGCCGAGGCCGATGCCCGCATCTGGTCCTGCGGAGCCGAGGTCTTCCTGCCCTGCGCGGCCAGCCGGCTCGTGACCCGGACGCAGGTGGACGCGCTGTGCGATGCGGGCCTGGAGGTGATCGCCAGCGGCGCCAACGTGCCCTTCGCCGACCCCGAGATCTTCTACGGGCCCATCGCCGAGCACGCGGACGGCCGGGTGAGCGTGATCCCCGATTTCATCGCCAACTGCGGCATGGCGCGCGTGTTCGCCTATTGCATGATGGACGGCGCCCAGCTCACCGACCAGGCCATCTTCGGCGACGTCAGCGAGCGCATCGCCGACGCGCTCCGGCGCACCCACGCCCGCCACCCTGGTCGTACGCACCTCACCCGCACGGCCTTCGACATCGCCCTCGAACAGCTCACCTGAACAATGCCCGGGGCCCGCCCCGCGTTGCCATAAACACCCCGAACCGCATGCCCATCGAGTTCTTCGCCCAGATCCAGGACGCCACCGACGCGGCCCGCCAGGTGCTGGAGCAGACCGCCACCACCCCTGTGGCACCCCAGGAGACCACGCTCTCCGTGTGGGAGCTGATCAAGATGGGGGGCTGGTACATCATGGGACCGCTCGGCCTGATGTCCCTGGCGGCCGTCTACATCATCATCGAGAGGAGCATGGCCATCCGGCGTGCGCTGCGCGATGAGAAGGACTTCATGGCCAAGATCCGCGACTACATCCACGAAGGCAAGGTCGACAGTGCCCGCAACCTGTGCCAGACCACCAACACCCCCGTGGCGCGCATGCTGGAGAAGGGCATCAACCGCATCGGCAAGCCGATGAAGGACATCGAGGTGAGCATCGAGAACCAGGGCAAGCTGGAGATCTACCAGCTGGAGAGCGGCCTGCCCATCCTGGCGACGGTCTCCGGCGCAGCGCCGATGCTGGGCTTCCTGGGCACCGTGGTCGGCATGGTGGTCACCTTCCACACCATGGAGGTGAGCGGCGCCGGGGTGGAGCTGAGCCAGCTGAGCGGCGGCATGATGCAGGCCATGATCACCACCGTGGCCGGACTGGTGATCGGCATCCCGGCCTACATCGGCTACAACCTGCTGGTGGCCCGGGTGAACAAGGTGGTCCAGAAGATGGAATCGCGCACCATCGAGTTCATGGAGGTGCTGGAATCCCCCGCCAAGTAAGCCTGCACGGTGGCCCTCCGCTCCAGCAATAAGATCGACGCAGGCTTCAGCCTGAGCAGCATGACCGACCTGGTCTTCCTGCTCCTGATCTTCTTCGTCATCATCAGCACCATGGTGAGCCCCACCACCCTGCCGGTGGACCTGCCCATCAGCGCCAACAAGACGAAGGAGAAACCCCAGGTGGGCGTGCGCATCGATGCCGACCAGCACTTCAGCGTCAACAACGAGCTCATCGATCCCCTCGACCTTGAAGGTGTACTGAAGGACCGGATGGCGGCCGTGGAAGGCGAGAAGAACCTGGTGATCCATGTGGACCAGAGCGTGCCCGCGGGCGTCACCGTGGGCGTGATGGAGATCGCCAAGCGCAATCAATGGAAGGTGATCCTGGCCACCCGGCCCAAGTGACCCATGGCGATCCGCAGCACACATAAGGTCGACGCGGGCTTCAGCCTCAGCAGCATGACCGACCTGGTCTTCCTGCTGCTGATCTTCTTCGTGATCGTGAGCACCATGGTGAGCCCTTTCGCGCTGCCGGTGGACCTGCCCAAGGGGCGCAGCAAACCGTCCAAGGAGCCGCCCAAGGTGGCCCTGCGCCTGGAGAGCGCGGACAGGGCCCTGCTCAACGGCCAGCCCGTGGACCCGGCCGGCCTGGAACCGGCGCTGATCGCCGAGATGGCCCGGCATGGCGCCCAGGATGCCATCGTGCTGCGCGTGGCCCAGGAGGTGCCCACCGGCGTGATGGTGAACGTGCTCGACATCGCCAAGCGCAACAAGTGGCGCATCGTCCTGGCCGGTGCGCCCACGCCCGTGGCCGCACCCACCGAAGCGCCCGCCACCTCCACCGCACCATGACCTCCGCGGCCCTCCACGCGCAACGGCGCGACCGGGCCACCGGCGCGGTGGCCACCATCGTGGTCCACGTCCTGCTGCTGCTGCTGTTCCTCTTCGTGGGCCTCACCGAGTACGATCCTCCCCTTCCGGAGGAAACGGTGGAAGTGGCCATGGCCGACTTCGGCACCGACCTGATGGGCAGCGGCGATGTGGAGACCCCCGACCCCGGCGACCAGAGCCAGAGCGCTGCGGCGGCCTCCAGCGAGGACCAGCCCGAGGAGGTGGCCACGGACGAGGCCAGCGACGTGGAGGTGAACAAGCCCAAGGACAAGCCCAAGGAGAAGCCGAAGGACACGCCCAAGCCCACCAAGCCCAAGGAGCCCACCATCAGCACCGGCCTGCAGAACGCGTTGAACCAGTGGGGCAACAAAGGCAGTGGGACCAGCGGCGAAGGCAGCTCCGACCAGAGCGGCAACCAGGGCGTGCCCAGCGGTGTGCCCGACGGCCTGGGCACCTTCCACGGCAACGGCTGGGACATCCGCCTGGGCGGTCGCGGACTGGCGCGGGGCCCGAACATCACCGACAAGCCCAGCGAGGGCGGCAAGGTGGTGCTCAACATCTTCGTGGACCGCACCGGCAAGGTGACCCGTGTGACCCAGAACCTGGACAAGAGCACCACCACGAGCCAGACCCTGTTCAACATCGCCCGCAAGGCCGCCCTGGCCTGCGCCTTCACCCCGAAGCCCGATGCGGCCGCTGAACAGAAGGGCGAGATGACCTTCGTGTTCATCCTCGAATAAGGGAGGCATGACCTACCCGGAGACCCTGGCCTACCTGCAGGCCCGCCTGCCCATGTTCCACCGTGTGGGCAAGGCCGCCTACAAGGCCGACCTGCGCACCACCGAGGCCCTCATGGCCGCGCTGGGGCATCCCGAGCGCGGGCTGCGCTGTGTGCACGTGGCCGGCACCAACGGCAAGGGCAGCACCAGCCACATGCTGGCGGCCATCCTCCAGCACGCCGGCCTGCGCACCGGCCTCACCACCAGCCCGCACCTCACCGACTTCCGCGAGCGGGTGCGCGTCGATGGCGCCATGATCACGGAGCAGGACGTGGTCCGTTTCGTGGAAGCGCATCGGGCCGTGTTCGAGCCGCTCGCGCCCAGCTTCTTCGAATGGAGCATCGCCCTGGCCTTCGACCACTTCCGCGCCCGGGAGGTGGACATCGCCGTGGTGGAGACCGGCCTCGGAGGCCGCCTGGACAGCACCAACGTGGTGAGCCCGGACGTGGCCGTGATCACGAACATCGGATGGGACCATGCGGACCTGCTGGGCGGCACCCTGGAGGCCATCGCAGGCGAGAAGGCCGGCATTATCAAGCCGGCCGTCCCCGTGGTGGTCGGAGAGGCCGAAGGGCCGGTCGACGCGCTGTTCCGCGCACGGGCCGCCAGCATGGGCGCCCCCCTGTTCCACGTGGACCCTGAGCGTCCCCTGCCCGTGCGCCCCGCGCTGACCGGAGCGCACCAGGAACGCAACGCCCGCACGGTGCTCACCGTGGTGGACCGCTTGCGCGAACGCGGCTGGCGGATCCCCGACGAGGCGGTGGTGCGCGGGCTCACCGACGTGGTGCCCACCACCGGGCTTCGGGGCCGGTGGCAGGTGCTGGACCGATCGCCCGTGGTGATCGCCGACGTGGCGCACAACGCGGACGGGCTGGCCACTGTGCGCGCCCAGCTCCAGCGCACGCCCCATCGGAACCTGCATGTGGTGCTGGGCATGGTGAACGACAAGGACCTGGGACCCGCACTGCGCCAGCTGCCCACCACCGCGCGCTACCACTTCTGCAAGGCCGACATCCCGCGCGGGCTGGACGCCGCGACGCTGGCGGAGGTTGCCGCGGGTCTCGGTCTGACGGGCGAGGTCCATGCCTCGGTGCGGCATGCCTTCGAGGCCGCCCGAGCGGCCGCCGCGCCGGACGACCTGGTGCTCATCACCGGCAGCGTGTTCGTGGTGGCGGAGGTCCTGTGAGGGATGGAGTGGTGTCCGGAGCGCCCGGCAGCCATCGATCCGTCCAGGAACAGGAAACCCCGCCGGGGCGGGGTTTTCGTGGGACCTACTGGATTCGAACCAGTGACCTCATGCGTGTGAAGCATGCGCTCTGAACCAGCTGAGCTAAGGTCCCGATCGGGGGCGCGAAAGTAAGAAAGAACGTCGTCGGTGGAAGCAGCCGGATTCGAACCAGCGACCCTCTGCTTGTAAGGCAGATGCTCTGAACCAGCTGAGCTATGCTTCCAAAAGAACGCGGAGGCCTTGCACGATGGTCCAGCGACCCTCCCGCCGCAGGCGGGATGCTCTGAACCAGCTGAGCTATGCTTCCTTCATCGCGGATCGGTCCCGCGAAGCGGGCGCGAAGGTAGAGGCCAGCAGCGGACCTGCCGTCACGTGCGATGGTGACCGGCGGCGGTCGACCGCACGGGGCATCCATCCTGACCCATGTGTCGGCCGATGCTGTGGAGGACGGGGTGACCGCTGGTCAGGGGACCCGATCGTTGTTCAACAACAACCCCATATAGATGAACAAAAAGACCGGCCGACAACGTCCTCTTCAGCGACATGGGGTCCATATCATCCTGTCCATCAGGATATTATCCGGGATTTGTCACAACTCGGTCAGCTTTGTTCAACGACAATGATAAATAGTTCAACAAATAGTTGGAGCAGATCATCCCGTCCCCTACTTTTGTCCAAGAATCGATCAACAACCTTAAACAGACGGACATGTCCACCCTCGAGTTCCAGCAGCATTTGGTCGGTCTCCGCCAGCAACTGTATTACTTCGCGTTGAGCCTGACGAAGGACCGCGACGACGCCTTGGACCTCTTGCAGGAGAGCACGCTGCGCGCGCTCACCTTCCAGGAGAAGTTCAAGGAGAACACCAACCTCAAGGCGTGGTTGTATACGATCATGAAGAACACCTTCATCAACGACCACCGCCGGCAGAAGCGCACCCGTGTGCTGATGGACAGCGTGGAGCGGGAACGGACGACGGTGCGGCGGGTGCAGACCCCGGCCACGGCGGAGAGCCGGATGGTGCGTTCGGAGCTCGACCGTAGCCTGGACCAGTTGGACACCACCTTCCGGCAGCCCTTCGTGATGCACCATGAAGGGTACAAGTACCACGAGATCGCGGACCACCTGGGCATTCCGGTGGGCACGGTGAAGAGCCGGATCCACCAGGCCCGGCAGCGCCTCATGCGCATGCTCACTGACAAACCACTGGCCGCTTGAGCCGTTCCGCCCTCGTCATCGGTGCCGGTTTCGCCGGCATCTCCGCGGCCGCCGACCTGGCCAAGCGCGGCTTCTCCGTCACCGTGGTGGAGAAGAACGCCACGCCGGGCGGCCGGGCGAGGGTGCTGCGGGAGAACGGATACGTGTTCGACATGGGGCCCAGCTGGTACTGGATGCCCGAAGTGTTCGAACAATGGTTCGCCCATTTCGGGCAGCGCGTGAGCGACCACTACGACCTGGTGCGTCTCGACCCGTCGTACCAGGTGATCTTCGGCGACAACGACGCGTGGTCGATCCCCGCCACGCGGCCGGCCCTGCGCGCCTTCTTCGAGCAGGTGGAGCCCGGCGCGGGCGCGCAACTGGACCGGTTCCTGGAGGAGGCCGGGGTGAAGTATGAACTGGGCATGCACGAACTGGTGCACCGCCCGAGCCTGAGCTGGGGCGAATACGCGCATCCCAAGCTCATCACCGGCATCCTGCGCAGTGCGGTGTTCCGCTCGCTCCGCGCCCACGTGGCGGACCACTTCCGGAGCCCCCGATTACGGCAGCTCATGGAGTTCCCGGTGCTGTTCCTGGGGGCCACACCCGCCCGAACACCGGCCCTCTACAGCCTGATGAACTACGCGGACATGGCGCTGGGCACATGGTACCCGATGGGCGGCATGGGCCGCATCGTGGAAGGCATGGTCCGTGTGGCCGAGGCGCAGGGTGCTCGCTTCCTCTACGAGCATCCGGTGCAGCAGGTGCTCGTGCGCAACGGGCGGGCCGTCGGCGTGCGCACCGCGCAGGGTGACCTGTTCGCCGACGTGGTGGTGGCCGGCGCGGACTACCACCACGTGGACCAACATCTGCTGCCCGAAGAGCTCCGGGCCTACACGCCTTCCTACTGGGACCGGCGGGTGATGGCCCCGTCCTCCCTGCTCTTCTACCTCGGATTCGACACCCGGTTGAAGAAGCTCCTGCACCACAGCCTGTTCTTCGACGAGGACCTGGACCGGCACGCCAGTGAGATCTACGATGCGCCGCAATGGCCGAGCAGGCCCCTGATGTACGTCTCGGCCGCGTCGGTCACCGACCCGGGCATCGCCCCTCCCGGGCACGAGAACGTCGTCACGCTCATCCCCATCGCACCCGGCCTGCCCGACGAACCGGAGGTGCGCCAGCGCTACCTGGACCTGGTGCTCGACCGCCTGACCCGCCACACCGGCCAAGACCTGCGGCGCCACTTGGTGCAACAGCGCAGCTATTGCATCGCCGATTTCGAGCAGGACTACAACGCGTTCCGGGGCAATGCGTACGGCCTTGCGAACACCTTGCTGCAGACCGCTGTTCTGAAGCCCAGGATGAAGAGCCGCAAAGTGGCCGGGCTGTACTATACCGGGCAGCTCACCGTGCCCGGGCCCGGTGTGCCGCCGGCCATCATCAGCGGCCAGGTGGTGGCCGGCCTGGTGGACAAGGACCTCCAACGCATGCACGCATGAACACGATCGCCCTGTACGATGCGGTGTGCCTGAAGGCCAGCCGGCATACCACATACAGCTACAGCACGTCCTTCTCGCTGGGGATCCGCTCCCTCGACAGGCGCTACCACGACCCCATCCACGCCATCTATGGATTCGTGCGTTTCGCCGACGAGATCGTGGACACCTTCCACGCCCACGACAAGGCCACCCTGCTGCAACGGTTCCGCAACGACACCTACACGGCCATCGCCGAAGGCATCAGCCTGAACCCCATCCTGCACAGCTTCCAGAAGGTGGTGAACCGTTACGGCATCGAACGCGAGCTGTACGACACCTTCCTGAACAGCATGGACATGGACCTGCGGGACACCACACACGACCGCGGGAGCTACGAGCAATACATCCTGGGCAGCGCGGAGGTGGTGGGACTGATGTGCCTGCGGGTGTTCTGCGAGGGGGATCAGGCACAGTACGACCGGTTGCGCACCCCGGCCATGCGGCTGGGCGCGGCCTTCCAGAAGGTGAATTTCCTGCGCGACCTGAAGGACGACCACCACAACCTGGGCCGCACCTACTTCCCGGGCGTGGACGTGAGCCGGATGGACGACCCGACGAAGCGCGCGATCGAGGCGGACATCGCGGCCGACTTCGACGCGGCGATCCTGGGCATCCGTCAGCTTCCGCGCGGCGCGCGCTTCGGGGTGTACATCGCCTACGTGTACTACCTCAACCTCTTCCGCAAGATCAAGGCGCTGCCCACCGAACGCATCCTGCGCGAGCGCGTGCGCGTGCGCAATCGGCGCAAGCTGGCGCTGCTCACCACCAGCTATCTCCGCCACAGTTTCGGCCTGCTCTGATGGTGACCGTTCGGGACCTGAAGGACCTGGTCGTGCTCGTGGACGAGCAGGATGTGCCCATCGGCACCCGCGGCAAGATGGATGTGCACCGCAGCGGCGAGCTGCACCGCGCCTTCTCGGTCTTCGTCTTCGACCCGCAGGACCGTCTGATCCTGCAGCAGCGGGCGCTGGGCAAATACCACAGCGGTGGCCTGTGGACGAACACCTGCTGCAGCCACCCACGCCCCGGAGAAGCGTTGGCCGATGCGGCCGCCCGTCGTCTGCGGGAGGAGATGGGCATCCTCTGTCAGGGCATCGAGCACCAGTTCAGCTTCATCTACCGGGCCGAGGTGGGCAACGGGTTGGTGGAGCACGAGCTCGACCACGTGCTCTTTGCGCGGCATAGCGGCGACGTGCGGCCCGATCCGCGCGAGGCGATGGCCTGGCGCGCGGTGACCGATGAGGAGCTGGACCACGAACTGCGGACGGGGCCCGACCGGTTCACCGCCTGGCTGAAGAGCTGCTGGCCCTTGGTGAAAGAGCGTCGTGGCGCCGGGTTGCGCCACGCGGTATGATCCCGCCGGACCCACGGCCCAGCGCACCGTTCCGATGACCAAGACCCGCCCTGCCGTCTGCATCCATTGGTTCCGGCGCGACCTCCGCCTGGAGGACAACCACGGCCTCTTCCGCGCGCTGAGCGAGCATGGTGAGGTGCTGCCCCTGTTCATCTTCGACACGGACATCCTGGACAAGCTCGAGGACAGGCATGACCGCCGGGTGGACTTCATCCACCGCGCACTGTCCGGGCTGCAGGACCAACTGGTGAAGTACGGGTCCACCCTGCTTGTTGAGCACGGACGGCCCATCGAGGTGTGGAAACGCCTGCTGGACCGGTTCGAGGTGAAGGCCGTCACCGTCAACCACGACCACGAGCCATACGCCAACGCACGGGACAAGGCCGTGGGCGCATTGCTGGCCTCGCACGGTGTCCCGTTCCGCACATTCAAGGACATCAGCATCTTCGAGCGCGGCGAGGTGGTGAAGGACGACGGGGGCCCGTACACCGTGTACACACCGTACATGCGGAAGTGGCGCAGCCTGTTCACGCCCGCGCTCGCGGAGGCGTTCCCGAGCGGGGGCCATGCCGACAGGTTCCACCGGACGAAGCCGTTGTCCATGCCCGCCCTGGAACAGCTTGGGTTCGCTCCCACGGACCTGCAGGTCCCACCGACCCAGGTGAGCCAGGATCTGCTGCGCCATTACGAACGGACGCGCGACGTCCCGGCCATCGAGGGCACCAGCCGCATGAGCGTTCATCTGCGCTTCGGCACGGTGAGCGTGCGCGACCTGGTCCGCAGGTCCTTCAGCGTGAGTCCCAAGTACCTGAACGAGCTGATCTGGCGGGAGTTCTACATGCAGGTGCTCTGGCATCACCCGCATGCCGTGGAGCGGTCCATCAAGCCCGGCTACGACCGTATCGCGTGGCGTAGGGATGAACACGACCTCCGGCTGTGGAGCCAGGGGCGCACCGGCTATCCGCTGGTCGATGCGGGCATGCGCGAACTGAACGCCACGGGGTTGATGCACAATCGGGTGCGCATGGTGGTGGCCAGCTTCCTCACGAAGCACCTGCTCATCGACTGGCGCTGGGGCGGGTCGGTCTTCGCCGCCAGGCTGCTCGACTTCGAGCTCAGCAGCAACAATGGCGGCTGGCAGTGGGCGAGCGGATCGGGCTGCGATGCCGCCCCGTACTTCCGGGTCTTCAACCCGGCCCTTCAGCAGCAGAAGTTCGACCCCCAGTTAAAATATGTGAAGCGTTGGGTGCCCGAAGTGGGTTCGGCAAACTATGTGCAGCCCATGGTCGTTCATGAGATGGCCCGTCAACGCGCGCTGAAGGCCTACGCCGAAGCGCTGCGCGAGGGCTCACGACGAACCGAAGCACATCCACAACTGTTCAACTGACCGACCATGCCCCGCAAGAAGAAAGCCCTCATCCTGGCCCAACCCGTCCGCGAAGGGATCGAGCGCATCAAGGTGCGCCTCGACGCCCGCACGGTGATCACGCTCGCCAGCCGCAAGGCCCTCGAGTTCTGGAAACAACGCTACCCCAAGGCCGAGGTCATCGGCTGATGCCATGAAGGTGCATGTGCTGGAACGGACCCAGGTGCTCCCGATCCCCATCGAGCAGGCCTGGGCGTTCTTCAGCACCCCGCGCAACCTGGCGCTGATCACGCCACCGGAACTGGGACTTCGCATCCGCGAACCCTTCGACGACCGCCCCGCGCACGATGGCCAGCTCATCCGCTACACGGTGCGTCCCTTGCTGGGCATCCCCCTGCCGTGGCTCACGCGCATCGAACGGGTCAGCGCCCCCGGCCACTTCGCGGACACCCAGCTCAGGGGGCCTTACGCCCGTTGGTATCACGAGCACAGGTTCGAGACCGACCCGGCGGGGACCCGCATGCATGACCGCGTGGAATACGCCCTGCCCCTGGGCCCGCTGGGCGACCTGATGCACCGGCTTGTGGTGCGGCGCCGTCTGGAACGGATCTTCGAGTTCCGGCGACATGTGCTGGAGGGCCTCTTCCCGGCGCCACAGGCGCGTCATCCGCATACAGCCGCCGCATGAGCACGTGGATGGCCCTGTTGGTGATCGTCTCCACCTTCGTCGCCATGGAAGCGGTGGCCTGGGCGACGCACAAGTACGTGATGCACGGCTTCCTCTGGTCCCTGCACAAGGACCATCATCACAAGGACCACCACGGAGCACTGGAGCGGAACGACTGGTTCTTCGTGATCTTCGCCCTGCCCTCCATGCTTCTGTTCGTTCTGGGCGGCCAGCTGGGAGCGCACACCCCGTGGGGTTGGATGGGCCTCGGGATCCTGCTCTACGGCATCGCCTATTTCCTGGTCCACGAGGTGTTCATCCATCGCCGGCTGCGGTGGTTCCGGGATACCCGGAACCCCTATCTGCTGGCCGCCCGTCGGGCGCACAAAATGCACCACAAGCACCTGGGCCGGGAGCACGGTGAGTGCTTCGGCATGCTGGTGTTCCCGATCCGGTTCCTGCGCGAGATGCGGCGCGGCCGCGTCACGGCTGGTGCTCCTGGTCAGGGGCAGGCCTCCATGCGCATGGGCACCTCCACGTCGGGCGGACTGAGGTAGGGGATGTCCAGCGCCAATCCGCGCATGAGCAGGAGCGCCGCCATGAGCGCATAACCTGCGGGGGCCCAGCGCACAAGGCTTGCCCTGAACCGCGACCCGAAGGATGTGCCGGCCAGCCGCACGGCGAACAACGCCGGCCAGGTGCCGAACCCGAAAGCGGCCATGAACAGGGCGCCGTCCACCGGACCTTCCTGAGCAAGCGCGCCGGCCACGGCCATGTACACCATGCCGCAGGGCAGGAGACCGTTGAGCGCACCGGTGAGCAGCACGGCCGGTGCGCTGCTCCGGCGGAGGCGGCGCGCGACGGCGGACCTCAGGCGCGCCACCCAGGCCGAAGGGACGAATGGACGATGCAGACGCGCCGCCAGGGCCGGCACCACCAGGGCGGCCAGCATCACCACGGCCAGCGCGATCGCCACGAACCGCTGCAACCCGGCCAGGCCAAGTCCGCGACCGAACAGGCCGAACAGGGCGCCGATGGCCATGTAGGTGATCAGTCTGCCGGTGTTGAGGAGCACCGTGGTCCGCACCGGTGCGCCACCCTGCCCCACGGCCACATGCAGGGGACCGCACATGGCCGCGCAGTGGGCGCTGCCCAACACCCCCAGGAGGACCGCGGGGATCAGCACGGCGGTCATGGCACCACGATCCGATCCTCGACCAGCCCGGTGCCCGTGGGTCCGGTCCACTCCAGCTCGGCCTTGTACATCCCGCGGAGAAGGTCGGTCACGGGTACGGCGCAGCGGCCATCCGCACGGCAGAACACCTCGAACGCCCGGTCTGCACGCTCATCGGACGGGCGCTGCAGGCGCAGGGTGGCGTGCGCCGGAACGTCACCTTGGAACGCGATGAGGAGCGAATCGCCCTCCACCTGGAAAGCCACACGGTCGGTCCCCGCGCGGTGCAGCTTGTCCAGCCGCTCCTGAAAGCGGAGCTCCTGGGCGTAGTAATCCTCGGCCACGAGCTGCTCCTGCTCCTGAATGGCCTTGACCATGAAGCCCGCCATGAGCGCGATGAAGGCCATCATGGTGAGCGTGACCCCTGTTCCCCAGCTGAATCTCATGGTGTGTTGGTGTTGATGGGCCCTACGAACGTGGTGGACACTTCCTCCAGGAGGCGCTCGCCCGCGTAAACCCCGATGTTGATCCTGGTCTTCATTCCGCTCATGGCCGAAGGGTCGAGGATGATGAACAGGCTGCCCTGGGCCAGCGCGGCCGGTTGGAGCTCGATCTCCTTGCCCACCAGCTCGATGGACCCCTGCACATTCTCCAGCACGAAGCGGATGGGCATGTCGCGGGAGGTCTTGTTCACCACCTTGTAGTTGTACAGGTTGCTGATGCGACCATCGGGACGGTTCTGGAAGAGCATGCCCGGGGTCCGAAGGACGGTGGTCTCCACATCGCTGCGCAGCACGATGAGGGCGAGGATGACACCGATCAGCACGGTGAGCACCGCACTGTAGGCCTTCATGCGCGTGGTCCACCGGAACGGTTTGCGCTCCGCGATCTCCGCCTCGCTCGCATAGCGGATCAGCCCCTTCGGCAGCCCGACGGAGCCCATCATGTGGTCGCATGCATCGATGCATGCGGTGCAGTTCACGCACTCGAGCTGGGTGCCGTTCCGGATGTCGATGCCCGTGGGGCAGACATGCACACAGGCCTTGCAGTCGATGCAGTCGCCCTTGCCGGCCGTTCCGCGGTCCTCTCCCTTGCGGAAGTGGGCCCGCTGTTCGCCGCGCACGCGGTCATAGGCGATCACCACCGACTGGCGGTCGAGCAGCACGCCCTGCAGACGACCGTACGGACAGACCGTGGTGCACACCTGCTCGCGCATGAACGCGAACACGCCGTAGAACACCAGGGAAAAGCCGAACATGGCCGCAAGCCCGCCCAGGTGAAGCTCCGGGGGTTCGGTGACGGTTTGGATCAGCCGGTCGCTGCCGATGATGTAGCCGAGGAACGTGTTGCCGATGACGAAGGCCACCAGGAAGAACAGCGCGTGCTTGGCCGTCTTGCGCAACAGCTTGTCCGTGTCCAGTGCACGCTTGTTCAGGGCCTGCTGCTGCTTCCAATCGCCCTCGATCCAGTACTCGATGCGGCGGTACACCAGCTCCATGAACACCGTCTGCGGGCAGGCCCATCCGCAGAACAGGCGCCCGAAGGCCACGGTGAAGAGGGCGATGAAGACGATGCTGGCGATGAAGCCGAGCACGAACAGGTGGATGTCCTGGGGCCAGAAGGTCTGGCCAAGGATGACGAAGCGGCGACCGAGCACATCCAACTGCAACAGCGGTTCGCCGCCGATGCGCAGGAACGGCCCCACCAACAGGAAGGCGAGCAGCGTGTAGCCGAAGGCCACCCTGCGGTTGAACCACTTGCCCGCGGGCTTCTTGGGATAGACCCATACCCGCTTGCCCTGCTTGTCGACCGTCGCGATGGAATCGCGGAAGCTCTCGTCGACGGCCGGGGGCCCTGCCTGGTCCTTCATCTCACTTGAGCACCGCCACAGCGGCGCTGTCCACGGCGATGGCAGCGGCGCTGTCCACCGGTGCGGTGGTGGTGGCCTCCTTCCAAAGTTCGCCTTCCGGGGCCTTGGCGTTCGGCGGGTCGGTTCCGTGCAGCGTCAGGATGTAGCTGGTCACGGCCTGCATCTCAGCAGGCTTCAACTGGGCCTTCCAGGCGATCATCCCTTTCTCCGGCACGCCGTACTTGATGGTCTTGAACACGTTCTGCACCCCGCCGCCATGGATCCAGTGGTCGTCGGTGAGGTTGGGCCCGACACCACCTTCCCCGGCACCGCCGTGGCATGCCTTGCAATAGGCATCGAACGTGGCCCGCCCCCCGGCGATCGCGGCCGCATCGGTGAGCGCCGTCACATTGGTCTCGTCCACCATGCCCGCGAACTGCGCGAGGTAGGCGTCCACCTCGGCCTTGGCCTGGGCCATCTCCTGGCGGTACTCCTCCTCCTGGGTCGGCCAGATATCGAAGACGTGCACGTTCAACAGGAACACCACGCTCCAGATCACCGTGCCATAGAACAGCCAGAGCCACCATGGCGGCAGTACGTTGTCGAGCTCGCGGATGCCATCGTACTCGTGGTGCATCAGCAGGTCCTTCTCCTGTTCGACCTTCACTGAGCGCGTGAGGCGCTGAAGAACGGTGTCGGCGAAGGTGGGACCCTCGTCGGCCATCCGCGTGTCGACCTCCTCCTTGCCCGAGAGCGTCCGGGCCATGCCGCGCACCACGGAGAGCTGTCCGACGATGATGGCGAACAGGATCACGTTGATGGCGATCATCCACCACATGAGGGCCTGGACGGTGACGAGCGTGGTGGTGAGGCCCGTGGCCGCATGCAGATCGGCGGTGGTAACGGACCCGAGGAGCGCGAGCACGACGGCGGCGCGTCGACCCTTCAGGTAGTCGGCCCACACGGTGCCGGTGCCCCCCAGGGTGCGCAGGATGCCTGAGAGCGAAAGGATGATCACCACCTGCAACACGGCGACGGCCAGCAGCAGATAGACGGTCTCCATGGATGCCGGCGCGGGCGCGGCGGCGACGGCGGTCTGCGCCGAGGCCACGGAGGTGCTGAGCATGGCTGCTCCGAGCGGGAGCAGGCGTTCCTTCCAGGAGGTCATGGTCTTCATGGATGAAGCGTTCGGTCGGTGGGGATGTCGGAGAAGGGAAGCTCCTCCAGGTGCTTGATGCGGCGCCGGTCGCTGGTGAGCACCAGCAGGCTGGCGGCGATGAACACCGTCAGGAAGATCACGAAGGCCAGGAGCGGGAACAGGTCCACGCCCTCGATCGTGTTCAGGTGGTGCTTGATGAACTTCAGCATGGCCGCTGGTGTCCTTGGGTGGTCACTTCGCCGCGGTGGCCTGTGCAGGTGCCTTCGAACGGATGTCCGTGCCGAGGCGCTGCAGGTAGGCGATGAGCGCGACGATCTCCAGCTCGGGGGTCGTCTCGATCTTGTCCTTCCTCAGGCTGGCGACGATGGCATCGGCCTGGGCCGACAGGTCGGCGTTCGCCTGGTCCGCGTACCCTTCCGGATAGGGCACCCCCAGGGTCTGCATCGCACGGATCTTGGAGGGTGTGCTGGCCACGTCGATCGGCCTCTCGTACAGCCAGGGGTAGGCCGGCATCAGCGAACCCGCGCTCATGCTGGTGGGATCGAACATGTGGTAATAGTGCCAGCTGTCGGGATACTTGCCGCCCAACCGGTGCAGGTCGGGCCCCGTGCGCTTGCTGCCCCACTGGAAGGGATGGTCGTACACGAACTCGCCCGCCTTGCTGTACTCCCCGTAGCGCTCCGTCTCGCTGCGGAAGGGCCGGACCATCTGCGAGTGGCAGGTGTAGCAGCCTTCGCGGATGTAGATGTCCCTGCCCTGCAGCTCAAGGGGCGTGTAGGGCTTCACGCTGGCGATGGTGGGCACGTTGCTCTTGATGAGGAAGGTGGGCACCAGTTCGAAGACGCCGCCGATGGCCACGAGCACGAGGCTCACCACGAGCATCTGGATGGGACGACGCTCGATCCAGCGGTGCCAGTAGCCTGCGCTGTCACCTGCGTACGCCTTCTCGAGCGCCGGCGCCTCGGCCTCCTCGTCCTTGATCAACCGTCCGGTGGCCACCGTGCGCCACACGTTGTACACCATCAACAGGGCGCCGGTGAGGTAGAGCGTTCCGCCCAGACCGCGCAGCCAGTAGGCGTACTTGATCTGCAGCACCGTGTCCAGGAAGTTCTTGTACACCAGGTAGCCGTCCGGGGTGAACTGCTTCCACATCAGGCTCTGGGTGAACCCGGCGAAATAGAGCGGTACGGCGTAGAACACGATGCCCAGCGTGCCGATCCAGAAGTGGGCGTTGGCCAGCCCCTTGCTGTACAGCTTCGTTCCGAAGAGGCGCGGCACCAGCCAGTACACCATGCCGAAGGTGAAGAAGCCGTTCCAGCCCAGGCCGCCGACGTGCACGTGCGCGATGGTCCAGTCCGTGAAGTGGCTGATGCTGTTGAAGAACTTGGTGCTGAGCAGCGGGCCCTCGAGCGTGGCCATGCCGTAGCAGGTGATGGCCACCACGAAGAATTTCAGGATGGGATCCTCGCGCACCCGGTCCCAGGCACCGCGCAGGGTGAGCAGCCCGTTGAGCATGCCGCCCCAGCTGGGCGCGATGAGCATGATGCTGAACACGGTGCCGAGGCTCTGGGCCCAGTCGGGCAGCGAGCTGTAGATCAGGTGGTGCGGGCCGGCCCAGATGTAGATGAAGATCAGGGCCCAGAAGTGGATGATCGAGAGCTTGTAGCTGTACACGGGCCGGTTGGCCGCCTTGGGCATGAAGTAGTACATCAGGCCCAGGTAGGGCGTGGTGAGGAAGAAGGCCACCGCGTTGTGGCCGTACCACCACTGCACCAGGGCATCCTGCACCCCGGCGTACCAGCTGTAGCTCTTGAAGAGGTTCACCGGCACCTCGAAGCTGTTCACGATGTGCAGCATGGCCACGGTGACCCAGGTGGCGATGTAGAACCAGATGGCCACGTAGAGGTGACGCTCCCGGCGCTTGAGGATGGTGCCGAACATGTTGATGCCGAACACGACCCAGATGAGCGTGATGGCGATGTCGATGGGCCACTCCAGTTCGGCGTACTCCTTTCCGGTGGTGAGGCCCAGGGGCAGGCTGATGGCGGCCGCGGCGATGATCAGCTGCCAGCCCCAGAAGTGCACCCAGCTCAGGAGGTCGCTGAACATGCGCGCCTTCACCAGACGCTGCAGGCTGTAGTACACACCGGCGAAGATGCCGTTGCCCACGAAGGCGAAGATCACCGCATTGGTGTGCAGCGGACGCAGACGGCCGAAGGAGAGCCACTCGGCGATGTTCCAGGAGGGGATCACCATCTGGAAGGCCACCGTGAGGCCGACGAGCATGCCCACGATGCCGAAGATGATCGTGGCCATCAGGTAGGCGCTCACGATCTTGTTGTCATACTTGAAACGCTCGATCATCGCTTCACTTGGTGTTGTTCGACGGGTTGGTGGGAGCGGCCGGCCGGTCATCGCCCAACATGCGCACGGCGGGCGACCGGTCGTCCTCGTACTGGCCGGAGCGCACCGCCCAGGTGAAGGCGGCCAGGAACACCACCGCCACGATGGTGCTGGCCGCGATCAGGAGGAAGATGACGCTCATGGGGCTCGGTCCGGGGCCAAAAGTCACGGACGTGTCATGCGCCGGGGCTGACGGTCCTCACCGGGCCGACTGACTTTCGTCAGTTCCGTGCACTGAGACCGAGTCGGCGGGCCCGGATCCACACGGCCAGCGAGACGAAACCGACCACCGTCACCGAACTAAGGGGCATCAGGATCGCGGCGATCAAGGGCGTCAACTGGCCGCTCACCGCGAAGCTGACCCCGGTGATGTTATAGCCCAGGGAGAGCAACAGGCTGGCCCGGACGATCCGACGCGCGCTGCGCGCCAACCGCAGGGCGCCGGGCAGGTCGCCGAAGGCCCGCACATCGAGGATCGCGTCGCTGGCCGGCGTGAGGGCGGCGCTGGTCTCGCTTACGGTGATGCCGATGTCGCTCTGGCGCAGGGCTCCGGCATCGTTCAGGCCGTCGCCGACCATCATCACGCGCCGCCCCTTGGCCTGCAGGCCGCGGACGAACACCGCTTTGTCGGCGGGTGAGCAGCCGGTGCGCACCTGGTGCGGGGCGAACACTCCGGCGACGTCCTTGTCCACGGAAAGGTCCCCGGTGAGGAGGTACGTGTCCGTGAGGCAGGACACGGCCGCCACCGTCCCGGCCATGCCGCTTCGCGCGCGCTTGCTGATCTCGAAATGGCCCAGATGGGCCCCATCGACGGATACATGCACATGGGCGGCCCCATTGGACCGCGGGCGTTCCTCGCCACCGGTGAAGGTGGCCGAGCCGATCCGCACCACGTGGCCGTCGACCTCGCCGCGGACGCCTGCACCGACCTCCTCGGCCACCCCGGTCGCCTGGCCGGCGTGCCCACGGAGATGGTGGAACAGCACGGTGCTGAGCGGGTGCAGGCTGTTGTGGGCGAGGCTTCGCACGCAGGCCAGGAGCGCCGGGTCCGGCGCAGGACCGACGAACCTGACCGCATGGGCCTCGCGCTCGGTGAGGGTGCCCGTCTTGTCGAACACGATGGTGTCCACGGACGCGATCCGCTCCACCACCTCCGCATCACGCAGGAAGAGACCGCGACGGCCCAGCAGCCGGATGGTATGCCCATAGGTGAAGGGCATGCTGAGGGCCAGGGCGCACGGGCAGGCCACGATGAGCACGGCGGTCACCACCGGCCACACCTGGGTGGTGTCGCGCCCCCACCAGTACAGGCCGGCGCCCACGGCCAGCAGCACCACGGCCACGGTGAACCGCCGGGCCACGGAATCGATGAGGCGCGGCATGCCCGGTCGGTCCGCTCCCGCGGCATGCTCCTCCCACAAGCGCTTCAGATGGCTGTCCGCGAAGGCGCGCAGCACCTGCAGTTCGATGGCGGCCCCGCGCTGGCGACCGCCCGCTTTCACCACATCCCCCACGGCGCGACGCACGGGCAGTGGCTCGCCGGTGATGAAGCTGTTGTCGATGTGGCCCTCACCCGCCACGAGCACCGCGTCCACGGGGACCAGCTCCTGGTCGCGCACCACGATCCGGTCCCCCGGTCGCAGGTCACCGACGGCCACGGGCTGCTCCGCATCACCGGTCCTGCGCAGCACCACCAAGGGGAGGAAGTCGTTCAGGCCCCGGTCGAAGCTCAAGGCGCCGTAGGTGTATGCCTGATACCATCGGCCCACGAGCAGAAAGAACAGCAGGCCGGCGAGCGAGTCGAAATACCCCGGTCCGATGGCCATCACCACGTCCCACACACTGCGTGCGAACAGCGCGATGATGCCGAGCGCGATGGGCTGATCGATGTTCACCTGGCGCGTGCGCAGACCCGCCCAGGCGGAACGGAAGTAGTCGGTGCTGCTGAAGAACACCACCGGCAGGGCGAACACCAGGCTGAGGAACTGGAAACCCCGCTTCAAGTGGTCGTCGCTCGCGTCGGCGCCGAGGTACTCCGGGAAGCTGAAGAGCATGATGTTCCCGAAGGCGAAGGCGGCGATGCCCAACCGGAGGTACAGGATCCGCGGGACACCGGACCCTCGTTCACCGGTGGCGGTCCTCCCACGGCCGTCCAACGATGGACCGTAACCCAGCCGGCGTAGCAGCTCCACCAGCCCCCGCAGGCTCATCCGCTCTTCGCGGAACGTGACCGTCAATTCCTTGCTCGTGAAGCGGACCCGGGACCGGAGCACGGCCGCATCGATGCGTTGAAGGTGCTCCAGGAGCCAGATGCAGCTGCTGCAGTGCATCTGGGGGATGTGGAAGGTGACCCGGGTGATGCCATCCTCGCTGTACTCCACCAGCCGGTCGCGCACCTCGGGAAGGTCGAACAGCTCGGCGCGCATGGCCTGGCCCTCACGCTCCATCTTCGCCCCGGGCCGCTCGCTGAGGGCGTAGTAGTCGCAAAGCCCGCTTTCCTGAAGCAGGCCGTAGACGGCATGGCAGCCCTGGCAGCAGAAGTCATGGTCCTCCGCCTTCAGGTGATCGCTTCCACAGACGTCACCACAGTGGTAGCAGCGCACCACCTCCCCCACCTGTTGCGGCATGGCGCGAAGGTCGGACCGGTGCCGAGGCACGGGACCTGACGAGCGTCATGCCGCGAGGCCGCCCACGATCGCCTGTGCACCCACGCCCCGAGGAGGAACGGCGGTCGTGCCGACGCTCGGGTACCTTTGTGGACCCGGATCATATGGAACAGCACCTCCAGCGCATCGGCAGCTACCTGAACCATCTGGTCCGTGCACGGGGTCCGCATGGCATCCACTCCCCGTTCGTGTACTCCTTGATCACCGAGGTGCTCAGGAACGACCATGAGCGCCCGGAGTTCGAAGCCATCGAGCAGCTGCGCGAGGAACTGCTCTCGAGCGACCGCACCATCGAGGTGAACGACCTTGGTGCCGGCTCACGCGTGCTGGAGCGACCGGTGCGTCACGTGGCCGACATGGCGCGCACGGCGTTGAAGCCCCCGCGCCAGGCCCGTCTGCTGTTCCGACTGGCCCGGTACTTCGAACCCGACACCGTGCTGGAACTGGGCACCTCCTTCGGGCTCACCACCCTCTACCTCGGCCTCGGCGCGGAGCACGGTGAGGTGACGACGATCGAGGGCTGCCCGCGTACCTTCCAGATCGCCCAGCACCACGTCGAGCGGTCGGGCCTGCACAACATCCGGCCGGTGCTCGGCGCGTTCAGGACGCGGCTCCCGGACGTCCTGCGCGGGATGGAGCGGCTCGATCTGGTCTTCATCGACGGTCATCACGAGAAGGCGGCCACGCTGGACCTGTTCGAGCGCTGCCTGACGAAGGCCCATCCCGGGTCGTTGTTCATCCTGGACGACATCCACTGGAGCCGCGGCATGGAGGAGGCCTGGGAGGCCGTGAAGGCCCATACCCGGGTGACCGTGACCATCGACCTGTTCGACCTCGGGCTGGTGTTCTTCCGCACCGAACAAGCGCCCCAGCATTTCCGTTCCCGCTACTGACCGCATGCGCCCGGCCTCCCGGCGCTCCACACGAACAGAACGCCATCGCCCATGAAGATCTACACGCGCACCGGGGACAAGGGTGAGACCGGCCTACTGGGCGGGGAGCGCGTGGCCAAGCACGATGCCCGCATCGAGGCCTACGGCACGGTGGACGAGCTGAACAGCCACCTCGGCCTGCTGCGGGACCAGGCCCCTGAAGAGCACAGGGCCCTTCTGGAGCGCGTGCAGGACACGCTCTTCGCACTGGGATCGCGCCTGGCCTGCGCTTCGGACGCCGACGCCGAGCGGTTCAAGCTCCCGCACCTCACCGAAGCCCATGTGAAGGCCTTGGAGCAGGCGATGGATGCGATGGACCGCGAGCTGCCGCCCATGCGGAACTTCATCCTGCCGGGCGGCCACCCTTGCGTGTCGCAGGCCCACATCTGCCGCACGGTATGCCGCCGGGCCGAACGGCGGGTGGTGGAGCTGGCGACGCAGGCCCCGACCCCTCCGTTGGTGGTGGAATACCTGAACCGGCTCAGCGATCTGCTGTTCGTCCTTGCCCGGCACATCGGCATGCGGCTGAACGTGGTGGAAACCCCATGGAAGCCGCGTGGCTGAAGGCCTGAGGCCGGGGGATACCGTGGGCGTGCCGGGTGGTTGAAAACTACCCGGCTGCGGGTGGGGCATCCGGTTATATTTGCGCCCGTTTTACCGGAACGAGCAACCCGCGCCCGATGTATTGGACACTGGAACTGGCCTCCTACCTGGAGGATGCGCCTTGGCCCGCCACCAAGGATGAGCTCATCGATTTCGCGATGCGCACAGGCGCCCCCCTCGAGGTGGTGGAGAACCTGCAGGCCATCGAGGACGACGAGGAGGTGTTCGAGAGCATCGAGGACATCTGGCCGGACTATCCCTCCAAGGAGGATTTCTTCTTCAACGAGGACGAGTACTGAGCGGACCGACCCCGCCTGAGGACCCCCGGTGCACCCGGGGGTCTTTCGTTACCGGCTGCCAGATCGGCGTGGAACGCCCGACGGCATGGTCCGTGCTCGCCGCAACACCCCTAACTTCGCGCGCTTCCGCCCGGCCCCCCGGCCCGAAAGGCGGTACCATCCCTGCATCGAGCCATGATCGGAGCCTTCAACAAAGCCATCAAGTCCATTTTCGGTGACAAGGCCACGCGCGACCTCAAGGAGGTGGCCCCGCTGGTCGAGCAGGTGAAGGCCCGCTATGCCGAGCTCGCTTCACTGGACCATGACGGGCTTCGGGCGCGCACCACCGCGCTGCGCGAGCGGATCCGCGAGCGGATCAAGGCGGACCAGGACCAGGCCGATGCGCTCCGGGCGGAGATCGATGCCGAACCGGGCATGGACATCCACGCACGCGAGGAACGCTACCAGCGCATCGACAAGCTGGAGGCCGCCATGGTGGCCGCCATCGAGGAGGTGCTCGCCGAGATCCTGCCCGAGGCCTTCGCCATCGTGAAGGACACTGCGCGCCGCTTCAAGGAGAACCCGGAGCTTCGGGTGAGGGCCACGGCGATGGACCGCGAGCTCGCCGCCGTGAGGGACGGTGTGCGCATCGAGGGCGACCAGGCCATCTGGCGCAACAGCTGGACGGCCGCGGGCGCGACCATCACCTGGGATATGGTGCACTACGACGTGCAGTTGATCGGCGGCACCGCCCTGCACAAGGGCCGCATCGCGGAGATGGGGACCGGCGAGGGCAAGACGCTGGTGGCCACGCTGCCGGTCTTCCTCAATGCCCTGGCCGGACGCGGAGTGCACGTCGTCACCGTCAACGACTACCTGAGCAAACGCGACAGCGAGTGGATGGGGCCGATCTACGAGTTCCACGGACTGAGCGTGGACTGCATCGACAAGCACCAGCCCAACAGCGCCGAGCGACGCAAGGCCTATCTGGCCGACATCACCTTCGGCACCAACAACGAGTTCGGTTTCGACTACCTCCGCGACAACATGGCCCATGCGCCCAGTGCACAGGTGCAGCGCAAGCATCATTTCGCCATCGTGGACGAGGTGGACAGCGTGCTCATCGACGATGCCCGGACGCCGCTCATCATCAGCGGCCCCACGCCCAAGGGCGAGGTGCACCAGTTCGACGAGTACAAACCCCGCGTGGAGCGCCTCTATGCGGCGCAGAAGCAGTTGGTGACCAAACTGCTCGCCGAGGCCAAGGAGCTGCTCAAGGGGCTGGGCGATGGCAGCGTGAACAAGGACGCCCAGGAACGGGGCGGCATGGCGTTGCTGCGGGCGCACCGCGGCCTGCCGAAGAACTCGGCCCTCATCAAGTTCCTCAGTGAGCCCGGCGTCAGGGCCCTCTTGCAGCGCACCGAGAACCATTACCTCCAGGACCAGGCGAAGGAGATGCCGAAGGTGGACCAGGAGCTCTACTTCGTCATCGAGGAGAAGCACAACCAGATCGAGCTCACCGAGAAGGGCGTGGACCTGATCAGCGGCGACGTGCAGGACGCCCAGTTCTTCATTCTGCCCGACGTGGGCGCCACCATCGCGGAGATCGAACGAAGCGGCGCCGCCCTGGAGGAGAAGGCCCGTCGGAAGGACGACCTGCTGCGGGAGTTCGGGATCAAGAGCGAACGCATCCACACGGTGAACCAGCTGATCCGCGCCTACGCCCTGTTCGAGAAGGACGTGGAGTACGTGGTGATGGACGGCAAGGTGAAGATCGTGGACGAGCAGACAGGCCGCATCCTGGAGGGCCGCCGCTACAGCGATGGGCTCCACCAGGCCATCGAGAGCAAGGAGAAGGTGAAGGTGGAGGCCGCCACGCAGACCTACGCCACCATCACCCTGCAGAACTACTTCCGCATGTACCACAAGCTGGCCGGGATGACCGGTACGGCCGAAACGGAGGCGCAGGAGTTCTGGGACATCTACAAGCTCGACGTGATGGTCATCCCCACCAACCGCCCCGTGGTCCGGAAGGACAACGAGGACATGGTGTTCAAGACCAAGCGCGAGAAGTACACCGCGGTGATCGACGAGATCGTGAAGCTGCAGGGCGAGGGTCGGCCCGTGCTGGTGGGCACCACCAGCGTGGAGGTGAGCGAACTGATGAGCAAGATGCTCACCATGCGGGGCATCAAGCACAACGTGCTCAATGCCAAACAGCACGCCCGTGAGGCCGAGATCGTGGCCCACGCGGGCCTGCCGGGCACCGTGACCATCGCCACCAACATGGCGGGCCGCGGCACGGACATCAAGCTCGGCCCCGGGGTGAAGGAGGCTGGCGGCCTGGCGATCATCGGCACCGAAAAGCACGAGAGCCGCAGGGTGGACCGCCAGTTGCGCGGCCGCAGCGGCCGCCAGGGCGACCCCGGATCATCCCAGTTCTACATCAGCCTGGAGGACGACCTCATGCGCCTGTTCGGCAGCGAGCGCATCGCCAAGCTGATGGACACCCTGGGCCTCAAGGAGGGCGAGGTGATCCAGCACGCGATGGTCACCCGGAGCATCGAGCGTGCCCAGAAGAAGGTGGAGGAGAACAACTTCGGCATCCGCAAGCGGCTGCTGGAGTACGATGACGTGATGAACAGCCAGCGCACGGTGATCTACAAGCGCCGCAACCACGCGCTCTTCGGGGAACGCCTCAAGCTGGACATCCTGAACATGTTCCACGACGTGGCCCAGGGCATCGTGGACCAATACCACGAGGCCGGTGATCACGAAGGGTTCCAACTGGAGCTCTTCCGGCGTCTGCACTGCGAAAGTCCCGTGCAGGCCGAAGCCTTCCGGAAGGCCGACCGCGACACCTTGGTGGACCAGGTGATGGAAGCGGCGCTGGCCGCCTATGGCCGTCGCACCAACGAGCTCGCCCGCCAGGCGCTTCCGGTCATCAGCGATGTGTTCCTCAACCAGGGCGCGCAGTACGAGAACATCGTGGTGCCGATCACGGACGGCATCAAGACCATGCAGGTGGTGGCCAACCTGGAACGGTGCTACCGGTCCGAGGGTCGGGAGCTTTCGGCCAGCGTGGAGAAGTACATCACCCTGGCGGTGATCGACCACGAATGGAAGGAGCACCTGCGGGAGATGGACGACCTGCGCCGCAACGTACAGAACGCGAGCCTCGAACAGAAGGACCCGCTGCTCATCTACAAATTGGAGAGCTTCAACCTCTTCAAGGACATGGTGGAGCGCATCAACGGCGATGTCATCGGCTTCCTCAGCGGGGCGGGTCTGCCCACCGCACAGCCCAACGTGCAGCAGGCCCAGGCCCCCCGACCTCCGCAGCAGCGTTTGCAGACCAGCCGCACGGACGTGCCCAGCTACGCCGGCAGCAGCACCAGCGCCGCGCCAAGGACCGCCCCGCCCCCGCAACGCGTGGCACCGCCCCCAGCGCAGGCGGGGCCGCCGCGCCCGGTGCAGCCCGTTCGCGTGGAGAAGAAGGTGGGGCGCAACGACCCCTGCCCCTGCGGCAGCGGCAAGAAGTTCAAGCAGTGCCACGGCAAGGAGGCCTGACACAGGCCCCCTGAACATGGCGAAGGCCCCGGGGTTCCCGAGGCCTTCCACCTATGGTATGGCGTCTGGTTCGTTCAGAATTCCACGGGCAGTTGCATCTGCACCCGCACGGGTCGACCCTTCTCACGGCCGGGGTCCCAGGCCGGCGTGGACCGCAGCGCATCCACGACCTTCTCCTCCAGGGCGGGGTCGTCGCCCTTCACCACTTTCACCTCGGACAGTTCCCCGTTCTTCTCCACGATGAAGCTGGCCGTCACCTGGGCCTTCAACCGCTGCCCGTCCTCCCCGGCGACCTTCGACCGGATGTAGCGCACCAGCTCCTTGTCCCCTCCGGGATAGCTGGGCATCGTTTGGGCGCGGGTGTACACGATATCGGCCAGGGGTTCGGGGTCGTACACCTTCTCGGCGAGGGGCCGGCCCCATTGGTCGAAGCGTTGCCACACGCCCGCCTTGAGCCCCTCGGCGTAGTCCCCGGAGCTCTCCACCTTACCGTTGGCGTGGTAGAACGTGAAGTGCCCGTGCTCGACCGTGAGCTGCTGGTCGAGGTAGCGGCCCTCGGCCTTCAGCTTGCCGTCCATGGAATAGGTGCGGCCGATGAAGTACTGGCCCTCCATCCCTTCCCAGATGCGATAGAACATGGCCTTTCGGCCGGTGGTGCGTTCCAGATGCTCGTTCAGGAAGATGCGGTCCGGGTCCTGCGCGGCCGCGCCCGTTAAGGACAGCAGCAGGGCCGCGATGGTGGCGGAGGACAAGGAAAGCAGCGTGGTGCGCACGGCGGTGAGGTTGATGCCCGGACGTTCCGGACGTTCCCTCATACGCGCCACCGGCGCCAGGGTTACGCCGGGCGTCAGCCGGCCCAGCCCTCACGGTCCAGGCTGCGGTATTGGATGGCCTCGGCCAGGTGCTCGGTGCGGATGTCCGGGCTGTCGGCCAGATCGGCGATGGTGCGCGCCACCTTGAGGATGCGGTCGTAGGCCCGGGCGCTGAGGCCGAGCCGTTCCATGGCCCGCTCCAGCAACGCCTTGCCGGCCTCGTCGATGCGGCAGATGCTGCGCAGCTGCTGGCTGCTCATCTGGGCGTTGCTGTGCAGCCCGATGCCGGCGAACCGTCGCTGCTGCACCTCGCGAGCCCGCACCACACGCTGCCTCACCTCCGCGCTCCGCTCCGTGCTGCGCTCGGCGCTCAGTTCGCTGAAGGGCACCGGGGTCACCTCGATGTGGATGTCGATGCGGTCGAGCAACGGGCCGCTGATGCGCGTGAGGTACTTCTGCACCACGCCGGGGGCGCACACGCACTCCTTCTCCGGGTGGTTGTGGAAGCCGCACGGGCACGGGTTCATCGCCGCCACCAACATGAAGCTCGCCGGGTACTCCACGGTGAAGCGGGCCCGCGAGATGGTGACCACGCGGTCCTCGAGCGGCTGGCGGAGCACCTCGAGCACGGTGCGCTTGAACTCGGGCAGTTCGTCCAGGAAAAGCACCCCGTTGTGCGCCAGGCTGATCTCGCCGGGCTGGGGATGGCTGCCACCGCCCACGAGCGCCACGTCGCTGATGGTGTGGTGCGGCGAACGGAAGGGGCGCACACTGAGCAGGCTGTCCTCCTTGCGCAGTTTGCCGGCCACACTGTGGATCTTGGTGGTCTCCAGCGCCTCCTCGATGTGCAGCGGCGGAAGGATGGTGGGCAGCCGCTTGGCCAGCATGGTCTTGCCCGCCCCCGGAGGGCCGATGAGGATGATGTTGTGCCCGCCCGCGGCGGCGATCTCGAACGCGCGCTTGATGTTCTCCTGACCCTTCACATCGGCGATGTCCACCGGGTACGAGCGGCTGCTGGCGGCGAACTCGGCGGCGATGTCCACGTGCTCGGGCGCCACCGTGGGCTCGCCTTCCAGGATGCCGATCACCTCGCGCAAGTGAGTGACCCCATAGACCGTGAGGCCCTCGACGATCGCCGCCTCGCGACCGTTCTCCTTGGGCACGATCACGCCCTTGAAGCCGCTGCGCTTGGCCTCGATGGCGATGGGCAGGGCGCCCTTGATCGGGCGGACGCCGCCGTCCATGGACAGCTCGCCCATGATGAGGAAGTCGGCGAACCGGTCGGTGGGCACCTGGCCCGTGCTGCCCAGGATGCCCACGGCCATGGGCAGGTCGTAGGCCGAACCTTCCTTGTGGACGTCGGCCGGGGCCAGGTTGATCACCGTGCGCTTGCCGCGCGGGAAATCGAGGCCGCAGCTGCGCACGGCATTGTCCATGCGGTGGTAGCTCTCCTTCACGGCGTTGTCCGGCAACCCCACCAGGTAGAACTTCACCCCCTTGGTGACATTGACCTCGGCCGTGACGATGGTGGCGTTGATGCCGAAGACCGCGCTGCCGAAGACCTTGACCAGCATGCTGCTCAGTTCAGCTCCCGTTCGATGTGGTCGATGAACGCGTGGATCACCTTGATGTGCACCTCCTGGATGCGGTCGGCGTAGCCGTGGTGCGGCACGCGGACCTCCACGGTGCAGAGATCGGCCAGCCTGCCACCGTCCTTGCCGGTGAGGCCGATGACGTGCATGCTCTTTTCGCGGGCCACCTCCGCGGCGCGCAGCACGTTGGGGCTGTTGCCGCTGGTGCTGATGGCGAGCAGCACATCGCCCTCGCGACCATGCGCCTGCACGAACCGCGCGAACACCTGCTCAAAGCCGTGGTCGTTGCCCACACAGGTGAGGTGGCTGGGGTCGCTGATGCTCAGGGCGGCGATGGGCGGTCGGTCGTCGCGGTAGCGGCCGGTGAGCTCCTCGGCGAAGTGCATGGCATCGCACATGCTGCCGCCATTGCCGCAGCTGATCACCTTGGCGCCCTGCTTGAGGCAATAGCTCATGAAAGCGGCGGCCTGCTCAACGGCGGCGAGGTTGGCCGGGTCGGCCGAGAATCGCGCGAGGACATCTGCTGCCTCGGTGAAATGCGAACGGATGCGGTCGGTGGTCATCCCTGCGAAGGAAACGGTTTAGGGGCAATGGGGAGATAGCCTCTAGGTTCGCCGCATGAGCGCGCTTGCGCGGGCCTTCCGCTTCTACTTCCAATCGTTCTCCGGATTCAGTCGCGAGATCTGGCTGCTCACGCTGGTCACCTTCGTGAACCGCGCCGGCACCATGGTGGTGCCCTTCATGTCCCTGTACCTCACCAAGGACATGGGCCTCACACTGGAAGAGGTGGGCTGGATCATGAGCTGCTTCGGCGCGGGCTCGGTGGTGGGCTCGTGGCTGGGCGGCAAACTCGCTGATAAGCTCGGCTTCTACGATGTGATGGTGGGCGCGCTGCTCACCTCGGGACTGGCTTTCCTGGGCCTGAGCTGGCTACGCGGCTTCTGGGCCTTTGGTGCCGGCGTATTCGTGCTCATGGTGCTCAGCGACGCATTCCGGCCGGCCCTGTTCGTGGCCATACGGAGCTACGCTGCGCCGGAGCAGCGCACCCGCGCGGTCACGCTGATCCGGCTGGCCATCAACCTCGGCTTCAGCCTTGGCCCGGCCATCGGCGGCTTCATCATCGCCACCTGGAGCTACGAAGGGCTCTTCTGGGTGGATGCGCTCACGTGCATCGCTGCGGCAGCGATCCTCATCACCGGCCTGCCGCGCGCACAGGCTCAGAATGACAACAGCGCCGCGCGCACCACCAGGAATGGGTCGCCGTACCGGGATGGGCCGTTCCTCTTCTTCCTGCTCTCCACCGTGCTCATCTGCATCCCCTTCCTGCAGTACTTCAGCAGCATACCGCTCTTCTAC
>JAEUSW010000143.1 GCA_016788285.1 Flavobacteriales bacterium
CACCGCGCTCAGCGTGCTGCCACCGTCCAGGTCGGTCTGCCGCAGGCGGTAGTACAACAGGGCCGGCGGCGCCGGGTCGTCCAGGGCCTCGTAGCTCAGCAGGGTCTGCGCGTCGCCCGCCCCGGCCACCTGGGCCACCGCGGTCCAGTCCTCCAGGTCCGTGCTGCGCTCCACGGTGAATCCCGCGTTGTCCTGCTCCGAGGCGGTGGCCCACGACAGGCGCACGCTCGTGGGGCCGGCGGGATCCGCGCTGAAGTGCACCAGTTCCACCGGCAGCGGCGTGCTGATGAGGTTCGTGGTGCCCAGCGTGAAGCGCCGGTTGTTCTGCAGGGCGCTCACCCCGGCGAAGCGGTACATCCCGCTTCCATCGCTGATCGCCCCCGTGATGGGCGTTTCATCGGCGAACAGCCCGTCGTTGTCGGTGTCCACCAGCAGCCGCAGGTGCGAGGCGGTCACGGCCCCCAGGCCGTTCAGGTCGAAGCTCAGGTCCACATCGCCCACGTTCACCCCGCTCCCGCTCGCATCCACCTCGCTCACGCGCCACACGCGCTGCCAGCGGCCTTGCACACCCGTGGGCAGGTCGCCCACCCCCCAGGTGCCCAGGGCGCCGCCATCATGGCCCCACAGCAGGAACTCGTTGTCCTGCAGGCCGCCGTGACCGGCTTTGCTAATGAGCACCACCCCGCTGCCTCGGCCCGCCGTGTGGAGGTCGGTGCTGCTCGTGCGGCCGATCCCGGCCACGTCATGGTCGTAGTTGCCCGACCCGGCATCGTCCTCATTGTAGATGTCGCCGGAGGTCAGTGTCCGAGCGTACTTGGCCGCCAGGTAGTTGTTCACGATCAGCCGCTGGGTGGCGTTCAGCCGGGCGTTGAAGGCGATCACTTCGGCGATGTCGCCGTTCACGACCCGGCCTGTGGTGCTGCGCTCGTTGCCGATGTAGAGCGGGTGGCTGTTCGTCTGCGGGGTCTTGCTCTCGTTGTCCGTGATGATGCTCCCAGCGTTCTTGTACACATCCCGTCCGACCGCGGTGTTGTAGCTGTACTCGAACACATCGAAGCTGGTGGTGGTCACCTGCCCTCCGGCCGAGCTGGGGATCGTCCGTGTGCCGTCGGTGTAGTAGGTCGGGGTGTGGATGTTGCCGTCGGTGTAGCTCAACATCTCGTAGTTCTCCTGGGCGTCATTCCCCTTCACCATCCAGGCGTTGTAGTCCTTCAGGAGGTCGGCGGTCACCACGATGAAGAAGTGCCAGGCCGTGAGATCGATGCTGCTGTGGTCGCTCACCCAGAGCTGGTCATCGCTGCCGTCGAAGTCCAGCGAGGGGTAACCGTTCACCGAACCGGTGACGTAGGCGGGCGTGGCGGTGGGAATGGTGCCCGGCAGGACGGCGTGGTTGGCGTTGCCGCTCTGGTCGTTCCATTGGCTCACCGCGCCGCTGCTGTGGGTGACGCCGGCATCGGCCCTCAGCCACAGCACGTTGGTGGCGCTGGAGCCCACCCCGCCGGGGCCGGTCTGCGCGCCCACGGAAAAAGCGACGAGAAGAAGGGGGAGGCTGAGCACACGCATGGCGGGTCGTTGGCGCGCTTCGTACGTCCGTTCGACACCCGGGGTTTCCGCATCGACGAATGCCCCGGGCATCAGGACGAGCGCTGAGCGCCGCCTCCAACGCGCCCCCTGCTCGCCGGGCACCTGTTCGGAAGGACGGATCCGAACAGGTCCGGATCACGGACGTTCATTGCCTTGGGGCCACCGGGCGGCCCGTTCATCCGGAGGTCCCGTTCAGGCCGGTCGGACCGCTCGCACCGGAGATCGGGTGATGTGGGCCAGATGATGGGCGCTGTGCCAGGCATAGAGCTCCAAAGCCTCCGCCAGGCTGATCTCGCGCTGCTGCTCGGGATGGATGAAGCTCCGGTCCCACTCCGCATCGGTCATGGCCCGCATCACCACGGCCCAACGGGCATGTGAACCGCGGATGATGGCCAGCGAGGGCTCAAGGGGCATGGTGCGGGCATCCTCCTGTTCGGCCCAGAGCGCCTCGACGTACGGCTTGATGGTCGGGCGCTCCTCGGTCAAGGCCAGCTTGAAGCGATGAAGGCTCTGGCCGTGGCTGTCGGCCAGGTGGTGCACCAGTTGGCGCACGGTCCAACCACCCGGGCGGTAGGGGGTGTCCAGGTCCGCATCGGACAAGCCTTGCAGCGCGACCTCCAGGTCGGCCGGGAACCGCTCGATGCGGGCGATCAGCTCATTTCGGCGTTCAGCCGTGGAGGCCTTGGTGCCGCGCACGAAGCGACCGATGGGGTACTTGAGCGGCTCGAGCGGATCGGTGACGCCGGACATGGGGCAAAGGTGCGCTACTTCCGCACCACCACATGCTTCAGCAGGAAGTCCTCCGGGGTCATCACCTCCACGGTGGCGAAGGCCCAGTCCCGGAGGTCGTGGGTCACGATGCACGTGCATCCGGCCTCCAGGGCGGAGAAATACTGGAAGCCATCCTCGATGTCCGTGATCCGGGGATCGGCCATGGTGCGCTCCACGGCCTTGGGTCCCATGGAGGTGACCTGCAGTTTGCCCGCGAGCAGCGCGATCTTCTTGCGCGCCAGCTTCTTCCCGTTCTTCTTGCCCGCGAAGTAGGCACCGATCGCCAGGCACAAGGGCGAGGTATGCACAGCGAAGCGCCTGTCGTCGGCCAGGCTGAGCACCCGGGCGCAGGCCGTGAAGCGCGGGTACTCGTTGCAGAGCACGGTCACCAGAACATTGGCGTCGAGGAAGATGCGGGTGGGAGGCATGTGGAGGACTGCTCACCGCAGCGGTACCAAGCGCGCCAGGGAGTGCTCTGCTTTGCCCTCATCGCGCCTTGGCGGTGAAGGCTACTTACGACGACGGCTTTCCAAATAGTCCTTCTTCACGTTGCGTTCTGCGGCGTTCTTCCGCACGTAGGTCACCTCCCCTTCCGCCACCTGCTGGACCCAATCGCTGACCGGGAGCTCATCAATGCTGCGGTACCGGGCATCGGTCACCTTGCTCAGCATGAACTCCACCAGGCGCGAGAGGCTGATGTTGTTGGCCTCGGCGAAGGCCTTGGCCCGTTCGGCCACTGCGGCATCGAAGCTGAGGGTGAGCTTGGCATCCATGGCGGACTTTTCTGCACGGCAAAGCTACGATATGAATACGTATAAAACACCACCCCATCATCTTCCGCCTGGCTCGAACGACGGCCGACCGAAGGACCCCCGCGAGGTCGAGGTCCGGATGGTCAGCTACCGGCAGGCCAGGTCACTTGCCTGGGCTCCAACAACACACCATCGCACCCGGTGAACTGGAAGAAAAGGGGAACACCATCCGTGGGCGTCGCTGGGATCACCTGCCAATTGCCCGAAACCGGGTCCATATGGACACAGCCTCCCGTGTTCTCGTGAACACACGCCACCCTTCGCCCAAGGCCGCATCCACCTCGATCTGAACCTCATTCGGAACACCCCGTTTCAGGCGCTCCGCATCCAAACCAACCCGGACGGAATGGCCATGAAGAGATGTATCAATGACCGTTCGCGGAGCGCCTGACCGCGTACCCGGACCATTGCGGCTCCCGCTGGAGCAAAGGACACCCAAGGCAGCAAGAAGGATCGCCGGGATGGACCGCATGGCCTACATCACCTCCTCATCCCCTGCATCTGCTGCATCTGCTGCATCATCGCCTTCATCTTGGTCTTGTCGCCCATCATCTTCATCACCTTCCGGGTCTCCTCGAACTGCTTCATCAGCTTGTTCACCTCTTCGATGCCGCGACCGCTGCCCCTCGCCAGTCGCGCGCGGCGGCTGCCGTTGATGAGAGCGGGGTTCCGGCGCTCCTCGGGTGTCATGCTCTTGATGATGGCCTCGATGCCCTTGAACGCATCGTCGGGTATGTCGATGTTCTTGAGCGCCTTGCCCACGCCGGGGATCATGCCCATGAGGTCCTTCATGTTCCCCATCTTCTTGATCTGGCCGATCTGCTCCAGGAAGTCGTCGAAGCCGAACTGGTCCTTCGCGATCTTCTTGCTGAGCTCGCGGGCCTGCTTCTCGTCGAACTGCTCCTGCGCGCGCTCCACCAGGCTCACCACATCGCCCATGCCGAGGATGCGGCCGGCCATGCGGTCGGGGTGGAACTCGTCCAGCGCCTCCATCTTCTCGCCGGTGCCGATGAACTTGATCGGCTTGTCGACCACGCTGCGGATGCTGAGGGCCGCACCGCCGCGCGCATCGCCGTCGAGCTTGGTGAGGACCACGCCGTCGATGTTCAGGCGGTCGTTGAAGGCCTTGGCCGTGTTCACCGCGTCCTGGCCCGTCATGGCGTCCACCACGAACAGCGTTTCCTGGGGCTGGATGGCCTTCTTCACCCGGGTGATCTCGTCCATCATGGCCTCGTCCACCGCCAGACGGCCGGCGGTGTCCACGATCACGGCGGTGAACCCGTGCTGCTTGGCGTAGGCGATGGCGTTCTGCGCAATGGCCACCGGGTCGTTGTTGGCCCGCTCGCTGTACACGGCGATGTCGAGCTGCTTGCCCAGGGTCTCCAGCTGGTCGATGGCCGCGGGGCGGTACACGTCGCAGGCCACCAGCAGCGGGCGCTTGCCCTTCCTGCGGATGTGGTTGGCCAGCTTGCCGCTGAAGGTGGTCTTGCCGGACCCCTGCAGGCCGCTCATGAGCACCACGGTGGGGTTGCCACCCATGTTGATGCCGGCCGCCTGCCCGCCCATCAGTTCCGCCAGCTCGTCGTGCGTGATCTTGGTGAGCAGCTGGCCGGGGCTCACCGTGGTGAGCACGTTCTGGCCCAGCGCCTTGGCCTTCACCCGGTCGGTGAAGTCCTTGGCGGTCTTGTAGTTCACGTCGGCATCGAGCAGCGCCCGGCGGATCTCCTTCACGGTCTCCGCCACGTTGATCTCGCTGATCTGGCCCTGGCCCTTGAGGACCTTGAACGCTCTTTCGAGCTTGTCACTGAGGTTCTCGAACATCCCGTTTTCGCTTGAGGGGCACGAAGTTAGGGAGGCGCGGGGGTTGGGCATGGAGGAGCGGCTCCGGTTGGACCGGCGCGGTGCGAAGGGCCGGTGGCCGCTCCCTGTACATCGCCATCGACAGGGAGGAATTATCCGCCGCGGACATGGACCTACCTTGCTCCCACGCTCACCACCATGCGGAACCACTTCGCCCTGCTCCCGTTCGCCCTGCTGCCCGTGCTCGCCAACGCCCAGGCCGGCACCTTGGACCCGACCTTCGACGGTGATGGCATCGTTCAGGTCGACCTGATGCCCAACGGCGATTCGGGCTACGACGGGCTGCCAACGAGCGATGGTCGTTTGTACATCTGCGGCTACCTGGACAACGGCCCGCAGGACGGCGCGTTCCTGACCCGGCTGCTCGACGACGGCAGCACGGACCCCGCCTTCGGGCTCGTGGCGCTCCCCAGCGGCAGCAACGGCCGCGCGTTCCGCCTGGCCTTCGCGCCGGACAGCGCCGTGTACGTGTGCGGCTACGCGGACACCCTGGGCTACGAGACCTTCACCCTGTGGCGGGTGCTGGCCTCCGGTGCGGTGGACCCGGCC
>JAEUSW010000161.1 GCA_016788285.1 Flavobacteriales bacterium
CGCACGCGCATCAGCAAGACCGAGTACATCAGCTGCCCCAGCTGCGGCCGCACGCTCTTCGACCTGCAGGAGACCACCGCGAGGATCCGCGCGCGCACCAGCCACCTCAAAGGCGTCAAGATCGGGATCATGGGCTGCATCGTGAACGGCCCGGGCGAGATGGCCGACGCCGACTTCGGCTACGTGGGCACCGGCCCCGGCGTGATCACCTTGTACCGCGAGAAGGAGGTGGTGAAGCGCAACGTGCCCAGCGAACACGCGGTGGACGAGCTCATCGGCCTGATCAAGGAGCACGGCATGTGGGTGGATGGGCCGGTGGACGGGAATGGGCGGCTGGGATAGGTCGCCTCCAGCCTAGCTTGCGGACCGATCTGAAGGACATGCTCCGCTTCCTGCTCCACGCCGCGGTCCTAGCCGCCTCCCTTCACACCACCGCCCACGCCCAGCGCACCCGCGCCCTCGAACAGCTCGCCATGACCATGGCCGGCTCCTACACGAGCGCCGCCCAGGCACAGGCCGACACGAGCTACTTCGAGATCGAGCTGGAGATGGTGCGCATCTGGCCCAAACGCAGGGACGGCGCGTGGTTCTATGTGGAACAGGCCACCGCCAGCAGCAAAGCGAAGCCCTACCGCCAGCGCATCTACCGCCTGAGCGAGGTGAACGACAGCACCTTCACGAGCGAGATCCACACCATCCGGGGCGGCGAGCGCTTCTTCGGCGCGTACGCGGACATCGCGAAGCTGGCCCTCCTCTCCCCGGACTCCCTCGATCGGCTCGACGGCTGCGCCATCACCCTGCACCGCCGGGGCGGCACGTACGTCGGCAGCACCCACGAACGTGACTGCCCCAACCAGCGCGGCGGGGCGGCGTACGCCACCAGCGAGGTGACGCTGCTGCCCGACCGCATGATCAGCTGGGACCGCGGCTACAACGCCGCCGGCGCACAGGTGTGGGGCGCGGAGAAGGGCGGGTACGTGTTCATCAAGCGCCGCTAGCGCACCGCGCTCTTCGGCAGCACGCGTCGCTGGTCGCTGAAGGCGCCCACCCACTGCAGGCTGATCTCCATGCCCCCGCGCAGGTGCGTGCTGGCGCGCAGCTTGCTCACGTTGATGTCGTAGCTGAGCCCGATGGCCAGCTTGCGGCGGTGCTCGAAGCGCACCACGGGCACCACCGCATCGTTCCAGCGGTAGAACACCCCGAGGTGGAACGCGCTCGAGGTCTTGTCCGTGGTGTAGCGTGAGTCCTGGCCGATGCGGCGATGCATCAAGGTGCCGAGGATCACCTCACGCGCGGCCCCCTGCTGGGACACGTACACCTTGGGCATCCAGGTCCAGCGGTCGCCGGCGATGCGCAGTTCCGCATGCGCCGTGTAGCGCCGCAGCAGCCGGTCCGCCGCCGAACCGAAGAGCGAGATGCCGGGCTGGTTGAGGTGCATCACGGCCACGCCCGTGCGCCACTGCAGCCCGGCCCGGGTCTCCCCCCGGCACAGCAGCCCGGCGCCCAGGTCGATGAAGGCGCTGCTGCTCGAGGCCACGGTCTCGCCGCTCGCCAGGGAGGGGTCGTGGCCCGCCCCGTTGTACTGGCTGTCCCACCGCATGCCGTTGAGCACGGCGCTGCGCTGGCCGTAGCCCCCCTGCAGCCCGAGCGCGATCAGGGTGCGCTCCCCGCTGCGCAGCGCGTAGGCCACGCTGAGGTTGCCCTGCGTATCGCCGAACCGGGTGCTGCCCGCACGGTCGCTGAAGGCGTGCACCCCCACGCCCAGGTAACGGCCCCGCATGCGCCCGCGGAAGAGCGGCAGGTCGTAGCTGAGCGCATGCGTGCGGAAGGGGCTGCCCACGCTCTGCCATTGCGTGCGGTGGAAGAGGGCCACCCGCTGGTCGCCCTCGATGTCGCCCGCCACGGCGGGGTTCAGCACCAGCGG
>JAEUSW010000220.1 GCA_016788285.1 Flavobacteriales bacterium
AGGGCGTGAGGCAACAGCCGCAACATGTCGTCCGGCCGCAGCCGGATGGCCGTGTGGCGGGTGGCGAACTTCTTCGCCACGATCCGGGCGTAGCGCTCCTCACTGAACTCCTCCTCGTCGAAGACCACCGAGAAGGTGCTCACCGGGGCGGTGCTCACCTGCGCCATCAGGCCCACCACCGCGCTGCTGTCGATGCCCCCGCTGAGGAAGGCACCGAACGGCACATCGGCCACCAGCCGGCGCTCCACCGCACGGGTGAGGCGTTCGCGCACCTCGCGCCGCACGCTGTCGAGCGAGAGCTCCGCGGCCTCGCGGCGCGCGTTGGCCACCAGGTCCCAGTAGCGTCCCGTCCCCATCCGCCCATCGTGCCAGGACATCCAGTGGCCCGGCATGAGCATCCGCACACCAGCCACCAGCGTGCGGGGGGCGTGCACCGTCTGGTAGCGCAGATGGTCCACGAGCCCGTCCTGGTCCAGCTTCCGTGGCACCAGGTCCGAGGCGAGCAGGGCGCGCAGTTCGGAGGCGAAGGCCAGGCGACCACCGTCCGCGTGCACGTAGAGCGGCTTGATGCCGAGCCGGTCGCGTGCCAGCAACAGCCTCCGTTCGGTGCGGTCCCACCAAGCGAACGCGAACATGCCCAGCAGGCGGTCCAGTGCCTGGGTGCCCCAGGCGGCGAGGGCGGCGGCCAGCACCTCAGTGTCCGAACCGGTGCGGAACGGTGCTGCGCCGGGCAGGCGCTCCAGCTCGGTGCGCAGCTCGCGGTAGTTGTAGATCTCGCCGTTGAAGACGAGCACATGGCGGCCGTCGGCGCTGTGGAAGGGCTGGTCGGCGGCGCTGCTGAGGTCGATGATCTTCAACCGCCGGTGGCCCAGGGCGACGTCGGCATCGGACCACAGGCCGCCCGCGTCAGGACCGCGATGGCGCTGCGCCTCGTTCATCCGGCCCACGGCCGGGGCCGCCTCCCCGGGCGCCGGATGTCCTGCGATGCCTGCGATGCCGCACATGCCCGGTGGCCGCGCCTACAGGATGAAGCGTGTATCGGCCAGGATGCGCTGGATGCCTTCGCGCAGCGGCAGTGGTTCACGACCCAGCAGCTCGCGCATGCGGCTGATGTCGGGCATGCGCCGCGTCATGTCGCCCTCCTCCAGGGGGGGCAGGTGCACGATGCGGCTGCTGCTGCCGGTGAGCGCGATGATGAGCCGGGCCAGGTCCATGATGGTGATCTCCACATCGCTGCCGATGTTCACCACGTCGTTCACGACCAGTCCCTGGGTGAAGGCGTTCACACAGGCCTCGATGTTGTCGTCGATGTAGCAGAAGGTGCGGGTCTGTCCGCCATCGCCGTAGATGGTGATGTCCTCGCCCTTGAGCGCGGCGCGGATGAACTTGCTCACCACGAAGTCGCGGCTCTGCTTGGGCCCGTAGGTGTTGAAGAAGCGGAACACGGTGTAGTCCAGGCCGTACTCCTTGTGGTAGCTGCGCAGGAAGGCCTCGCCCACGTTCTTCACGATGGCATAGGGCAGCTTGCTGTTGAGCGGGGTGGTGCGTTCGTTCTGGGGGATCTCCACCGGCTCGCCGTACACCTCGCTGCTGCTGCTGAAGAGCACGCGCTTCACGCCCGTGTTCTTGCTGAGGTCGAGCACGTTGCGGATGCCGTCCAGGTCGCGCAGCACCATCACGGGGTTGTCCGTGGTGCGCTTCACCCCCACCAC
>JAEUSW010000234.1 GCA_016788285.1 Flavobacteriales bacterium
GCCGGGCTTCATGCCGAAGCGCGCGGCCCAGCCCTGCAGCTGTTCCGGGGTGAAGAACTTGTCCACCGTGCTCTTCAGGCCCTCCTCGGTCCACTTCACGAACACGATGCCGGTGGCGCCGATCTGCGGGCGCTTCACGAACTCGATGAGCGCGTCGGTCTGCTTGCGGCTCCAGCCGGCGCAGCCCTCCGCGTTGATGCCCACCACGAGCTCCGCATCATCGAACACCTTGAAGCCTCCCGCGTCACGGGATTTCGCTTCGCTCAACTTGCTCTTTGCGAGGTCGTTCAGCTCGTGGAACTTCATGCCGAAGCGCAGGTCGGGCTTGTCGCAGCCGTAGGCCTTCATGGCCTCGTCGAAGCTCATGCGCGGGAAGGCGCCGTCGAAGGTGATGCCGTGGATGGCCTGGAAAAGGTGTTTGGCCATGCCCTCGAAGGTGTTCAGGATGTCCTCCTGTTCCACGAAGGCCATCTCGCAGTCGATCTGCGTGAACTCGGGCTGTCGGTCGGCGCGCAGGTCCTCGTCGCGGAAGCACTTCACCAGCTGGAAGTAGCGGTCGAAGCCGGCCACCATCAGCAGCTGCTTGAAGGTCTGCGGGCTTTGGGGAAGCGCGTAGAACTCGCCGGGGTTCATGCGGCTGGGCACCACGAAATCGCGGGCACCCTCCGGTGTGCTCTTGATGAGCACCGGTGTCTCCACCTCCAGGAAGTGCTGTGCGCTGAGGTAGTTGCGCACCTCGATGGCCATGCGGTGGCGCAGCTCGAAGTTGCGGCGGATGCTGGCGCGGCGCAGGTCCAGGTAACGGTATTTGGCGCGGAGCTCATCGCCGCCATCGGTCTCCTCCTCGATGGTGAAGGGCGGCGTCTTGGCGGCGTTCAGCACCTTCAGTGCGGTCACCACCAGCTCGATCTCGCCGGTGGGCATGTGGGCGTTCTTGCTCTCGCGCTCGCGCACGGTGCCGGTGGCCTGCACCACGAACTCGCGGCCCAGCTGCCGCGCCTGTTCACACAGCCCCTTGTCGCGCTCCATGTTGAAGCTGAGCTGGGTGATGCCGAAGCGGTCGCGCAGGTCCACGAAGGTCATGCCGCCCAGGTCGCGGGCGCGCTGGACCCAGCCGGCGAGGGTCACGGTCTTTCCGGAGTCGGTGAGGCGGAGCTCGCCGCAGGTGTGGGTGCGGTACATGGGGAAGGAAGCGGGCCGCGAAGATACCGGGCCCCGCCGCTCGTGGCGGCCCCAACCGGTCGGCCCGGCGCGGGCAGCGTGGACGCCCCTGCACCCCATCTTCCGGACAGGTCTTGATCCGAACACCATGCGCCACCCGTTCCTCTTCACCGTCCTTCTGGCCCCGGCCCTGTCCCTGGCCTGTTCCTGTTTCGGCCCGCAGACCTTCTGCGGAACGCTGGCACCGCCCTACCCCGAGCCGCAGTGGTGGGTGCCGGACAACATCATCCTGGCGGTGAAGGAGAACAGCGTGGCCTACGGCGCCGATGTGCGCGTGATCCAGACCTTCAGCGGCGCCCTGCAGCCGGGGGCGGTGGTGCGCGTGTGGGGCGATTGCGGCCTGCTCTGCCGCCACTATGTGGATGGTGTGCCCGACGGGGACACGGTGCTGTGGGCCATCCAGGACTGCGACCTCTCGGGCAACGGGTCCTGCGGCAG
>JAEUSW010000325.1 GCA_016788285.1 Flavobacteriales bacterium
CAGGCACTCGTCCAGCAGGCCGTTCACCGCCGCGGGCACGCCCACGCCGCTCACCTCCAGCATCTTGGGGAAGATGCTCGCCTGGCTGAAGCCCGGGGTGCTGTTCACCTCGATGGTCACCAGCTCGTCCGGCACGGCCTCCTCTCCGCCGCTCCAGAAGTGGTCCACGCGCACCATGCCGCGCAGGTCGAGCGCGGTGTAGATGGCCACGGAACGCTGCTGCACCAGGGCGGTCACCGCCGCGCTCAGCGGGGCGGGCACCAGCTCCTCGGTGTCGGTGGCGTGGTACTTGGCCTCATAGTCGAAGAACTCGCGCGGGGTGCGGATCTCGCACACGGGCAGCGCCTGCACGCGGCCGTGGAGCCGGATGACGCCGCAGGTGAGCTCGCGGCCGCTCACGGCGGCCTCCACCATCACCCGGGCGCATTCGCGGAAGGCCGTCGCCAGGGCGGCGGGCAGTTCCCCGGGCCCTTTCACCTTGGTGACGCCGAGGCTGCTGCCGCTCTCGTCGGGCTTCACGAAGCAGGGGTAGCCGATGCCTGCGGGCAGTTCGGGCCGGTCGCCCACGAGGTCGCGGTGCCACAGCACCGAGGGCGAGACGCGGAAACCCAGCTGGCGCAGCAGGGCGGTGGTGCCGTACTTGCTGAAGCTGAGCGCCATGGGCAGCACGCCGCCGGTCTGGTAGGGCACGCCCAGCATGTCCAGGTAGCCCTGGAGCTTGCCGTCCTCGCCGGGCGGACCGTGGATGGCGATGAGGGCCACCGCGAAGCGCTCCAGGCCGTTCCCCCGGTCCAGCCGGAAGCCGGCCCGGTCGAAGGGCAGGGCCGCACCGTCCGCGCGTTCGCAGCTCCACCCCGCGCGGGTGATGGTGACGAAGACCGGGTCGAAGCGCGTGGTGTCGATGGCCGACAGCATGCGCTGGGCGCTCTGATGGCTGATCACCGATTCGCCGGAATAGCCGCCGCGCACCACGGCGATGGGGGGACGATGGTCCATGGCGGACGAAGGTAGCGGGCCGTTCCGCCCGGTGGCGAACGTCTATCTTCGCCGCGCTCCGCGCGGCCGGCAGGCCGCGCGCTCCGTGATGCGCCGCGCCCTCCCGATCCTCCTGCCCGTGCTGTTCAGCGCACTGCTCCTGCTGGGCGGCTGGTCCTGGGTGCGCCACTACACGCGTCACGGCGTGGTGGTGGACGTGCCCGATCTGTCCGGTCTCACCATCGCCGAGGCCGAGGCCATCGTCGGACCGTTGGGCCTGCATGTGGAGGTGGTGGACTCGGTGCACACGGACGGAGCGCCCAAGGGGGCCGTGGTGGACCAGGACCCCGATGCCGGCTCCGGGGTGAAGCCCGACCGCACCGTGTACCTCATCGTCAACGCCACGCGGCCCAAGCTGATCGACATGCCGGCGCTGGTGGACCTCAGCAAGCGGCAGGCGATCAGCGTGGCCGAGATCGTGGGCCTGAAGGTGGCCGAGCTGCGCTACCGGCCGGACGCGTGCGTGGACTGCGTGGTGGACCAGCTCCATCAGGGGCGCACCATCATCGCCGGCACGGGCATCGAGCGGGGCGCCTCCATCGTGCTCGTGCTGGGCAGCGGTGAGGGCGGCGAGCGCGTCCCCGTACCGGACCTCACGGGCTGGACCTATGCCGAGGTGGCCGCGATCCTCAACATGGCCTCGTTGAACCTGGGCGCCGTCGTCACCTGCGAGGGCTGCAATACCCGGGCGGATTCCGCGTTGGCGAGGGTGTTCCGTCAGTCGCCCCAGGCCACCGAGAGCAACAGCATCAGCATGGGAGGTCTTGTGGACATCTGGCTTACCGCCGATACCACCGGACTGGGCGCACTGCGCAACCTGCCCGACACCTCCACCCACGAACCGAACACCCCGGATGCGCAACCGTGATCAAGCCCTGCGGGGCTTCTGGCTCCTCGCCGCCTTCGTCCTTCTGGCCCCGGTGCAAGCCCAGCAGGACGCCCTCTTCCCGCTCAACGGTCAGGCCCGTCCGGAGAACGAACGCGCTTTGCTCCGGGCTGCGGACAACACGTTCTACATCTACCAGAACGCCACGCAGGACCTCCCGTTGATGGATGATTTCTCCATCGACCGCACGCGGCACCTGAACGCGGCGCCGGACGACCCCGGCGTGGTGCTCACCGATGTGGTGTACCGCATCGCCGTGGGCGGTGTGTCCACCCCGGACATGGCCTTCTACACGGACACCACCTATCACTACTACACCGACACGGTGGGGGTGGACACCACCTGGCGCGAGGCGAACCCCTTCACCGCGATCGAGCTGTTCGACCTCGGGGTCTACCCGTCCACCTCCATCACGCAGTCGGCCTGGCCGCCCTACACGATCTATGACACCATCAGCGATGCGTTCAGCGACACGCTGGCGGTGCCCGCGGCCGACCTGCTGCAGGATTCGCTGGAGGTGTACACCGTGCCGCCCGATGCGCGCACGGTCGTCCAGAACGGGGTGGACGTGCCGCTCATCCTGTGGGCCGACGACGATGCGCACATCAACGGCACCTACCCGATCGATCCGCCCACCATCGGTGTGGCCACCTTCGACGGGGTGGACCGCACGGGCCTGCCCTACGTCACCAACTCGCCCACGGCCTACGGCATCAACGACCACCTCACCACGGTGCCGATCAACATGGCCTATCCGCCGGGCGATTCCATCTACCTCAGCTTCTTCTACCAGCCGCAGGGGCGGAGCGGCGACACCGAGGTGCAGACGCAGGACAGCCTGGTGCTGGAGTTCTACGCGCCCGACGATGACGAATGGATCCGCCGCTGGAGCACGCCCTACACGGCGCTGGCACCCTTCAAGCAGGTGATGCTGCCCATCACGGACTTCCGCTTCCTGAAGCCCGACTTCCGCTTCCGCTTCCTCAACTACGGCACCCGCAGCGGGGCGCTGGACCATTGGCACATCGACTACGTGCGGCTGGCCCGTCAGCGCGCCTACGACGACACGCTGCTGGTGGACGTGGCGTGGGTGTACCCGGGCAACACCCTGCTGAACACCTACACGTCGGTGCCCTTCACACACTTCAGCAACACCCCCGCGGCCTTCATGGCCCCATCGGTGGACCTGCTGCAGAAGAACCTGGCGGACCAGGACCGCTTCATCACCTGGGAGGCGAGCTCGGGGCTGGACGGCGGAGCGCCGGTGGCCACCTTCGGTGCGGGCAGCAACATCATCAACAACGCCAGCAGCACCTTCACCAGCACGCATGCGGTGGCGCCCTTCGCCTACGACCCCTCGCTCAGCACGGGGGCGGCCTTCTGGCGCAACACCTTCGCCATCGACGTCACGCCCGACATCAATCGGTACAACGACACGATGCGCTTCGTGCAGGAGCTGAGCAACTACTACGCCCTGGACGACGGCAGCGCCGAAGCGGGCTACGGCCTCACCAACGCACCGGGCGGCAAGGTGGCGGTGCGGTTCGACATGCAGCAGGCCGATTCGCTCCGCGCCGTGCGCATCTACTTCGACCCCATCTTCTTCCCGGCCAACCCGGACAACGCGGGCTTCCTGCTCACGGTATGGAGCTCGTTGAGCCCCGAGAGCATCATCCACCAGAACTTCAGCTTCAGCGACCCGGACTACCGGCCGCACGGGCTGAACAAGTTCGTGGAGTATCCGCTGGACTCCACCATCTGGGTGCCGAACACGTTCTATGTGGGCTTCGTGCAGACCACCGCCACCTTCATGAACGTGGGCTTCGACAAGAACACGAACAGCCAGACCCGGATCTTCTACAACACCACGGGCTCCTTCACCAACACCACGCAGCAGGGATCCCTCATGATCCGCCCGGTGCTCGTGGCCGATGAGGACCCCTTCACCAGCATGCCCCCGGAGCCGGAGCAGGCCATCGGCCTGTGGCCCAACCCGGCCACCGATGCGCTGTGGGTGCGCATGGAGGGCCTGACGAGCGGGACCGTGGAGCTGTGGGACGCCACCGGCCGGCGGGTGCTGCAGGCCCCCTATGCCCAAGATGCGCCCATCGCGCTGGACGGCGCGGCACCGGGGCACTACACGGTGCGGCTCATGGACCCGCAGGGCGCACTGCTGGGCCACGCACGATTGATGCTGCTGCGGTGATGGTGGAGCCGGACGCGCTGGAGCCTGAGGGCGGCGAGGAGCAGGAGCTCTACGAGCACCATCGCATCGTGTGCGATCCCGGCCAGACGCTGGTTCGGCTGGACAAGTTCCTCTTCGATCGCCTGGCCAACACCTCGCGCAACCGCATCCAGGTGGCCGCACGCGCCGGTAATGTGCGCGTCAACGACCGGCCCGCCAAGCCCAGCCAGAAGGTGAAGCCCGGGGACGTCATCAGCATCGTGCTGCCCTATCCCCAGCGCGAGGTGGAGCTGCTGCCCGAGGACATCCCGCTGCGGATCCTTCACGAGGACGAGCATGTGGTGGTGATCGACAAGCCCCCTGGGCTCGTCGTGCATCCGGGCCATGGCAACTGGACGGGCACCCTGGTCAACGCGCTGCTGTTCCACTTCGGGCGGTTGCCGGCGGCACCCGGTGCGGAGATCCCGCGGCCCGGGCTGGTGCACCGGCTGGACAAGGACACCAGCGGCGTGATGGTGGTGGGCAAGAACGAGGAGGCGCTCACGCACCTGGCCCGGCAGTTCTTCGAACGCACCAGCGACCGCCGCTACCAGGCCCTGGTGTGGGGCGACTTCCCGGAGGACGAGGGCGTCATCGAGGCGCACATCGGACGCAGCCCCAAGGACCGCACGGTGCAGTACGTCTTCCCCGAAGGGGAGCAGGGCAAGCCGGCGCTGACGCGATGGCGCGTGCTGGAGCGCTTCCGCTACGTCACCCTGGTGGAGTGCAAGCTGGAGACCGGCCGCACGCACCAGATCCGCGTCCACATGCAATGGGCCGGCCACCCGCTGTTCAACGATGCGGCGTACGGTGGCGACCGGGTGCTGAAAGGCACCACCTTCACCAAGTACCGGCAGTTCGTGGAGAACTGCTTCGCCCTGCTTCCGCGCCAGGCCCTGCACGCCCGCATGCTGGAGTTCGATCATCCCGCCACCGGGGTCCGCATGCGGTTCGAGAGCCCGCTGCCCGCGGACATGGAGGCGGTGCTGGCGAAGTGGCGCACCTACACCGGGGCGCGGCCCATGGAGGAGGAGGTCGGCGACGAGGGGCTCAGCGCCTGATCTTGCCGCTGACGGTGCGTTCCAGACGCGGCAGGGTGCGGATGTGGCGCGGCATCTCGTGCGGGTGAAGCACGTGCAGCAGCCGGGCCATCACCGCGGGCACCACCTCCTGCTGCGGACGGTCCGTCTCGATCGTCAGCACCACGGCCTGGCCCAGGAGGGGGTCGGGGGTGCCGCTGAAGTAGTGCGGCTCGGGGATCACCGCGGCCGTGCGGGCCTCCAGCTGTTCGGGATGCACCTTGCGGCCGCCGCTCAGGATCACGTGGTCGTGCCGGCCCAGCCAGCGGAAGTGCGTGCCGTCCACCAGCTCCACCAGGTCGTTGGTCACCTGCTGGAAGGTGCTGAGGTGCGGGGTGTAGGTCACCAGGCAGCCGCGCGGGTCGCGCGCGAAGTGGCAGTC
>JAEUSW010000337.1 GCA_016788285.1 Flavobacteriales bacterium
CACCCAGAAGTGCCTGCGCGTCTCGGGCAAGCACAACGACCTGGAGGAGGTGGGCATCGACACGTACCACCACACGATGTTCGAGATGCTCGGCAACTGGAGCTTCGGCGACTACTTCAAGAAGGAGGCGATCGAATGGGCCTGGGAGCTGCTCACCGAGGTGTACGGCATCGACAAGAACAACATCTACGTCACCTATTTCGGTGGTGACGACAAGGACAAGCTGCCCGCCGACCTCGAGACGCGCGACCTGTGGAAGCAGTTCATGGCCGAGGACCGCATCCTGCCCTTCAGCCGCAAGGACAACTTCTGGGAGATGGGCGACACCGGTCCCTGCGGACCGTGCACCGAGATCCACGTGGATGTGCGTACCGCGGAGGAGAAGGCGCAGAAGCCCGGCCGCGAGCTGGTGAACAACGACCACCCGCAGGTGATCGAGATCTGGAACAACGTGTTCATGCAGTTCGAGCGCAAGGCCGACGGCTCGCTCGTGGAGCTGCCCGCCCAGCACGTGGACACCGGCATGGGCTTCGAGCGCCTGTGCATGGTGCTGCAGGGCAAGCGCAGCAACTACGACACCGACGTGTTCCAGCCGCTGATCCAGGCGATCGCGAAGCGGAGCGGCAAGACCTACGGCCAGGATGAGAAGGCCGACATCGCCATGCGCGTGTGCGCCGACCACCTGCGCGCCATCAGCTTCGCCATCGCCGACGGGCAGCTGCCCAGCAACACCGGTGCGGGCTACGTGATCCGCCGCATTCTGCGGAGGGCCGTGCGTTACGGCTACAGCTTCCTCGGCTTCAACGAGCCCTTCATGTTCGAACTGGTGAAGACCCTGGCCGGGCAGATGGGTGATCCGTTCCCCGAACTGCGCAAGCAGCAGCAGCTGGTGGAGAGCGTGATGCAGGAGGAGGAGAAGGCCTTCCTCCGTACCCTGGAGCAGGGTACCAAGCGACTTGAACAAGCGCTTGCGGAGTCGAAGGGAACCTTGGCCGGCGACCGCGCCTTCGAGCTGTTCGACACTTATGGCTTCCCCATCGACCTCACGCAGCTCATGGCACGTGAGCAGGGGATGAGCGTGGACATGATAGGCTTCGAGGCCGAACTGCAGAAGCAGAAGGAACGCTCCCGCGCCGCCACGGCCGTCACCACGGGTGATTGGGTCGAGCTCGGCAAAGGCGAGACCGCCTTCATCGGCTACGATGAGCTGGCCACCGAGGCCCGCATCCTGCGCTACCGCAAGGTGAGCGGCAAGGGCGGCGACCAGTTCCAGCTTGTGCTCGACCGCACGCCGTTCTACGCCGAAGGCGGCGGCCAGGTGGGCGACCAGGGCTGGCTCATCCAGGGCGCGGACCAGGTCGAAGTGATCGACACCAAGCGCGAGAACCAGCTGATCGTGCACTTCACCAAGGAGCTGCCGAAGGATGTGGAGAAGCCGCTCACCGCGCAGGTGAACACGCAGCGCCGCGGCCTCACCGCGCGCAACCACACCGCCACGCACCTGCTGCACCACGCCCTGCGCAAGCACTTGGGCACGCACGTGGAGCAGAAGGGCTCTTTGGTGGCGCCGGACCGCCTGCGCTTCGACATCAGCCACTTCGCCAAGGTGACGCCCGAGGAGCTGGCCACCATCGAGCGCGAGGTGAACGCGATGATCACCGACGACATCGTGTTCGAGGACAAGCGCAACGTGCCCATCGCCGAGGCCAAGGCCATGGGCGCCATGGCGCTCTTCGGTGAGAAGTACGGCGACAATGTGCGCGTGGTGAAGTTCGGCCCCAGCATCGAGCTCTGTGGTGGTACGCACGTGCCGCGCACCGGCGTGATCGGGCCCTTCCGGATCGTGAGCGAGAGCGCGCTGGCCGCGGGCATCCGTCGCATCGAGGCCATCACCAGCGTGGAGGCCGAGCGCATGATCAACGAGAAGCTGGCGAAGCTGGAGGCCATCGAGGCGCTGCTGAAGAACCCCGCCGATGTGGTGGCCGCCGTGCAGAAGCTCGCCGAGCAGAACACCGCCCTCACCAAGGAATTGGAGAAGGCCGCCCGCGAGAAGGTGAAGCGCTACGCCACCTCCATCCCCGCCAAGGCCACGGCCAACAGCAAGGGGGTGAAGGTGCTCGTGGAACAGCTCGACCTCGATGCCCAGGGCCTGAAGGAGCTCGGCTTCACCCTGCGCGAACAGCACGCGGATCTCGCCTTCGTGGCTGGATCGGTCATCGACGGCAAGCCGCTGCTCGCGGTCTCGCTGGGCAAGCACGTGCTGGAGGCCACGGGCCTCAAGGCCGTCGACATCATCAAGCAGATCGGTCCGCTGATCAAGGGCGGCGGCGGCGGCCAGCCCGACTTCGCCACGGCCGGCGGCAAGGAGCCCGGCGGCATGGCCGAAGCGCTGAAGAAGGCGGCGGAGCTGCTGGGGTGAGGGCAGGAACGATCGGGATCACCGTTCGATGATCGCGGTCAGGCGGTCATGCCGCCACGTCCTTCGCAAGGCCGTCAGGCCTGTCCCACGCCTTGCGACCCGCCTTAGGCGAGGCTAGGCCGTGGCCCGAGAGGGCGGCTGGGGGCGGGTGCGGGTCGTCCGTACACCGGGCCCATGTAGCGGGTCTCGTAGCTCAGGCCCAGGTTCAGGATGTACAGGCCGTTGAGCAGGATCACCAGCACATGGTCCAGGAAGGAGGTCTTGCCGAAGCTCTCCGCCACTTCGATCCACACCTTGGGCAGCATGTAGAACTGGCCGTAGATGGGGATGAAGAAGAGCCAGAGGTGGCTGGCCGGACGGCCCACGATCTTCAGGAAGACGATGAAGTTCCAGATGGGCACGATGGCGGCGTAGCCCGGCTGGCCGGCCTTTTCGTACAGTTTCCACTGGGCCACCAACGCGATGATGCCAAAGAAGATGAGGACATAGTACATGGTGTCGCCCATGCTGGCGTAGAGCGCATCGTGCACGCTCATGATGGCATTGATGATCGGTTCCATGGCGATCAGGTTATGGGGTGTTGCGCCTTCTTCCCAAGGCAGGTCCGTA
>JAEUSW010000208.1 GCA_016788285.1 Flavobacteriales bacterium
GAAGCCCTCGATGCTCTCGTCGGTGTTGTACATGCTCAGCGCCACCCCGTTGCCGTCGAACTGGTAGACGTCCCACGTGGTGGGGCTGCCGCCGTCCTCCGGGGTGAAGGTCATGGTGAGCCTGCCCTTGCCCTTGATCACCACGTCGGTGGCACGGTACTGGTCGCCGAAGGCGTGACGGCCGATGACGATGGGCTGCGTCCAGCCTGGCACCAGGCGCGGGATGTTGCTGATCACGATCGGTTCGCGGAACACCGTGCCGTTGAGGATGTTGCGGATGGTGCCGTTGGGGCTCTTCCACATCTGCTTCAGGCCGAACTCCTCCACGCGCGCCTCGTCGGGCGTGATGGTGGCGCACTTGATGCCCACGTTGTGCTTCAGGATGGCCTTCGCGGCGTCCACCGTCACCTTGTCGTCCGTTTTGTCCCGGTATTCGATCCCGAGGTCGTAGTACTCGATGGGCACGTCCACATAGGGGAGGACCAGCTGGTCCTTGATCCACTTCCAGATGATGCGGGTCATCTCGTCGCCATCGAGCTCGACTACGGGGTTCGCGACCTTGATCTTGGACATTGTGCCTGGGCGGGTTGAGGGTTGCAGGTTGAAAGAGGAGGCGGTTGTGGGTTCGCGCCGCGAAACTACCCAACGACAAAGAGCTGTCAGGGATCCTCGTCGTCATCCGCTTCAGCCTTGCGCGTATCGTCGCTGCTGCGAATGCACTTGCCCTTCGCGTAGAACTCCGTCCGATAGACCTTGCCGCTCTTGTCGTAGTACGTGAACTCCCCGTCGGGGTAGCCCTTGTTATAGCGGCCGGTGTAGGCCACGGTGCCGTCACCGCGGAGCACGACCAATTCGCCGTGCGGACGGCCGTTGGTGCAGATGGTCTTGTATTGACCGAGGCCCAGCGGAAAGACCGTGAGATACTCTCCATTGAACAAAGCCCCTGTCGAGTCGCGCAGCACGCGCTCCCCGTAAAGCTCGTTCCGGCGATAGGGTTTCGTCCATTCCAAGCGACCGTTCGGATGGTAGGTCGCGCTTGCTCCCGTCCTGGTGCCGTTGCGGTAATGGATCTTCCAGGCCGCCTGGCCATTGGGGTGGTAGAAGATCTCCGTCCCGTGCTTCTTGCCCATTCTGTACGTCTCCAGCCAGGTCTTTCGCCCCAGGCTGTCATACTGGATCGCGGGGCCATGCAGCTTGCCTTCGCGCCAGCACACGCGGCTCAGCAGCCGGCCGGTGGTGTCGTAAACGGCCACGGGGTTCTTCGGACGGCCCAGCTCATCCCGTTGGAACACGCTGTACCTCCCGTTCTTGACCTCGGTGGTGTCCCAACGCTGAGCGTACAGCGGGGAGGAGAACGACCAGATGATCACGACCAAGGCGGTTCTCATCGGGTTGATGTCTACTTGACGATCAGCGGATTCCGGACGCGCAGCTTCGGGAACCGGCTGAAGTCGCGGTCGGTCGACCAGAGCTCACGGACGCCATGGCTCAGGCAGAGCGCGGCGATGCGGGCGTCATGCACCAACGGGCCTTGCACCTTGGCCTTCCCCAACAGCCCTCGCAGCTCAGGCCAGTGCATCTCGTTCTCCGAGAGCAGGTGCAGCGTGGGCGAGGCGAGCCAGGCCTCGATCTGTGCGATGGACTGTTCCGGCGTGCTGGGCGGTGCGTAGATGCGCGGATGCGTCACGATGGCGTGGAACTCATGCAGGCAGGGCCAGGGAATGGCCCAGGCGGCCCTGTCCTCCGCGAGTTGGGTGATCATCGCCTTGGCCCCGGCGTGGAAGGGCGAGTCGCGCCGATGAGCGAACACCAGCAGGTTGGTGTCCACGGCGATCATGCCCCTTCGCCTCTGTAGATCGTATCACGGACCATCTCCCAGGACGCATCCTTGAAGTCAGGGTTGAGGCCGGTGCCGCCTACGCTGGCATCCCTCAGCGTGAAGGCGGGGCCGCCGTGCTTCTCGGCCAGCACCATGCGCAGCCCTTGTTCGATCAGCGCCTTCAACGTGGTCTTCCGTGCGCGTGCCTGGCGCTTGGCCTTTTCGAACAACGCCTCCGGTAGTTCGATGGTGGTCTTCATGGGTGCCTGTATCGCCGAATATGGGTACCAATATACGACCGGCGACCCCCGTCCGTACGCGGGTGCGGGTCCGCTCACCCCAGGTCCAGGTCCAGCTCGTCCTTCAGCTTCAGCAGGGCCGGGTTCTTCTCGGCCAGGATGCGGAAGCGGTCCATCGGCGTGTAGCGAGGCCGCAGGTCGGTCACCTCCTCCTTCACCACCTTGAGCTCCAGGCCGGGCGCGTCCAGCTCGGTGCGCAGGAAGGCCATCAGCTCCTGGCCCACCTCGCGGAAGTAGCGGTCCTGCACCTCGTTGAGGATGACGAAGGTG
>JAEUSW010000034.1 GCA_016788285.1 Flavobacteriales bacterium
ACGGCGCTCAGCACCTTCAGGCCGCTGGCGTCGATCAGCTTCTTGGCCTCCTCGGCGTTGGTGCCCTGCAGGCGCACGATGATCGGCACCTTGATGTCGCCGATGTTCTTGTAGGCGTCCACCACGCCCTGCGCCACGCGGTCGCAGCGCACGATGCCGCCGAAAATGTTCACCAGGATCGCCTTCACCCGCTCGTCCTTCAGGATGATGCGGAAGGCCTTCTCCACGCGCGCCGCATCGGCCGTGCCGCCCACATCGAGGAAGTTGGCGGGTTCGCCGCCGCTGAGCTTGATGATGTCCATGGTGGCCATGGCCAGGCCGGCGCCGTTCACCATGCAGCCCACGTTGCCGTCCAGACGCACGTAGTTGAGCCCGGCCTCACCGGCCTCCACCTCGATGGGGTCCTCCTCGGTCTTGTCGCGCATGTCGGCGTACTCCGGGTGGCGGTACAGGCCGTTGCCGTCCAGGCGCACCTTGGCGTCGACCGCGGCGATGCGGTCATCGCTCATCTTCAGCACCGGGTTGATCTCGAACATGGCGGCGTCGCAGCCCTCGTAGGCCCTGTAGAGCGCGGCCACGAACTTCACCATCTCCTTCTTGGCCGTGCCGGTGAGGCCCAGGTTGGTGGCGATCTTGTTGCACTGGAAGGGGCGCAGGCCCACGCGGGGGTCCACGCTCTCCTTGAAGATCTTCTCGGGGGTGTGCTCGGCCACCTCCTCGATGTCCATGCCGCCCTCGGTGCTGTACATGATGATGTTGCGGCCGCTGGCGCGGTCGAGCAGCACGCTCATGTAGAACTCCTTGGTGGGGCTGGGGCCGGGGGCGTACATGTCCTCGGCGATCAGCACCTTGTGCACCTTCTTGCCCTGGGGGGGCGTCTGGGGCGTCTTCAGCATCATGCCGATGATGGCCTCGGCCTTCTCGCGCACCTCGTCATGGCTCTTGGCCAGCTTCACGCCGCCGCCCTTGCCGCGACCGCCCGCGTGGATCTGGGCCTTCACCACCCAGAACTTGGTGCCGGTCTCCTGACCCAGGCGCTTGGCCGCTTCCACCGCCTCGTCGGCGTTGTAGGCCACGATGCCGCGCTGGACGGTGACGCCGTATTGCTGGAGGATCTGCTTGCCTTGGTACTCGTGGAGGTTCATGGGTGCGCGCGTTGGCGGGGCGAAAGTAAACCCCGCTCCGGAATGCTTCCTTTGGGGCGATGATCGACGCCCGCTCCATCCGCAAACGCTTCGGTCCCCTGGAGGTGCTGAAGGGGGTGGACCTGCACGTGGCCCAGGGCGAAGTGGTGAGCATCGTGGGGGCCAGCGGGGCCGGAAAGACCACGCTGCTGCAGATCCTCGGTACGCTGGAGCGGTCCGACAGCGGCACGCTGACGATCGGTGGCGAGGAGGTCACCAAGCTGGGCAGCAGGGCCCTCAGCGCGTTCCGCAACCGGCACATCGGCTTCGTGTTCCAGTTCCACCACCTGCTGCCCGAGTTCACGGCGCTGGAGAACGTGCTGATGCCGGGGCTGATCGCCGGGCGCGGCATGGCCGACTGTGAGCCGCGTGCCAAGGAGCTCCTGGACCGCCTGAACATCGGCGCCCGGGCCCGGCACAAGCCCTCACAGCTCAGCGGTGGCGAGCAGCAGCGCGTGGCCGTGGCGCGGGCGCTCTTCAACAGTCCCAGCGTGGTGCTGGCCGACGAGCCCAGCGGCAACCTCGACAGCGCCCATGCCCGCGAGCTGCACCAGCTCTTCTTCGAGCTGCGCCGGGAGCTCGGCCAGACCTTCGTGATCGTGACGCACAACGAGGAACTGGCCGACATGGCCGACCGCAAGCTGGTGATGCGGGACGGGGTGATCTGAGCCCGTTACCTTGGACCCATGACCGCCCCCCGGCCCGGTCCTTCACGGCGGCGCTTCCGCCTGGTGCTCGGTCTGCTCATCGCCCTGACCGCCGCCAACGCGGGCTACTTCGCGACGAAGGCCTGGCGCGGCCCACAGGGGATGCACCGGTACACGGGCGACCGGCAGCAAGCGCGCAACGACCTCTTCCAACGCATGATCCCGGACAGCGGTGCCATCGTCTTCCTGG
>JAEUSW010000222.1 GCA_016788285.1 Flavobacteriales bacterium
GCGTTGCTGCTGGTGTCGGTGATGGGGATGGCCTGGCCCAGGCAGGCGGGGCCGGGATCGAAGCCGGCCAGCGGGCGCTCCAGCAGGGTGAAGGTCGTGGTGGCCGTGTCCGCGCAGGGGCCCGGCAGTTCGGCCACCAGCACCAGGGTGTGCGTGCCGGGCGTGCTGTACGGCGTGGCGAGCACCGGCCCCTGCCCCACCAGCTGGCCGTTGATGCTCCATGCGAGCGTGGCCTGCGGCGGTGTGCTCGTGCTGGTGGCCACCAGCTGGGCTGGGTCGCCGCAGGGGTCGTAGGGATCAAGCAGTAGGCCGCTCACCGGCGTCTCCAGGCCCACCACGGTCAGGGCCGTGCTGTCGCGGCAGCCGGTGAGCAGGTCCTCCACGGTGACGGTGATCAGTTGGCCGCCCGGTGCGGTGATGGCCTGCGGCAGCGGGCTGGGGCTGTACGACACGGTGTCGCCGCCGAGCGTCCACACGTAGCTCAGGTTGCTGCCCGTGGTGCCGGCGGCGCTCAGCGTCAGGTCGAAGGGCACGCAGAACACGGTGTCGGCCACGCTCAGGGCCAGCACCGGGGCCTCCACCACCTGCACCTGGATCGTGTCCGCCGAGGGGCACAGCGTGATGTTGCTCACCACGGAGAGGATCACCTCGTAGGTGCCCGCTGCGGCATACGTGTGCGTGGGGTTGGGGATCGAGTCGAAGTTGCCGTCGCCGAAGGACCACAACAGGCCCACGAGGCCCGCGCCGCTCGCGCTGAAGCTCACCGCCTCTCCCAGGCACACCGTGGGGTCGCTGAGCGCGTCCACCACCGGCAGGGCCAGCACCTCGATCACCTGCGTGGCCGTGTCCACCCCGCAGCCCAGCGCCACCAGCTGCACGGTGTAGGTGCCGGGATCCGTGTAGGTGAAGCCGGTGTTGGTGCTGATGCTCGTGGTGTTGTTCGCGTCGCCGAAGGACCAGATGCTGGCCGTGTCGCCCACGCTGAAGTTGGTGAAGGTGCTGGTGAGGGGCGCGCAGCCGATCACCGTGTCGGTGCTGAAGAAGGCCGTCACCTGGTTCGGCAGTACGGTGATCGACCAGCTCGCCGTGTCGGCGCCGCAAGCGTTGTACACCTCCAGGGTGATCGTCCAGGTGCTGTCCTGCACGTACTGGTGGGACCAGGTGGGCGCGCCGTTGGTGCTCACGGTGCCGTCGCCCAGCTGCCAGTACGCCGAGTCCACCAGGCCGTAGCTGTCGTTGCCGATGAACACGGTGTCCGCCAGGCAGTAGATCAGCTGGTCGGTGCCGAAGGAGGCCACCGGCAGCGGGTGCAGCGTCACCAGCAGCGTATCACGATCAGCGCCGCAGAAGTTGCTCTGTTCGTACACCAGCGTGTACAGCGTGTCCGCGAACACCGGCCCCGGCAGGGCGAAGGATCCCGGCTGCACGGCGTTGCTCACCACCACGCCGTTCACCCACCAGGTGTGGGTGGTGTTCACCATCACCAGGTCGTTGGTGACCTGCACCAGCCCGTCGCCGCAGCTGTCCGCCACGGTCCAGGTGAGCTGTGCGGTGGGCGCCTCGGTGATCACCAGCGGCTGGCTGATGGTGTCGCTGCATCCGGCCCCGGAGGTGGCCACCAGCTGCACGGTGTACGGGCCGATGGCCGTGTACACGTGCTGGGGGTTCTGCATGGCACCGGGTGGGCTGAGGTCGCCGAAGTCCCAGGTCCATGTGCACCCACAGGCGGTGGTGTTCACGAAGTTGACCGTGTCGTTCACGCAGGCGCTGTCCGGCAGGCTGAACGCGGCCACGGGAATGGGCTCCACGGTGACGGAGGTGCAGTGCGTGCTGTCGCACCCGGTGATCGTATCCGTGTAGGTGTAGCAGAAGACCGAAGGCCCGAGCGGCAGCGTGTCGGGGTCGAAGGTGTTCGGTCGGTCCCACACCCCGCCGGCGGGCGTGCCCTGCAGGGTCTGCACAGGGTCGTACACGCACAGCACGAGCGGCGCACCGGCGAAGCTGGGCGGCAGCGGGTCCACGGTGATGTCCACCTGGTCCTGTGTTTCGCACGAGGCCGAGCCGACGGTGTAGGTCAGCGTGTACGTGCCCACCACCGCCGGGTCGAAGGCAGGGCCCGGCAGCACGAACGATCCGGTCCAGTTGCCGCCCAACCCATCCCCCACCAGCGGGAACGGCGCATCACCGACACAGACCGAGGTGTCGTTGCCCGCGAAGGCGAAGAAGGGTAGGGGCACCACCGACACCTGCGTCCAGGCGCTGTTGATGCACAAGGTGTTCGGATCCTGGTAGGTATAGAGCAGGCTGTCGGGGTCGTTGGGCGGGGTCACACCGTTTGGCGTGTACTCCCCGGTGGGCGTCACGTTGGGCCCGCTCCACGTGCCGCCCGGGGGCGATGCGGGCAGTTGCTGGGCGAACGGCTGATCGCAAAAGGTGGTGTCGCTCGTGACGGTGAGCACCGGCAACGCATCCACCTGGATGGTGAGCGAATCCTCCACGATGCAGCCGTTCGGGTCGCGGTAGGTATAGGTGAGCAACTGCGCACCGGGCCCGGACAGCGCCGGATCGAAAAGACCGGTGATGCTCACGCCGCTGCCGCTCCATTCCCCACCACCGGGGTTCGGGGCCAACTGGATGGCCGGGTCGTTCACGCAGAGCTGGTCGTTCAGCCCTCCTTCCACGGGGTCGCCCGGCACCACCTGCACCTGCACGGTGTCGTCCACGGCACAGCTGCCCGAGCCCAACGTGTACACCACGAACTCGGTCGAGATCGCGCCCGGGGTGAAGAGGCCCGCGCCGTTCACCCAGGTGCTATTGCTCCATGTTCCGCCGGGCTGGTCGGCCACCAGCTGCAGGCCGCCGCTGTTGAGGCAGATCAGCGTGTCGGGGCCGGCGGTCACCGGCGCCGGGGGCGGGTCCACGGTGACGGTGATGGTGTCGCTGTTGACGCAGCCGTTGAGGTCCGTCACCGTGTACACCAGCGTGTCGGGGTCGTTGGCCGGGGTGATGCCGCTGGGCAGGTACTGATCGGGCGGCACCACGTGCGGGCCGCTCCAGGTGCCTCCCGGGGTGATGGGCAGCAGCGTGATGGGGATCGGCTGATCGCAGGCGGTGAGGTCCGGGCCGGCGTTGACGGCGGGCAGCGTGTTCACCGTCACGGTGACATCGAGCTCGCTGATGCATCCCCCCACGTCGCCTTCCACGGTGTAGGTGGTGGTGGCCGTGGGCCCTACGACCAGGGTGCTGCCCGAGCCCACCGGCGTGTTGCCGATGGACCAGGTGTAGCTGATGGCGTTCACCGCGACCAGGGTGCTACTGTCGCCCACGCAGATCGACGAAGGGTTCGCCACCACGCCGAGCACGGGCGCTAGGATGATGTTCACCTCCACCGTGGCGGGCGGCCCATCGCACACGCCGAGGCTCGCGACCACGGTCCACAGGCCGTCCTCCGCCGGGCCCACGGCGGGGATCACCACCGTGTCCGTCGCATAGGTGACGCCCAGGGGAGAGGTCCACACGAAGGTGGCGCCGGGCACGTTGGTGGCGCCGAGCGTGAGCGGCTGTCCCTGGCAGATGTCGATGGGCCCGGGCGGCACCGTGCTCGCCGGCGGATCGGGGTTGGCGATCACCGGGTTGCTG
>JAEUSW010000249.1 GCA_016788285.1 Flavobacteriales bacterium
TAGCCCTCGTGCCAGAGGTCGGTGGCGTTCCACCGGATGGTGCCGACGTTGGTGTTGGCGGTGGTACCCGTGAGGCGCACGGCACCGCTCACCTCCAACAGCTGCTGGGCCGCGGGCAACGGGGTCGGGGCGCCCATGGCCACGCGGCCGCCGGCCTCCACCACCATGCGTTCGATGTTGTTCGTACGGAAGTTGAGCTCGGTGGCGTCCGTGGTGCCGAGGTAGTCGTTGATCGGGTTCACCAGATCGTTCCCGAGCAGGTCCCATGCGGCGGAACCGGCGCTCACACGCACCCACTGGGCCAGCGTGGCGTCGTAGTAGTAGTAGCCCGCCACGCCATCGGTCTGATAGATGGTCATGCCATCCACGCCGGCGGGGCGCTGCGCAGTGGTCATCCGGGGCACCAGGAAGCCCTTCTTGGCGTTCGCAGGCAGCGCGCTGACGTCGATGTCCAGAATGGCCGTGGCGCTGGGAGCGGCACCATTGGCGTTGATGCCGATGTTGTTCTGAGCGGCCAAGCCCATGCTCAGGCCCAGGGTCAGTGCCGTCAGGGGGATCCTCATGGCCATGCGGTTCAGGGTGTGCACAGGGTTCATGGTCAGGGCTTGCTGCGTTGATTGAGCTGCTCCAGTCGGGCCAGCAGTGCCTTGCGTTGTTCATCGGTCAGGCGTGGACTGCGTTCCACATCCTGCCTCATCCGTTGCCATTCCTCCTGCGTCAGTCCCTTGTTGAAGGTCAACTCCTCCAGCACCCGCAGGTCCCGTTCCAGTTCGGCGATGTACAGGGCCTGTTCCTCCACCGTGCGCCAGAGGCCCGTGCTCAATTCTCCGAGCGAGGCCTGTTCACCGGCCTCCCAGTCGGATCGGGAGGGCATGGACGGCAGATGACGGTTCTCGGCCAGATACCCCTCCAGGTCATTGAGCGGAATGAAGCGATGATCCGCTGCGGACGCGGCCTCTTCCGGCTTCACCGTTCCATCGAAGTAGCGGTCGAACACGTGGTCCGACAGCTGCAGACCACCGTCGAAGACCCGGTCCTGGGCGCGTATGGTGCCGGGTCCGCGATAAACACCGGCCGTGGCGGCCCATTGGGGCTGACCGACCATCAATGCGTGACCGGTCAACAGCGTGTAGTCACCCGTGTTGTTGAACGGCGTGGGCTGTTTCACTTCGCCCCACACCTTGAAGACCGGACGCGTGGTGTTCAGGCCCCAAAGCAGACCGGCGGGGAAAACAGCCGGGGTGGTGTAATGGGTGGAGCCGGGGTTCACGCTCGAGCCGGGCACGTAGGACCAGATGGTGCTCTGGAACGTGAGGCCCGTGGTCAGCAGGACGCGCGGGCTTACGCCGGCCACGGCCGACTTCAGGTAGTTGATCTCGATGATGATGTTGTCCGTGCCGTTCCAGAAATAGGGCGGGTTCAGCGGGAACACCACATCACCCGCACCCACCCGGAGGTTGGTCGAATTGAACCGTACGGGCGAGGCGTTCATGCCATTGCCGGTCGCCTGGTCGATGCCCGCTGCAGGCAGGCTGGCCAATGCCGTGGTGGCCACTTTGACGTTGATGTTCAGCACGCAACCCGGAGCGGGCACGTTCGGGTCGTCGTCCAGCGCGGTCACGGCCAGCTGGGTGATGTTGCCCGCGCAGAGATTGAATGGCGGGTTGGCCAGCTCGCTGCCCAGGATCAGGTATTGCACCCGACTACCGGAGGATTGGGCTGTCTGGCTTGTCGGGAACGGGGTCTCCCGAAGGCGCTGGGGAGCGGTCGCATTGGTCTGCCCGTTGGCCACGCCGCCCTGCGTTTGCCCCGGGGCTCCGCAAACGAGGTTGAAATCCGTATAGTCCTGGCCCGTGACCACCGTCTCGATGTTCTCCAGTCGGCTGAAGAGCGGGCCCACGCGCAGGAACTGGTTCTGGTTGGAGGCCGTACAGTTGGCGCTGAGCTGGAGGGTGGTGGCGTTCACCACGTTCAAGATGGTGGTCCCGACCGGGATCCCGGTACCGCTCACGTACATGCCGGCGGAAAGCCCAGCCGTGGACGGGATCGTGATGTTCGCGTTCCCCACGGTGGTGTTCATGCCTTGAATGGCACGGACACCGCCGCCTTCATGGTAGCCGACCCCGTCGTTGTATCGCAGGACCCCGTTGGCCGTCGTCAGGCTGTACGAGGACACCGGGTACACGGGCGCTTGTTTGAACAGGCGGACCGCTCCGTTCACATGCAGGGCTTCCGCTGGAGTGGTCGTGCCCACACCGACGTAGCCGTTGGTGCCGCTGATCGTGATCCGCGGGTTGAGCGTGCCGTTGGTGTTGATGCGCAGGTCATCGTTGCTGCCGGCCACCGTTCCGATGAAGTTCGTGGCGACGTTCGTGCCGGCATTCCCGGTCTCCGACCAGCCTGAGCCCGTGGCCATGCGGTTCCATGCGGCGCCATCGTGGTAGTAAAGGCCGACCGCGTTCTTCGGGTCGTAGGGGGCGGAATTGTCCGTTTGGTAGACCCAAAGACCCGCAGTGGGGCCTGGCAACAGCAGACGCTCGTTGTAGGTCATCCGCGGGATGAGCAGACCGCGGTTGGTGGCCTCCAGTTCCAGCAACGCATTGGCGTTCACCGGTGGTGCCCCCGTGGTGTTGATGGCCACGTTCTGAGCGGCGGCCGGAACGACCAGGACACCGGAGAGCAACAGGACGTACAGCTGGCGTGAGCGTAGCGTCTTCTTCATGGAACGAAGCGTTGGATGGCGTTTCGGTGCAGGAAAGGACTGATGGACATCAGACAAAAGTAACGTGACCTTGGTTCGTCAGCAATACCATGGGGTCAAACCGGTCCGGATGGTTGGAAGGGAGCCACGTTCAGGTGCAAAGGCAGCTGGAAGACGCCCACGCGGGGAAAGAGTTGCCCGGTAGTTATCAACAGGCTGGGGGTGAGGGGGATGTGTCCGCCGGACATCCTTCCGAGGCGCATGGCCTTGCAAGGGAGCCGGGCGCGGTCTACGCTCCAAGTCCCACGAGGGTTCTACGCGGAGGGTCAATGGACCAGCAACGGCCAGGTACGTCGCTGTCCAGAACCCGTGGTCAGCCGAACGGTATAGCTGCCAGCGGGCAGGCCTTCGTTGGTCAGGTCAAGGACCGAAGGACCGGGACCAACGAAGAAGGTACGGACCTGGACGGTGCGGCCCATGGCGTCGATCAACGCGACCTCCACACGGTCGCTCCCGGAGGCATCATGCACCAGACCGATCCCCCCGGAGGTCGGGTTGGGGAAGGGGCCTTCCGCCCCACCGCTTCGGAAGATCACCGTGGTGGTGGCCACACGGGTCTCATGCCCTTGGGCATCCACCTCCACCAAGCGGTAGTAGTTCAGTCCCTGATGAGGGGCGAGGTCCCGGTAGTGGTAGGCCATGTGCGCTTGACTGTTCCCCGCGGCGGGGAGGGAGCCGACCAGGGTGTAGTCCGAACCGTCCGGCGAACGCTCCACGATGAAGTGGTCGGAGGCCGTCTCCGTGGCGGTCTCCCAGCTGATCAGCACATGGTCGGATGCGGCCTGGGCGGTCAGGCTGATCAGCTCCAGTGGCAGCACGGTGCAGTCCAGGGAGGCCCCGTTGGTCAGGTTCCAGTCCAGGCTGAACTGTTGGCCATTGGCGCTGAAGTTGTCCACGTAGAGGATGTAGATCTGGCCCACCAGGACGTTGAAGGTGCTGACCCATCGGTCTCCGCCGGCGCCTTCGGTGAAGTCCGTCGCTCCATTCCCGCAGCCGGTCGGTCCGGTCGGAGCGGCGAAGGAGCAACGCAGCGGAGCGCCCACAGGGGGGCAGGTGATGGATGCCATGGGTCCCCAGACCGCGAAGTCATAATCCGTGGGAACGGCCGGGTTGATGGTGAAGCCGATGGTGCCTGCAGCGCTGGGGCTGAAGTAGTACCAGGTGCCCTGTCGCTCGCCACTGGCCAGGCACCCTTGATTGCTGGCGTTCAGGTCGGCGGTGCATCCCGTATTGTTCGTGTTGTTGTTGAACGCGAGGTTGTTGCAGATGGTGGTGCCGCCCGAACAGTCCTCCGGGAAGGTGTTCGCGGTGGTGGACTGGAACGCACAGATGTTGAACGACCCTTGCTGGCCGTTGTAGCCCCACACGCGCAGGAAATAGGTCTGTCCAGGCGTGAGCGGGGTGCATCGGCGGTCGATCCGTGGCATCAGCCCGATCGCATCGTCATTGCACTGGATGCTGGTGAAGGGGCCTGCGCAACTTGGAGCCGAATAGAGCTCCATGGCCCCGTTCGTCATCGTGCCGATGGCGGTCTCGATGGTCACCACGCCGTTCGCCGGTGCGGTGAAGGAGAACCAGACGTCCCCGCCGGTATACAGTCCGCAGCCTGGCGCGGGCGGTCCGGCCGTGGCGGTGGCCCCGATGTTCGAGTAGGTGAGCGGGATGCAGGACGAGAGGACCGGCAAGGGGTTGGCCGCGCAGGGGTTGTCCCCGGTCATGGGCGGTGGGGGCGGAATGGTGTACGCACAGATGGAGAAGGAGCCGTTGTTGTCGCCCCCGTATTCCCAGAACCGGACATAGACCGTGGTCCCCGGGGTGAGCCCGGAGGCATAGATGTACGGCATGGCCCCATTGGCGCTGGCGTCGTCATCGCAGGCCACCTGGGTGAACGTGCCGTTGCAGGCCGTGGCCGTGTACAGCGCCATGCCTCCATCGAGGATGACGCCCGTGTTCGAGTCGAGGATCAGCACCCCGCTGGCGGGCACCACCACGGAGAACCACACGTCGCTGCCCGTGTAGAAGGCGCAGGTCGGTGCAGGCGGGCCGGTGGTGGCCGTGCTGGAGGCCGTGGTGCCACCTTGGAAGGTGCAGCTCAGGCCTGCGGTGAGCGGGGTGGCCCCACAGGGGTTGTCGTTCGCCGGAGGGGGAGGCGCCGGGCCGATGCTGAACGTGCCCGGACAGGGGCTGGCCGGGGTGGGCCAGGTGTCGAACCAGATGTAATACTGCGTGCCGGCGTTCAACGTGGCGGTGATGGTGGTCGTGTTGGCCGCGTTGCCGTCGCCGTACACGCAAGTGCCGCCACCGTTCGGGCATCCGGCCCAGACCTGCACGGAGCTCCAGGTCTGACCGGTCACATTGATGTTGTACGCCCCTGTTGCGGTAGGGGTCAGCACGTACAATGCTTCATTGCCGTTCTTGTACGCCGCGTTGTCATTCGAGCCGCAGAGATTACCCGGCACGTTGGTCGAGTTCAGGTCGTTGGTGGCACCGCAGACGAGCGCCTGGTTGGTGATCGGCAGGCTGGCGGGGTTCAACACCGTGGCGCCTGCGCACGTGGTGGCCTGCCCGCGGTGGACCGCAAGGAACGCCAGGACCAGCAACAGCGATCGTACGGACATGGTCCGGCGGAACGACGGTCGGTGCGTGAACTGGACCATGGCCTACTCGGACCCGGAACGGGTGTATTCCTCGTAAAGGGTGGGGTGTGCATCGATCCAGGCACGCTTGGCGGCCGATCGCGCTGCATCGTCGGGCGGGGCTGCGGCCTGTAGTGACCATTGGCCATCCGGGGTGGGCACCGCAGCGCGGTAGGTCGGAAGTCCGGGCCACATCACCTCCACCCCGAGCAAAGGGACACCGCGGACCTGAAGGACCGTCACGAAGGCATCGAGGTCGAGGTCAGTGACCGGGGTGAACTTCGCCAGCGTGCGATCCGCGGCGAGGTGCAGCGGCACGGGCTGGTCGTGGTCCTGCAGGGTGTGGATGGTCACCTTTTCCAGCGAACCGGTCAAGGGCAGGAAGAAATGCAGGAACACGTCGACCCCCGCCACGCTTTGGCCGTTCGCAGCACGCTGCTCTGCGGTCAACAGGAGCAGGACGAACCACAGGGTTGATCGCACGGTAGCCACGCGTCCGCGGTTGAACGGACGCTCAGCAAGATACGGATCCGCGGCTTCGAGCACCGGCTTGAGTTATCCACAAGACGCGGACGGAAGGGCCGGGTGGCCTAGGGGTGCGGATCCACCACGACCCGTGCACTGCCCAGGGATCCACCTGTGGCGTCCTCGAGCACCAGCACGTAGAGCCCTGCATCCACACCGGCCAGGGAGATCTCCAGGCGGTCGCGCTGGGTGTCCCAGGGGACCAGGCCTTCCCGGACGTGCGCGCCATCGGCGGTCCGCAGGGTGTAGTGCACGCGTGAGGTCGAGCTGCGCGGGATCAGGACGTGGACCCTGTCCGTGGCCGGGTTCGGCCGGACCAGGAGCCGGGCGTGTTCCATCCCCACGATGGCCGATACGGTGGAGGAAAGTCCTCCGGTGCCATCGCTGTTCTGTACGCGCAATCGATAGTAGTTCAGTCCGGCGTCAGGTGTCCGGTCGTGGAAGGCGTATTCCAAGCGCTCAAGCGAGTGTCCGGCGGCGGGGATTTCACCGATGGGGGCGTAGTCCAGGTCATCGACCGAACGCTCCACCACGAAGCGGGCGGTGCCCGTTTCGGTCTGGGTGGCCCAGGATAGATGCACACCATCGGTCATCACGTCCGCTTCGGGGCCGATGAGCTCCACGGGGAGCACGGTGCAGTCCAAGGAGGCTCCGTTCGTGAGGGTCCAATCCAGGGTGAACGCCTGCCCGGTGACATCGAAATTGTCGATGTACATGATGTAGATCTGGCCGGCGACGATGTTGAGCGGAGCCACCCAGCCATTGCCGAACTCGTTCTCCGAAGCGTCCACCGCTCCATTGCCCATGCCTGTGACGAAGGCAGCTGCTCCGGGATATCCAGGCACGTTCGGTGGGAAGGCCCAGGAACAGCGGACGGGGTTGCCGACAGGAGGGCAGGTGATGGTGCTCATCGGGCCCCAGATGGCGAAGTCGTAGTCGATGTTGGCCGCGGGTTGGATGGTGAGCGCAGCGGTGCCGGAGGCCGAGGGGGAGAAGAAATACCAGGTGCCCTGGCTCTCGTTCCCGTCCAGACAGCCGTTGTTCGCCGTGGTCAGATCGGCGGTGCACCCGGTGAAATTCGCGTTGTTGCTGATCTGCTGGTCGTTGCAGATGGTGGCGCCGCCGGCGCAGTCCTCCTGCGGGGTGGTGGGCGTGGCCGGAGCGCTCACGCAGATGCCGAATGTGCCTGTGGCCCCGCCATAGCCCCAGAAGCGGATCCGGTAGGTGGTGAACGGCGCCAGTGTGGCACAGCGGCGGTCGATCTCCGGCATGAAGAGCCCTCCGAAGAAGTCCTCGTCATCATTGCAGGCCACCGTGGCCAGCGCACCGCAGGCCCCGCTGTACAGCTGCATCACCCCATCGGCCAGGGTGCCCGCCTGCGTATCGATGAAGACCTGACCGCTGGCCCCGGTGGTGAAGGTGAACCAGACATCGGTGGTGGGCGCCGGCCCGCAGGTGGGTGCGGGGGCGGTCCCCGATGCAGTGGCTCCGGCATTGGAGAACGTCAGCATCGTGCATGTCGGCAGCACCGGCAGGGCGATCGCACCCGGACAGTTGTCGTTCGCGGGCGGTGGCGGGGGCGACCACACGCAGAGCTGACCGTTGAACCCGCCGTTGCCGTTGTAGCGCTGCACGCGGATGATGTAGTTCGTTCCGGGCACGGTGGCGAGGGTCACGGTCTCCGCCCCGAACACGGCGTTGTCGGCGCAGGCGAGCGATGCGTTGGCCGCGCAGGCCGATAGGATGTGGAGCACGGCATCGTCGAACAGCCCGCCCGGGGTGAAGGTGATCGTGGTGGTGGCGGCCGTGGCGGTGAACCAGCCGAACGCATCGTCGAAGTTGCCGCTGTTGCAACTGGCGGGTGCCAGGTTGATGTTCGCGACGTAGGCCGCGGGTTTGTTGAACGCCACGTTCACGCAGGAGGTGCCCACCGGGTACTGGTTGGCCGGCGCGAGGCCGCAGGCGTCGCTCGAGGCCTGCCCGGCAAGCGCCACGGGTACCATCAGGCCGATGATCAGGAGGCCTGTGGCGCCGGGCGCACGGGATCGATCGCTCCTGTTCATTCGTCCGTTCGGGTGGCGCGGTGGAGGAGATCCAGGTAGCGGGCCGGATCGGCGGCGATCCATGCGTTCTTGGTCACGGCGTCCGCGTCCAAGGGGGTCCAGTGCGGGGAGTTCGGATCGGGAGGCGCGATGGTGGTACGGACCGTTCCCGGCGATCCGGATCCGGACCAATGGATCAGCTGAAAGCCGTGAACGTTCAGAAGGTGTGCCAGCTCGGTGGGCTGGATGGTCACCGGACCCGAGAAGTGAAGGGTGCGTTCCGGTCGGTCGTAGTGCACTTCGGTGTGGGGCAGCCAGTCCACGACGGCCCCGAGCATGGGCTTGACGGCGGCCTGCGGCTGAAGCGGTGCGATCACGGCCTCGGCCTGCACCACGACCTGTGCGTGTCCGAGCAGTGAGCAGGCCAAGGCACAGCCGAGGAACGACCAACGCAGGGACATCAACGCCCCGGTCAGCGCGCTCAAGCTGGATCGTTCAGTGGATCCGTGCGGATCGTTCATGGTCCGCCGTTCCGGCGTGGGCTCACCGGACCAAGCTACGGTGGCCGGCTGGCGCGGGTCAAGCCGGTCAGGCGCCTGTTTTCAACAGCCCGGGTTCATACCGAGGTGCTGGCCCGTTGGGCGTGAAGAACACGCCCGGGATATTGTTCCAGCGCGACGCGGAGGCAATCCACCGCTCTGCGGAGCTTCTCCTGTTCCAGCACGTAAGCCAGTCGCACCTGCTTCCGGCCGGTGGCCGGTTCGGCATAAAAACCGCTGCACGGTGCCATCATCACCGTGTGGCCGTTGTGGCTGAAGGACTCCAGCAGCCATTGGCAGAAGGCGTCCGCATCGTCGATCGGCAGCTCGGCCACGCAGTAGAAGGCGCCTTTGGGGGAGGGGCAGAGCACCCCGGGGATGCTGTTCAAGCCTTTCACCAGGATGTCGCGACGCTGGCCGTACTCGGCGATCACCTCGTCGAAGTACGCTTTCGGGGTGTTGAGGGCGGCTTCGCTGGCGATCTGCCCGAACGTGGGAGGGCTGAGCCGTGCCTGGGCGAACTTCAGCACGGTGGCCAGCAATTCCTCGTTCCGCGTGATGAAGGCGCCCACCCGGGCGCCGCACATGCTGTAGCGCTTGCTCACGCTATCGATCAGCACGGCATGCTTGTCGAGCCCCTCCAGGGACAACGCGCTGATGTGGGTGGCCCCGTCGTAGCAGAACTCACGGTACACTTCATCGGCGAAGAGGAAGAGGTCGTGCTTGAGCACGATCGAGCGCAGGGTCTCCAGTTCCGTGCGGCTGTAGAGATAGCCGGTGGGGTTGCCTGGATTGCAGATGAGGATGCCCTTGGTGCGCGGGGTGATGAGGGCCTCGAACGCGCTGATCGCCGGGAGGGCGAACCCCTCCTGGATGGTGCTGCGCACCGGCACCACCTTCACGCCCGCCGCCAGGGCGAAGCTGTTGTAGTTGGCGTAGTACGGTTCGGGGATGATGAGCTCGTCGCCCGGCTCGAAACAGGCCATCATGCCGAAGAGCAGCGCCTCGCTGCCACCGTTGGTGACGATGATCTGCTCGTGGGTCAGTGGGATCCCGTGCTCACCGTAGTAAGCGGCCAGGCCTTTTCTGTAGCTCTCGAAGCCGGCGCTGTGGCTGTACTCGATCACGGTGCGGTCCAGGTGGCGGATGGCTTCCAGCGCCACCTCCGGTGTGCGGATGTCGGGTTGCCCGATGTTCAGATGGAGCACCTGGGTCCCGCGCTTGCGGGCGGCCTCGGCATAGGGGACGAGCTTGCGGATGGGGGAGGCCGGCATCAGGCGACCCTTGGTGGAGATGGCGGGCATCGGGATCGGGAAGTGTGGGGCGAAGTTCGGCGTTCCGCGCGCACCGTGCGCGAACGAAGAAGCCCCGCCGGGATGGCGGGGCTTCCGAAGCGATCGCGGGTCCGATCAGTTGGTCTTCTCCACGGGGGCCATCGGGCTCTGCTCCTTCACCGGGGAAGCGGGCGTCTCGGGACCGGCCTCCACCGTGCCCTTGATGCGCACCACCTTCTCGGGGGCGTTCGTGGCGTTGCTGCTGATGGTCACGCTCTTGTTGATCGGGCCGGGGCGCTTGGTGTCGTACTTCACCGTGATGGTGGTCTTGGCGCCGGGCTTGATCGGGGCGGTGTCGCACTTGGGCACCGTGCATCCGCAGCTGCCCTTGCAGTTGGTGATGATCAGCGGCTGGTCGCCGGTGTTGGTCACGATGAACTCGCAGGTGCCGTTCGCGCCATTGGCGATGGTGCCGTAGTCGTGCACCTCCTTGTCGAGGCTGATCTGCGGACCGGTGCCGCCCACGGGCTTGGCATTGTCCTGGGCCATGGCACCGAGGAAGAGGGCGCTGAGGCCGAACGAGAGGATGAACTTCTTCATGGAGTGGATCGGGTTTCGTGCGTTACTGGACCAAAACTACGGACGGGTCACCTGGTGGTTCCGACATTAACAAGACCTTAACAGGGCCGCGTTCCGAGCGCCCAAGCACCACCGATCCCATGCCGATCCGGGACCTCCGGTTACCTTTGCCGGCCTCGAAGTCAAGGCCGGCGAGGCTTTGCTAGGAGCCTTCCCGATGAGCACCCCTGAGATCCCCAAACGATACGATCCGGCCCACGCCGAAGGCCAGTGGTATGCCCACTGGATGGCGAAGGGCTACTTCCGCAGCGTGCCCGACCACCGCGAGCCCTACACCGTGGTGATCCCGCCGCCCAACGTGACGGGCGTGCTGCACATGGGCCACATGCTCAACAACACCATCCAGGACGTGCTGGTGCGCCGCGCCCGCATGCAGGGCAGGAACGCCTGCTGGGTGCCGGGTACGGACCACGCCAGCATCGCCACCGAAGCGAAGGTGGTGCGGCTGCTCGGCGAGCAGGGGATCAAGAAGAGCGCCATCGGCCGCGAGGAGTTCCTGAAGCACGCCTTCGCGTGGAAGGAGAAGTACGGCGGCGTGATCCTCGAGCAGCTGAAGAAGCTCGGCGCCAGCTGCGACTGGGACCGTACGCGCTTCACCATGGAGCCCGACCTCAGCGATGCCGTCATCGACGTGTTCATCGACCTGCACCGGAAGGGGCTGGTGTACCGCGGCCTGCGCATGGTGAACTGGGACCCCCAGGCCCTCACGGCCGTGAGCGACGAGGAGGTCATCTACAAGGAGGTGAACTCCAAGCTCTACTTCCTCCGCTACCAGGTGGAAGGCAGCACCGATGAGTGGGTCACCATCGCCACCACGCGCCCCGAGACCATCCTGGGCGACACGGCGGTGGCCGTTCACCCCGAGGACGAGCGCTACGCGCACCTCAAGGGCAAGCGCGTGCTGGTGCCGTTGATCGGCCGCAGCATCCCGGTGATCTTCGACACGTACGTGGAGCGCGAGTTCGGCACGGGCGCGCTGAAGGTGACGCCCGCGCACGACGTGAACGACCACGAGCTCGGCAAGAAGCACGGGATCGAGACCATCGACATCCTGGAGCCCAACGGCACGCTGAGCGCCGCTGCGCAGGTGTACGTGGGCGAGGACCGCTTCGTGGTGCGCAAGAAGATCGCGAAGGAGCTCGAGGAGAAGGGCCACCTGGTGAAGACCGAGGACATCGTGAACAAGGTGGGCACCAGCGAGCGCACCGACGCCGTGATCGAGCCGCGCCTGAGCTTGCAGTGGTTCGTGAAGATGGGCGAGCTCGCCAAGCCCGCACTGGAAGTGGTGAAGGACGGCCGCGTGAAGCTCCATCCGCAGAAGTTCGTGAACACCTACACGTACTGGATGGAGAACGTGCGTGACTGGTGCATCAGCCGCCAGCTGTGGTGGGGGCAGCAGATCCCGGCGTGGTACAACGAGGCTGGCGATGTGGCCGTGTGCCGCACCGAGGCCGAGGCCATCGCGCAGTTCACCGCCGAAGGCAAGAGCACCACGGGCATCAAGCAGGACGAGGACGTCGTGGACACCTGGTTCAGCAGCTGGCTGTGGCCCATCAGCGTGTTCGACGGCTTCAAGGACCCCGAGAACGCCGACATCAAGTACTACTACCCCACCAACGACCTGGTCACCGCGCCGGAGATCCTCTTCTTCTGGGTGGCGCGCATGATCATGGCCGGCATGGAGTACCGCGGCGAGATCCCCTTCAAGAACGTGTACCTCACCGGCATCGTGCGCGACAAGCTGGGCCGGAAGATGAGCAAGAGCCTGGGCAACAGCCCCGACCCGCTCGACCTCATCGCCAAGTACGGCGCGGACGGTGTGCGCACCGGCATGCTCTTCAGCAGCCCGGCGGGCAACGACCTGCCCTTCGACGAGAGCCTCTGCGAGCAGGGCCGCAACTTCAGCAACAAGATCTGGAACGCGTTCCGCCTGGTGAAGGGCTGGACGGTGGTACAGCAGGAGCAACCTGCGGGCAACGCCGCCGCCGTGGCCTGGATGCGGAGCCGCGTGCAGCGGGCCACCGCCGAGCTCGACGGCCTCTACGACCAGTTCCGCATCAGCGAGGCGCTGATGACCACCTACAAGCTCATCTGGGACGACCTCTGCAGCTGGTACCTCGAGGGCATCAAGCCGGCCTTCGTGGACGGCGTCGCGCAACCCATCGACGCAGCGACCTACGAGGCCACCATCGGCCTGTTCGAGGATGTGCTGTGCTTGCTACATCCCTACATGCCCTTCCTCACCGAGGAGCTGTGGCACCACCTGCGCGAGCGCAAGGAAGGCGAGGACATCATCGTCGCGGCGTGGCCGAAGGGCGGCGCGGGCGATGCCAGGCTCGAGGCCGAAGTGCAGCATGCCTTCGACCTGGTGAGCGCGGTGCGCAACACCCGCAACGAGCGCGGCATGAGCCCGAAGGAGGCGCTGGACGTGCAGGTGAAGGGCGCGGCCCCGATGCGCACGTCCGTGGCCGTCCTGGTGAACAAGCTCGCCAACGTGGGCGCGCTCCACGCCGTGGAGAAGGCCAGCGAGGGCAGCGTCACCTTCCTGGTGGGCACCACCGAATACGCCATCGACCTGGGCAGCAATGTGGACGCCGCCGCCGAGGCGAAGAAGGCCGAGGAGGAGCTCGGCTACCTGCGCGGCTTCCTGGCCAGCGTGGACAAGAAGCTCAGCAACGAGCGCTTCGTGAACGGCGCCCCGCCGCAGGTGCTCGAGAACGAGCGCAAGAAGAAGGCCGACGCCGAGGCCAAGATCAAGGCGCTGGAGGAGCGGCTGGCGGTGTTGAAGTGATCAGTGCTTCACGAGGCGCGCGGAGCCTTGGGATGTACGCACCAGGTACATGCCTGGTGCCAGGCCGGATACGTCCAGCTCCATCCCTTGTGCATGTGACCGCACCGCGACCTGTACCGTGCGGCCATCCGCCCCATGCACGGTGAAGGCCCGTTCAGCTCCGTTGGCGAAGACCACCAGCACCACATCCTCCGCCGGGTTCGGGAACAAGCGCAGCGTTGATGCGCCCTGCTCCGCCACCGACGTACTGGACTCCGCGGTGAGCACGCTCGGCTCCGTGATCACCGGTGGGTTGAAGTCGAAGTAGATGCTGGCCACGTTCGCGATCACGGTGCCGGGCGCGATCGGGAGGCGCGGACGGATGCGGAAAGAGACGAACCCGTGGCTCAAGGGCTCGTTCACATTGCTGTCCGGCAGCAGGATATTGGGGAAGATGTACTTGAGCACGCCCAGGCCGAAGACCTCCCGGGTGTGGGCATGCGAGCCGGGGCCCCACACAACGGTCGAAGGGTCGAGCGTCGACGGGAGCGTATCGGTGATCACCACGTGGAAGGCCGTGTCCGTACCGGTGTTCTGGAAACGAATGGTGTAGTCGATCCACTCATCAGCACCGATGTTCCAGTGCAACGTATCCCCGGTGCTGGTCGTGGCCTGCTTGACATTGGGGTCGTAGCTGCCCGTGATCGTGCGCAGGTCCGTGGCGGTGTTGTTCGCCGGCAGCGGATCGTTGCCCACGCTCGTCACCACCGCGGTCGTCGCCAGCTGCGTGCCGATGAGCCCCGGGTTGGGCGGTACGGTGAAGGTGACGGTGAAGTTCCGCTGCTGCCAGGCGGTCAACTGCGCCTGGTTCCAGGTGATCGTGTTCCCCACCACGGTCCCCGCTGGTGCGGCGCTCACATACCCGAGCAAGGGGTCGAAGGTCAGGACCACCGTGATGGCACCACTGGAGGTGGGCGTCAGGTTGCGCACGACGGCCGCGCACTGGAACTGGAAGCCCGGGCGGGCCGCACCACTGGACACCATCACCTCCAGGTCCAGCGGCACCACCGAGGTGTCCGGCAGGTTCCGGGTGCTGGTGGCCCCAGCGTTGATCGTGAACGGGATCGGCCCGCCGGTGCAATGCTCCGTCACGTCGGCGCTGGTCTGGGAAAGCGTGTAGCTCCCGGGCGGCAGGCAGAGGCCATATTGGCCGTTGGATGTGAGCGTTGCGTAGTGCGGTCCAGGTAGCACCTCGATGATCCCGTTGGGCACGCGCACTTCCGGACCGGACATCAGGCAGTTCAGGTCCGCATCGATGTGCGCGGTCCCCACCACCATCCCACAGTTGGGTCCGAGGTCCGGGACCGTCACCGGTAGGAGGTCCACACAATCACCCGAGTACAGGTTCTGGAACCGTCGCTCAATATGGTAGTCGCCCGGCTGCCGGCCGCCGATGGTGGCGATGTTCGCATAGGTCGAAGGGAAGCCGCCGATGTTCACTCCGGGCACGGCCTGCATGGACGTGTCCAACAAGGTCCGTTGCCAGTTCTGGCCCACTGGACCAGTGTCCCATCCCAAGTCCACCACCATGGTGCCACCGTTCATGGCCGAGCAGCTGGGCGAGGTGCTCACCACGCTCAGCGGACCGGGATCGGTCTCCGGCACCGGGTAGTTCAGCTGGAGCTGGGCGGTGCATCCCAGGGCATCCGTGACGGTGGTGAAGGTGCCGAAGAACCCGGGGCAGAACCCCACCCAAGCGCCCTGCAGGAGGTTGTTCGGGTTCAACCCGTACACGGGGGGTGTGCCGAAGCTGAACGGGGGGACAAGGTTCAAGGGCATGGCGATCTCATCGTACCAGATCCCACCGTTGCACAGCCCATGACAACCCTGCAACCCGAGCGAGGTCCACTCATAGGTCAGGACGGGGTTGGCCATGTTCGAGATCGTGAAGTTCTCCGATGCTTGATCGTTGTTCGCATCGGTCACCGTTACAGCGTAATTCCCGGGGGCAAGCCCGGTGATCGTATCGTTCGTGGCCCCGTTGCTCCAGAGGAAGCTGTAAGGGGGCACCCCACCGGAGACCCAGGCGGTGGCATAGCCCGTGTTGTTGCCGCACGTCGCCGGGCCGACGTTCACGTTGACCGTCAATGCCCCGGCGCTGATCGCATGGAGCATGAGCACGGAGAGAAGAGCCTTTGGTAACAACATGTCCTTGCGCATAAGACGGTCTACAGATAGCCATCCGTCGTTCCGGTCAGCCACGATCCCTCCGCTCCATTCCCATGACGTGCAAGGGACACCGTGGTTGCTTCAAGGGCTCATGACACATCACATCCTCAGTGCCGGATGACCCTTGCATCCCCGACCCATCCCCCTACCTTCGCTTCATCGAACGCGACCTGAAATACGCCGCCATCGACATCGGCTCCAACGCCGTCCGGCTGCTCATCGGCGACGTCATCGAGCGGGAGGACCATCCCGTGGTGCGCAAGACCTCGCTGGTGCGGGTGCCCATCCGCCTGGGCGAGGACGTGTTCGCGAGCGGCGCCATCGGGGCCGCCAAGCGCGACTACCTGATCAAGAGCCTGAAGGCCTTCCGCCTGCTGATCGACGTGTATGGCGTGCCGCGCTACCGGTGCTGCGCCACCAGCGCCATGCGGGAGGCCTCCAACAGTGCGGAGACCATCGCGCGGGTGGAGATGGAGACCGGCGTGGACATCGAGGTGATCGGCGGGAGAGAGGAGGGTGACCTGATCTGCAGCACCTTCTGGACGCAGGACCTCCTGAAGGACCGCAGCTACCTCTTCATCGACGTGGGCGGCGGAAGCACCGAGCTCACGTGGCTGGAGAAGGGGCGTCGCGTGAAGACCGCGAGCTTCAAGGTGGGCACCGTGCGCATGCTGGCCGGCAAGGTGAAGGAGCACGTGTGGCCGGAGATCGCCGACTTCCTGGGCGAACTGCGCGCCCAGCACGGGCAGCTGATGGCGGTGGGGACCGGGGGCAACATCAACCGCATCTTCAAGGAGAACGGCAACCGCTATGGAGAACCGCTTCAGCGGGCCGACATCCAGCGCCACCGCGACCGCATCGCCGCGTACAGCCTGGAGGACCGGGTGAAGCTGCTGCGGCTGCGGGCCGACCGGGCCGACGTCATCATCCCGGCGGCGGACATCTTCCTTCGCGTGCTGGATGCGGCGGAGATCACGGAGATATTCGTGCCGAAGGTGGGCCTGGCCGATGGGATCGTGTATGACCTGTACATGAAGCAGTACGGACACAAGCGGTATGCGCCTGCGGATCCCCTTGGTGTGCCGGCCTGATCGGCGTTCGGCGCTGGCGGCGGTCCTCCTGCTGTGCACCCTCGCCGGGGAGGCGCAGCCCTGGGCCATCGGCCTGCGCGGACACTTCGGCTTCCTCTGGCCGCATCGGCCCAGCAGCTGGATCCTTGTGGAGGACCACTGCACGGCACCGGAGCTCTTCGTGGAGCGGCGGCTACTCGGTGACCGGCCGTGGCAGCGGCACTACCGGGGCCCTTCCTACGGGTTCGGGCTGATGTACACGGGCCTGGCCAACCCGGACCGCATCGGGGCCGCGCTGCGCGTGCTGCCCTACCTGCACCTGCCGTTCACGCGCGGTGCCCGCGGCGACCTCGGCATGCGCCTGGGCTGGGGGCTGGGCCTGGTGACGCGACCCTACGACCGAAGGGAGAACAGCAAGCAGATCGCGATCGGCTCGCGGATCAACACCGCGATCCAGCTGATGCTGGCCTACCGCCACCGCTTCGGCCGCACGGAGCTGTCGGCGGGCTTCGGCATCGACCACTGGAGCAACGGTTCGTTCGCCCTGCCCAACCTCGGGCTCAACCTGCTGAGCGCAAGCCTGGGCGTGGCACAGGCCCTGGGCCCGGTGACGCCTTATGTGCATGTGCCGGACACTCTTCCCCTGGATCGTCCCCGCCGCGAGCAGAGCGTGGTGGGGGCGCTGTTCTGGAGCGAGACCGGGCGACCGGAGAGCGGACGGCACAGCGTGTACAGCCTGATCGGCCAGGTGCAATGGCGCCTCACCCGGAAGTCCGCCGTGGCCGTTGGTGTCGACGTGTTCAACAAAGGCGCCCTGCGCACCGATCATCCTGAATTGGCGGACGACGGACGTGCCGCGCTTACCCAGGCGGGTCTGCATGCGGGCTATGCGCTTCTGTTCGGCCGTGGCGAGCTCTTCCTGCAGATGGGGGCGTATGTGTACACGCCCGTCCCGGACCAGGCCGCAGTGTTCCACCGGCTGGGCTGCCGCTACCGCATCGGCCGCCACCTGCTGGCGCACATGGCGCTGAAGAGCCACTACGCGGTGGCCGATCATTGGGAGTTCGGACTCGGATACCGGTGGTCATGAAACGCGTCCTGCCCTTCCTGCTGATCCTGTTCGGCTGCCAGCCCGAGCAGTGGGACGATTGCGTCACCAGCACCGGAGCGCACCGGGTGGAGGAACGCAGCCCCGGGGTCTTTCACCGCGTGGTGGCGGAGGACCGCATCGACCTGCTGCTGGAGGAGCGCGAGCCGGGCTCGGTGGCGGTGGAAGGGGGCGCCCATCTGCTGGAGCAGGTGGTGACCGAGGTGGAGGACGGCACGTTGACGGTGCGCAACGAGAACCGCTGCAACTGGGTGCGCAGCTTCCGGCCGCGCATCACCGTGCGCGTGCCGCTGGAGTCGGTGGTGGAACTGGAGCTGCGCGGCACGGGGGACGTGCATGCGGCGGACACCGTGCGCCAGCAGGTGTTCCGCATCGAGCAGCGCAACGCCCAGGGCACGGTGGACCTGCCGCTCGCGGTGGACACGTGCTACGTGGGCCTGCACACGGGCGCGGGCGATGTGCGGCTGGCGGGCCGCTGCAGCGTGGCCTATCTGTACAGCGGCTTCATGGGGCCCATCGATGCGGGCGCGCTGGCGGCGCAGGAGGTGAACGTGAACAACAGCGGCGTGGCCGACATCATCTGCCGGGCGCAGCAACGGTTGAACGTGCAGCTCTTCGATGTGGGCGACGTGCGGTACTACGGCGATCCCGTGCTGCAGGCCACGGTGACCGGCAGCGGATTCGTGGTGCGGCTGGGGCCGTAGCGCCTTACAACCGCCCCGTCTTGATCTCCTCCACCACCGC
>JAEUSW010000275.1 GCA_016788285.1 Flavobacteriales bacterium
CACCGGGGAGTGGTCGAAGGCCTCGTTGGTGGTGAGGGGCACGGCATCGCCCCCCTCGGCCGGCACGCGCCAGATGTCGCCCTGGTAGCAGAAGGCGATGGTGCGGCCGTCCGGGCTGATGGCCGCGTTGCGGAGCCAGCGCGCCGTGTCCTGCTGGGCACGGACCAGGGCGGGGAGGAGAAGGAGCGCCACGGGCGCGGTACGGAGGATGGCACGGTTCATGAACGCAAGGAAAGACGAAAGATCGACGCTTTCCGGTGAACGACGAGCGCATCGGGAGCGTACTGGGGTACGGAACGTTCACAACTTTGCGACATGGAAGCGGCACAACGGACCTGGACGGTGATGGACATGCCTGCGCATGCACGGGCCTGGGTGTACAAGGCAGCGCGTGATCTCGGGCAGGCCGAACAGAGGCTCATCCGCGAGCGCGGGGCGGTCTTCACGGCCAGCTGGGCCGCGCATGGGGCCCCGCTGGACGCCTGCGTGGATGTGCTGCACGACCGGTTCGTGGTGGTGGCGGTGGACGAGGCACAGGCCCAGGCCAGCGGATGCAGCATCGACAAGAGCGTGGGCTTCATCAAGCAGCTGGAGCAGGACCTCAACCTGATGCTCACCGACCGGATGGTGGTGGTGGTGGAGCGTGAAGGCCGTGTGCAGGGCGTGCGGCTGCAGGAGCTTCCCTCCTTGCTCGCCGAGGGGCTCATCGGGCTGGACACCATTGTGTTCGACGACCTGGTGGCGACGGTGGGCGACCTGCGCGAGCGCTTCCGGGTGCGGCTGGCGGACAGCTGGATGCGCCGCTTCCTCTGATCAGGGCGCGGTGACCGGGGCCTCCGGGCGGCGCAGGATGTCGTCCCGGTCCACCGGTCGCTCGGCCTCGCGCCAGGCGAAGCCCGGCAGCATGCGGTCCTCCAGGGGCACCTGGTCCACGGGATACAGCACGGCCTCGGGCTGGGTGAGGAAGGTGACGCTCGCCACCTCGCCATCGCGGACCCGCACCAGCAGCCGGGCGCAGTCCGCACGGTTCACCCCCACGATGGTCTTCACCGAGTCGCGCGTTTCCTGGGCGTGATAGAGCGTGCGGCTGTTGCCTTCGGCCAGCAGGCGGTCCAGCGCGTTGTCCACGAAATGGCCGGTCATGGTGCGGCCGCTCACCTGGTCGAAGTGCGTGCTGTCCACCCGCGCCGCCATGAAGGCCTCGCCCTCGGCGAAAAGGCGGTCCACGCGGCCGTCGGCGAGCTGGATGCGGATGTGCCGGGCCGACACCTGGTCGCGGCCGCTCCAGAGGACGGGCCGGTGCATCATGCGGATCAGGCTGTCGGCGGTGGTGTACACCAGGGTGTCGCACACGCCCTGCAGGTCGGCCCGGAAGAGGCGCACCCCGCGACGCGCGGTGATGCGGCGCTTGTCCGGCACGGTGTCCGGTGCGGCGAAGAGCGTGTCGGCGTGCAGGAACAGCGTGTCCTCGTCCGACCGGAGCAACAGGCGTGCGCGGCCGGTGACGAAGCTGTGGCCCGTGCGTTGGTCGTGGTGGCCGCGGTCGCCGAGCACGGTGGTGCCGTTGGCGGTGTCCTCGGCCACCACGTCGCCCCAGGCCTGGCCGATGCCGTCCAGCCCGTCGTAGTGCACGCTGTCGCCGCTGAGCTGCTGGCCGTCGGTGGTGATGGTGGCGCGCTGCGTGAAGCGGGCCCGGCGGTCGCGGGTGTCGTAGGTGCCGGCCACGCAGGTGATGCGGCTGTCGCGCTGGGCGATCACCGTGGGCCCGTGGAACTCGGCGGTGGCCGAGGCGGTGAGGTAGTGCAGGGTGTCGGCCGTGATGCTGCGTTCGGGATGACGGAGCCGCACATCGCCGCTGAAGATGAACCGGCGTTGCCCGGTGAGGTAGGTGCCCTGGCGGCTGGTGAGGGTGTCGCCCTGGCGGAGGCTCACGAGGGTGCCGCCGCCGGTGTACGTGGCGGCGCGCTCGCCCAGGTCGTACACCAACAGCTCGGTGTCCAGCGTGCTGCCGGGGTCGGTGAGGCGCACGCCGCCGCTGAGCGCGGCCCTGCGCTGCGCAGCCTCATACTCCAGCTGGCGCCCGGTGATGGTCAGCGTGTCCCCATGCAGGATGCGGATGTCGCTGAAGGCCTTCACCCGCTGGTCCTCGTAGAGCCAGGCGCTGTCGCAGGACATCACGGCCCCGGCGTGGCGGAAGCGCACATGGCCCTGCAGGCGCTGGGCGCCGGGGGCGATGGCCTCGTCGAAGCGCCACACGTCGGCGTTGAGCACCTCGATGCGCGCGGTGTCCTGGGCGTGCACGGCCCCGGGGAGGGCGGGCAGGGCCACGAGCAGGAGGACCAGGCAGGCGGGGCGCATGGGGGGCGTGACCGGCGAGGACCGTGCCAGGGACCGGCCGGTGCGAAGATCGGAGGTGCTCAATTGAGGCTGACGCCGGGCAGCTTCCGCATGTGGCGGTAGTGGGTGCTGAGGGCTTCGAGCAGGGCGCGGATGCGGCCGTCGGCGGCCCGGGTGGCCTCGCTCACGGCGCGCCCCTGGGCCCGCAACAGCATCACGCCGTAGAGGCCCGTGAAGCAGGTCTCCACCACGCCCACGGGCTCCTCGTCCTCGCGCTGGCGGTTCAGGCTGTCGATGTCCTCGCGCGCGTCCATGTAGCGGCGCACATAGGCGGGGTCCTCCAGCACGTTCAGCAGGGCGTTGTGCAGCGCCTCCAGGTCGGTGATGGCCTCGTTCACCTCGGGCAGATGGCCCTGGCGGCTCAGGCCCTCCCGCACCATGCGCTCCGCCAGATCGGTGTACCAGGCCTGGGCAAGGTGCTTCTGCTCGTCGTCCACGTCCATGGGTTCCACCAGCCGGGTGCGGATGGCCTCGGGGTCGAACTGCACCGCGCGCAATACGTCCTCCAGGTGCCACATGCGCACCACGTAGGCGGCCACGTTGTCCTGCCGCTCCTGGCGGAGGCGTTCGTTCATGGGGCGGATGCGGGCTTGGCGGCGGCCGGCGGCGGCTGCGCGGCGCCCGCGCGCGCGTTCCGGTGGCGGGCGTTGAGGCCGGCGATCACCTGCTCGGTGATGTTCAGGGACGGGTTGCCCACCCAGATCTGTCCTCCGCTCTGGACACTGAAGATGTAGTCGTGACCGGCGGCCTTGTTGTAGTCCGTGAGGAAGGCCATGATCTCGTTGCTGATCTCCTCCAGCATGCGCACCTCCATCTCGGCCATCTGGCGTTCGCCGCGGGCCTGCATGTCCTGGATGCGGGCCATCAGCGCCTGCACCTCCTGTTCGTCGGCCTTCACCTCGGCCTGGGTGCTGTAGGTGTGGTCCTTGCGCATCAGCTCCTCGTAGCGCCCCTGGGCCTTGGCCAGTTCGCTCTGGAGGTTGCCCTCCAGCCGCTTGCCCTCGTTCCGGAAGGCATTGCCCCGTTCCTTCACCAGTTCGTAGCGCTCCTGCACGGAGTCCATGAAGAAGTAGGCGATGCGGGCGTCCACCAGCGCGCCGGTGTCGGGCGGGGCGATGAGGGCGACGGCGCTGCTGTCGGTGGCGTTCGAGGGGGCCTCGGACGTGCCGGGGGTGCCGCGGCCGAGCAGGGCCCAGGCGATGAGGGCGGTGAGGATGACGTTCCAGCCGATGAGGATCGGTCCGAGCTTGCGGTCCATGCGGTGCGAAAAAAGAGCGCCCCGGTGCCGGGGCGCTCCAAAGGTAGGGATGCCCCGTGCGCTAGCGGTGGACCACCAGCTTGCCGGTGAAGCGGCGGTCAGGAGCGGTCACCTGGTAGAGGTAGGTGCCGGGCGCCACGCCGTCCAGCGCCAGCGTGGCGTTGTCCCCCGCGCCCAACGCCCAACGCCGCACCAGGGCGCCGCTCAGGTCCACCAGGTCCACGGTGGCACCGCCGGTGCCGTAGCCGCTCAGGGTCACCCGGTCGCTCGCCGGATTGGGCCGCACGTCCAGCAGGGCATAGGCCTGCTCGGCGATGCCGGCCACCACGTCGAGGTTCACGCACACCGTGTCGTTGCCCGCGGTGATGTCGCTGCTCCAGTCGCTCCAGGCGCACAGCGCACCGGTCTGCGTGCTGGTGGGCAGCAGGGCCTGGGTGAAGGTGAAGAGCAGCGAGTCGCCGGGTTGCAGGGTGCTGGGGAAGTTCTGCGTCACCACGGGCTCCGCGGCGAACCGGTAATTCACCGGGAAGCCGCTGGCCGCTTGGTTGCCGCTGTTCTTCACCCAGGTGCGCACGATGGTGGGCTGCGTCACCACCTGCCCGTCCACCACGCCGAAGAAGCCGCTGCAGCCCACGTCGTACACCGGCAGCTGCTCCACGCGCAGGCCGAGGTGGAAGTCCGTCGTCTCGCGGTCGCGGTACTCGGCCCACACGTTGTCCAGCACTTCATAGGTGTGCAGGCTGAAGGGTGCGGTGATGTCCTGGGCGATGTTGATGTTGTTGCCGCCCATGTACCACTGCACGTAGAGGCCGCCCTGGTCCCAGAGGAAGGGGGCGCCCACGGCGTGCACCTGGTCGCCGGCCACGGCGTTGGCGGGCTGCACGTAGATCGAATCGATGCGGGTGCCGGGGCTGCCGTTCGGACCGTCATCGGCGAAGACCTTGAGGTACATGCCCACCGGGGTGAGGTTGTTCACCAGGCGGATGGTGTAGCCCGTGACATAGCAGGGGCTGAAGGGCGGGCGGTCCAGGTACACGCCCACGCCGCCGTTGCCGCCGTTCCACCCGATGCCGATGCCGTCATCGGTGCCGCCGTTCCACCGCACCTGCTGCACCGCGAGGGTGGTGTCGTACACGGCCAGCTCCTGGGTGAGGGTGTTGTTGGTGGTCACCAGCTCGTTGGGGATGCCGCTGATGGTGCCCACGTAACGGTGCGTGCCGTTCGTGCTGGGGGCGAAGGCGATGGGGAAGGTGATGAGGCTGTCGGCGCCCGGCGTCAGGTTGGCGATGGTCACCTGGTCGCTCACGGCCAGCAGGTTGTTGGGCGTGAACACCTGCGCCTGGGCGGTGATGTTGGACAGCGGTTGGTTGCCGGTGTTGCGCACCTGCATCACCAGCGGGTGGGCGGGCCCGTTGCGCTGGAGGCTCACGCCGCGGCTGCCGTTGGCACCCACGAAGCGCACGGCGCCATCGGTGATGGCCAGCAGGGGGACCTGCGGGGCGTAGTACCGGATGGCGTAGTTGCCCACGGGGTAGACGTCGGCGCTGTGCTGAAGGCCGATGTCGCCGCTGATGCACTCGATGCCCAGCAGCAGGTCGTTGTTCTGGGTGAAGCCGGTCTGCTCCAGGATCTGCACCGTGATGGTGCTGTCGAGCTTGTTGAGGATGATCTGGAAGGTGTTGCTGCCCGTCCAGGTGGGTGGGGTGGCGCTCCAGAAGGGCACGCTGATCCACGAGAAGATGGTGGTGTCCGGCGTGTCGTACACCCAGCACTGGCCGGGATTGCCGGCGCCGGTGAAGGTGAGGTCGGCGGTGAGACCGGAGATGTAGTCGTTGGCGCCGCCCGCCTGGGGGATGTTGGGGAAGGGCGAGGCGATGTTGGTGCTGTTGAAGGCGATGTAGCCGTTGCTGCCGATCCACACGTCCTTGCGATCGTACCAATAGAACGGCATGTTCGTGAACATCGCGAAGGGGCCCACGATGTTGTCGTCCGCCAGGCCGGTCACCTGGAAGCCGGTGCCGGTGATGTCGATCCAGTTGAACACCGGACCTCCGGGTTCATTGCTGTCCTTCCAGGTATAGCCGTAGGTGTCGGGTCCGCCTTGTGCGGCCGAGGCGGCCAGGGGGATGAGCAGGCCGAAGAGGGTCAGGGTCCGGTTCATGCGCAACGGGTTTGGAGGCGGGAAGGTAACCAGCGCCCGGCACACACGCGGACGCAGGGCTCAGCGATGCACGAAGCGCAGGCTGAGCGGGGTGTTCGCGCCCACCACCTGCAGCACGTGCACGCCGGGAGCGGCGTCAACGAGCTCGATGCCCTGCCAGCCCGGACCAGCGCTCCGGCCGCCGGCCACCAGGCGGCCCTGCACGTCCAGCACGCGCCATCCACAGGCCTCCGTGAACCGCACCTCCACGCCGCCGTCGTCGCGGTGGCGGATGCGCAGGTCGTCCGGTGCCTCGGCCGGCATCCCCCGCGGTGCGGCGGCCGGCGTGTTGTCGATCAGCACCGTGCACACCGGTCCGAAGGGGCACCAGGTGGCCCCGCCGTCGAAGCTGGGCTGCACGGTGACGTCGTAGTAGGCGCCGTCGCTCAGGGGAAGTGTGGTCCAGTTGAGGGTGAGGGTGGCGCCGCTGCTGGCGATCTGGCGGACGAAACCGCCGCCGTCGGTCACGAACCGGAAGCGGTAGTCCGTGGCGCCGGCCAGGGAGATGGCGTGCAGCTGGTCGGTGCCGCCGAAGCTGCGGGTGACGCCGCAGCTCAGGTCGGGATGCAGGGGGTGGTCCACCAGCCGGGTGGGCTGACAGGCCGGGGCCGCCGGCAGCACCATGGCCTGGCACACCGGTCCGAACTCGCGGAACACCCCGTTGAGGCGCGTGCGCACGGTGATGTTGAGCAGCACATGGAGGGGCACCGGGTTGGTCTGCAACCAGGCGAAGCGCAGGTAGCAGGCATCGTTCGGGTCGGCGTCCGGCCAGCCGTTGTACACCACCCCGCTCTGGAACACGCGCCGGCTGTAGCTGCCATTGGGGTCGAAGATCCAGAACTGGTAGCCGTCGCCGTTCGCGGCGTTCACCGCGGGGTTCGGCGTGGCGATGAAGAAGTCGTTGCTGAGGTAGTTGAGGCGCGAGCAGGAGGCGCTCTGGGGCTCGCTGTTCAGCACCCGGTCCAGACCGATGGGGTTGGTGAAGCCCAGGTTGTTGGCCACAGTGCTCATCGCCCCGTAGGTGCAGCCGTTGTTCAGGTTGTCGATCACCCGTTCGCCGTTCGGGTCCTCCAAGGCATAGCCGCCCGGGCAGATGCCATCGCCGCCGCTGTCGTGCACCACCAGGCGGTAGGCGGCGTTCAGCGGCAGGCACAGCAGCTCCGTGTTGTGCGAGTTGTTCATGTACGGGCCGCCGGTGGCCACGGGCAGGCCGCTGGCCGCGTCCAGCACCTCCCAGGTGATCTCGTGCCCGGCCAGGTC
>JAEUSW010000227.1 GCA_016788285.1 Flavobacteriales bacterium
AGCAACTACCTGAACCAGTTCGGGGCGTACCGCACCAGCTTCAACGGCGACCTGGCGCACCTGCTGGGCTACAGCGGCAACGGGGGCATCGCCTGGATCAACTCCTTGTGCGGAGGCACCTCCTCGCGCATGGCGTACAGCGACATCAACAGCAGCTACAGCAACGTGCCCACGTACAGCTGGAGCGTGGAGGTGGTGACGCACGAGCAGGGGCACAACCTGGGCTCGGCGCACACGCATGCCTGCGTGTGGAACGGCAACGGTACGGCCATCGATGGCTGCGGTCCCACGGCCGGCTACACCGAAGGGTCCTGCGCCACGGGACCGCTGCCGGCGGGCGGTGGCACCATCATGAGCTACTGCCATCTGGTGGGCGGTGTGGGCATCAACTTCAACAACGGCTTCGGTCCGCAGCCGGCGGCGGTGATCCGCAACCGGGTGAACGCGGCCACCTGCCTGGCGCAATGCGGCAGCACCTGCGATCCGCCGGGCCTGCTCAGCGTGACGAACCTCACCAGCAACGCCGCCACCTTGAGCTGGTCGAACCTGGGCGTGGCCTCCTACACCCTGCGCTGGAGGCCGCAGGCCGCCCCCACATGGACCACCATCCCGGGGCTGACCACCACGACCTATGCCCTCACCGGCCTGAGCCAGACGACCGCGTACGAGTTCCAGGTGCAGAGCGACTGCGGAGCGTCCACGTCGGCCTTCAGTGCGAGCACGGTGTTCACCACGCCGGCCCCCTGCCCGGACGCGCTGGAGCCGAACGACAGTTTCGCCACGGCCGCGCCGGTGACGCTTCCCGCGAGCATCAGCGCCCTGATCGCCACCGCGATGGATGCGGATCACTACGGGTTCAGCATCACGGCCACGAGCACGATCACCATCTTCCTTTCGGGGCTGCCGGCGAACTACAACGTGCGGCTGCTCGGATCCGGAGGAAATCAGCTGGCCTTGGCGCAGAACAGCGGCACGAACAGCGAGTTCATCAGCTACGCGAATGCGGCGGCCGGTGCCTACGTGGTGCACGTGTTCGGCGCCAATGGCGCCAGCGACCCGGTGGCCTGTTACAGCCTCTCGATCTCCGCCCAGTCCAGCACCTGCGACCGGCCGCAGGGCCAGTCGGTCACCAGCATCACGTACAACAGCGCCACGCTGAACTGGTCCGCCGTGCAGGGCGCGTCCGCGTATGACGTGCAGTGGAGGCCGACCGCGGCGCCCACATGGACGCTGGTCACCGGCGTCACGGGCACCAGCCTGCCGCTGACCGGGTTGGCGTGGAGCACCGCGCATCAGTTCCAGGTGCGCACGGTCTGCCAGGGCACGGTGGGCGGGCAGGGCGGCACGTCGCCGTGGTCGCAGCCCACGGCCTTCACCACCGGCGCACCGCCTTGCGAGGTGGCGCCACCCACGGTGCTCGCGGCGAAGGTGCTGCTGGACGGTGCATGGCGCAGCGCGGCCAACATGATGGTGGACAGCCTGCGGCGGCAGGGGGCGCTCCCGCTCACCGAACCGTACTCGGCCGCGGGGCATGTGCTCACCGGGGCCACAACGACCACGGCACAGGTCCTGGCCGTCACGGGGCCGAACGCCATCACCGACTGGGTGCTGGTGGAGCTTCGATCGGCCACCACGCCCGCGCAGGTGCTGGAGGCCCGAGCGGCGCTGGTGCAACGCGATGGCGATGTGGTGGCGGTGGACGGCACATCGCCGTTGGGCTTCTGCCTGGCGTCCGGCAGCTACCACGTGGCGGTGCGGCACCGCAACCACCTGGGGGTGATGACCGCCCAGCCGATCGCGCTGAACGGAACGGCCACCGCCCTGGACCTGAGCGTATCCACCACGGCCACCTGGGGCACCAATGCACGCAAGAGCGCCAACGGCCGCGCCCTGCTGTGGTCGGGGAACGTGGTGGGCGATGGACAGGTGAAGTACACCGGTGGCGGGAATGACCGCGATCCGATCCTGACGCTGATCGGCGGCACGGTGCCCACCGCCACCGTGGCCGGCTATCATCTGGCGGATGTGACGCTGGACGGGCAGGTGAAGTACACCGGCTCCGGCAACGACCGCGACCCCATCCTGAGCAACGTGGGCGGCACGGTGCCGACGGCGACGGTGGTCCAGCAGCTGCCATAATTTCCTTCGAGCTGCAACGTTCAGCGTGCATGTCGAAGCGGCGTCGATGCGTCCTCGTCCGGACCGGTGTTGTGGTGCTGGCCGCGCTGGTCGCCGGGCGGATGTCCGGGCAGACCGATGTGCTGCTCGAGGTGGGTGGGCGCTACGTCCAGGGCGGGCTGCCGATGGAGTACACCGAAGGCACCAGCCGGACGGTGGAGCAGGTGGAGCGCCGGGGTTCGGCCGGTGCCATGGTGGACCTGGCCGTGCTCATCCGTGGGCGCTCGGACCGCTTCGGTGTGCTGCTGGGTCCCGGTGTACGGATCGGCAGCCAGCGGGCCATGGTGCGGTCCGTGAGCAGCACGGTCCTGCCGTCCAGCATGAAGAGCACGACGAGCACCTGGACGGGGACCTTCAAGGCGCCCGCCCTGTCGTTCGCAATGGCCCTGCAAGCCTGGTGGCAGGCCGCGCCACGGATCGCGGTCACGGCCGGGCCCCGGTTCGGGGTGGTCCATCTGCCCTCCGCCCGGGAGGAGGGGACGGTACGCACGATCACTGTCCGGTATGATCCCGGGTGGGACCCGATCTCCACCGAGACCGAGGAGACCGCCTACGCCTTCGATGTTCCGGTGCGGCAGCGGACCCTGGGCACCGCGGGTGTGCAGGCCGGGGTCCGTTTCCTGCCCCTGCCCGGTCTGGTGCTCGGGCTCGGCGGGGGGCTGGAGTTCGGGATGGCGAACTCCTACCACCGGGGCTCCCAGGCCTTTGGGGCCGTGTCGTTCGGGTGGATGCTGTCGGCTCAGGCCGCTCCCCGGCCTGTTGAAAACTGAGGGCGATCGTTGAAAACCGTTCCCCGGATCGGCCGACCGGGGCTGCGGGGGGTGGGCTACCTTCGTGGCGCCCCGCCGGAACCCTTGTCCCTGTTGGCTCTCCGGCGTTCGGGCCCGAGCGGCCGCCGCGTTGGATGCCGCGTTCCGGACCCCGTGGGCGGTGAAGCACGATGAGCGAGACGACCTATAGTGAAGAGCACATCCGGTC
>JAEUSW010000322.1 GCA_016788285.1 Flavobacteriales bacterium
ATCGGCGCCATCATCAAGGGCTACAAGTGCATCTTCACCACCACCGACAAGCAGAGCAAGGAGAAGGTGGACATCCTGCGCGCCTTCGGCGCCGAGGTGATCGTGTGCCCCACCAACGTGGACCCCGAGGACCCGCGCAGCTATTACAGCGTGAGCAGCCGCCTGGTGAAAGAGGTGCCCAACAGCTGGAAGGCCAACCAGTACGACAACCCCAGCAACGCCCAGGCGCACTATGAGACCACCGGGCCCGAGATCTGGGAACAGACCGGCGGCAAGGTGGACCACCTGGTGGTGGGCGTGGGCACCGGCGGCACCATCTGCGGCACCGCGCGCTTCCTGAAGGAGAAGAACCCGGACCTCAAGGTCTGGGGCATCGACACCTATGGCTCGGTCTTCAAGAAGCTGAAGGAGACCGGCATCTTCGACAAGAACGAGATCTACCCGTACATCACCGAGGGCATCGGCGAGGACTTCGTGCCGCAGAACGTGGACCTCGACCTCATCGACCATTTCGAGAAGGTCACCGACCGCGACGCCGCCATCTACACGCGGAAGATCGTGAAGGACGAGGCCATCTTCGTGGGCAACAGCGCCGGCGCGGCCATGGCGGGCCTGCTGCAGCTGAAGGACAACTTCAAGAAGGGCGAAGTGGTGGTGGTGATCTTCCACGACCACGGCAGCCGCTACGTGGGCAAGATGTTCAACGACGATTGGATGCGCGAGCGCGGCTTCCTGGTCGAGGAGAAGCCCACCGCCGGCGACCTGCTGAAGGGCAAGGAGCTCGCTCTGCTGAGCGTGGAGGCCGAGGAGCCCGTGCTGGCCGCGATCGACCGAATGCGCAAGCACAACATCGACCAGCTGCCCGTGTTCGAGGGCGGCAAGCCGGTGGGCACCATCACCGATGCCCGCCTCTTCGACGCCATCCTGGAGGACGCCGACGTGCGCACACAGAAGGCCCGCGTGGTGATGGGCCCGGCCCTGCCCGTGGTGCCGCCCGATGCCCACCTGGACGAGATCGCGAAGAAGCTGGGGAACGGCAGCCCGGCGGTGCTGGTGGAGCAGCCGAACGGGTACGGGATCATCACCAAGCAGGACATCATCGGGAAGCTGCGGTAACCAGCGGTGGCCATGCCTGAACTGTGCCGTTTCTATGGGATCATCATCCGGATGTATTTCATGGACCACAACCCGCCGCACTTTCACGCGGAATACCAAGGCCAGCGCGCAGAATTCGATATCCGCACCCTTGAACTGATCGCAGGATCATTGCCAGGGAGGGCACACGCCCTTGTGCTGGAATGGGCATCCATGCACCGTGCAGAACTGCTGGCCAACTGGAACCGTGCCGTGGAAGGTGAACCTCCTTCGCCGATCGATCCACTACCTTAGTATCATGAACACGGTCGTCAAGGTCATTCCCCAAGCCGCGAACCGGCTCGTCCTGACCTTTGAAGATGGCTTTCATGCGGAGGTCGACCTACAACCTCTGCTTACCAAAGGCATCGCATTGGAGGTCGCCGCTCCCGAACTCTTCGCCCAAGTGACCACGGAGCCGGGTGGCGGCATTTCCTGGCCGAACGGGTTCGACCTGTGTCCGGAATTTCTGCGGGAATTGGCCGAGAAGCGGCAGGCGGCGGCATGACCAGCCACGCATCCGGAGAGCAGACGAGCGCCGGATCGAGACGAGCAACGGAGTGCTGAAAATGCGAGCACGATATCCAGCTGCCGGTCTTCTTGCCATCTCTTTCGTTGCGTTCATCGGCTGGGCCTGTTCGAATCTGGTTTTGGTCAACGTCGGGCTTGACCTGATGTACTTGGAGTCCGAAACAGAGATCCATTTGGCGCGTCAAGCAGAATGGATGATCATCCGATCACGGACCGGCTGGGTTTTCCTTTGCTCAGCGACCGTGCTCTCCGTTCTGCTCGCTCATCGGTGGTTCTTCGTTCCGAGCAAAGGGTGAGTTGGGCGATCGCCCGATCATCTGACCATCTGACCATCTGA
>JAEUSW010000233.1 GCA_016788285.1 Flavobacteriales bacterium
GATCATCCGATCACGGACCGGCTGGGTTTTCCTTTGCTCAGCGACCGTGCTCTCCGTTCTGCTCGCTCATCGGTGGTTCTTCGTTCCGAGCAAAGGGTGAGTTGGGCGATCGCCCGATCATCTGACCATCTGACCATCTGATCATCTGATCCTGATGCGCACCCTCACCGATCAGATGCACCGCACCCTCCAGGTGCCTGACCACCCCCAACGCATCATCTCCCTCGTTCCCTCCCAGACCGAACTGCTGCACGACCTCGGCCTGGGCGACCGGGTCGTGGGCATCACCAAGTTCTGCATCCACCCGGAGGCCTGGTTCCGCAGCAAGGCGCGCGTGGGCGGCACCAAGCAGGTGGACCTGGACAAGGTGCGCGCCCTGAGGCCCGACCTGATCATCGGCAACAAGGAAGAGAACGCGCAGGCCGACATCGAGGCGCTGGAGCAGGAATTCGCGGTGTGGATGAGCGACGTGCGCGAGCTGGACGGGGCCCTGGACATGATCCGGCGCGTGGGGGAATTGACCGGCACCGGCGGCAAGGCCGGGGAACTCATCACCGGCATCGAACAGGCATTCGCCGGGTTGCAGCCGCTCGCCCCTCCCCTTTCGGCCGCCTACCTCATCTGGCACGAGCCCATGATGGTGGCCGGCACCGACACCTTCGTGAACGACATGCTGGCCAGGTGCGGCCTCACCAACGCCTTCGCCCACCGCCCCGAGCGCTACCCGGAGGTGTCGCCGGCCGGGCTCGCCGCCGCCGACCCGGACGTGATCCTGCTCTCCTCCGAGCCGTTCCCCTTCGGCGAAAAGCACATCCCGCACTACACCATGCTCTGCCCCGGCACCCCGGTGCGGCTGGTGGACGGCGAGCTGTTCAGCTGGTACGGCAGCCGGCTGCTGAAGGCCCCGGCCTACTTCAACGGCCTGTGGGCCGGATGGATGGCCTGAGGGCCGGGAGGCCCCGGCCTACTTTTGCGCATCGCTCATGCGCCTTCGCGGACCTCTCCTCGCTCTGCTGCTGCTTCCCCTCGGGAGCCCGGCCCAGACCGTGGGCGTGGTGCTGAGCGGCGGCGGGGCGTCGGCCATGACGCACATCGGTGTGCTGATGGCCCTGGAGGACCATGGCATCCCCATCGACCGGATCACGGGCAGCAGCATGGGGGCCTTGGTGGGCGCCATGTACGCCGCGGGATACGCCCCGCACGAGATCGACAGCCTGTTCCGCACGGACCTGTTCCGCACCATGGCCGAGGGCGGCGTCGAGGACCGCTACACCTACTTCTTCAAGCACGACCAGCCGGACGCCGCGGTGATCAACGTGAAGATCGACCTGGACACGCTGCTGCAGACCTCCCTGCCCACCAATCTGCGCAGCCCGGTGCTGATCGACTTCGAGCAGATGCGGGGCTTCGCCGGTGCGGGCGCCGCCAGCGGCTACGACATGGACAGCCTGTTCGTGCCCTTCCGCTGCGTGGCCAGCGACATCACGGCCCAGCGACCGGTGCTCTTCCGGCAGGGCGACCTGGCCCAGGCGGTGCGCGCCAGCATGAGCTACCCGTTCTACTTCAAGCCCATCCGCGTGGACGGCCACCTGATGATGGACGGAGGCCTGTACAACAACTTCCCGAGCGATGTGATGTACGAGGAGTTCCTGCCCGATGTGATCATCGGCAGCAACGTGGCCAGCAACTCCGCACCACCGACCGAGGACGACCTGCTGAGCCAGCTGAAGGCGATGCTCCAGGAGCCCACGGACTACTCGGTGCGATGCGACAACGGGCTCATCATCGAACCGCGGACCAGCACGGGCCTGTTCGATTTCAGCCGGATCGGCCCCACGATCGAGGAAGGCTACGCGGCCGCCATGGAGTGGATGGCGGAGATCGAGGCGCTGATCCCCAGGCGCGTGGCGCCGGCGGAGGTGGCCGCACGAAGGGCGGCCTTCCGGGCGCGGTGGCCGCAACTTCGTTTCGGAGGCCTGGAGGTCACCGGCCTGCGCAAGGGACAGACGCGCTACGTGGAACGGATGCTCACCGATCAGGATGGCACGATCGACATGCGGCGGTTCAAGAGCCTCTATTTCAGGCTGCACGACGACGACAACATCGGCCGTCTCTTCCCCATCGCCCGCTACGTGCCGGAACGGGGCGATTTCGACCTGCGCGTCGACGTACGCGCCGAGAAGGACCTGCACGCCCGGTTCGGCGGCATGTTCTCCTCGCGACCGATCAACACGGGCATGGTGGGGCTGCGCTACAACCTGTTCGGCCGCTGGAGCTCCTCGCTCCAGGCCCTCTCCTGGTTCGGCAAGTTCTATGCGGCCGGTCAGGTGCGCCTTCGGGCCGACCTGCCCACCGCGGCGCCCATCTACCTGGAGCCGCTGTTCACCATCCACCGCATGGACCACTTCCGGAGCTTCGCCACCTTCTTCGACGAGGTGCGCCCGTCCTTCCTGGTGCTGCGCGAGACCTGGGGCGGGCTGAACGCGGGTGTGGGCCTGGGCAACAAGGGTCGGCTGCGGTTCGATGTCAAGTACGGGCAGACGCGGGACAGCTACTACCAGCAGCTCGACTTCAGCCCCACGGACACGGCCGATGTGACCGAACTGGCGCATTGGACGGGCGGCTTCATCGCGGAACGGAACTCCTTGAACCGCAAGCAGCACGCCAACGCCGGGGACCAGTTGAAGTTCGAGGCCCGCTACGTCACCGGACAGGAGCGTACCGAGCCCGGCAGCACGAACACCCAACGGGACCTGGTGCGCGACCAGCACGACTGGTTCTTCCTGAAGGCCACGCTGGACAAGTACTTCCTGCAGCGCGGGGTGTTCCGGTTCGGCGCGCTGGCGGAAGCGCTCTACAGCAACTACCCCTTCTTCGCCAACTACACGGCCACGGTGATGCGGGCGCCGGTGTTCCAGCCCACGCCGGAGAGCCGCACCTACTTCCTGGAGAACTTCCGCGCGCAGCAGTACATCGCCGGCGGGGTGCGCACCATCATCGCCGTATCGCGCAACCGGTTCGACCTGCGCCTGGAGGGCTACGTGTTCCAGCCCTACCGGGCCATCCTGCGCTCCGCCGACGACGAGCCCGAGGCGGGACTGGCGGTGAGCGACCGGGCCTATCTGGCCTCGGGATCGCTGATCTACCAGAGCCCGGTGGGCCCCATCTGGTTCAACACCAGCTACATCGACGGCCTGCCCGAACCCTGGGCCTTCAGCCTCAACTTCGGTTACGTCATCTTCGCCCAGCGCAGCTGGGAATGACAAAGCCCCGTCGCCGGGGCCTTGTCGGTCGGTCGTCGGCGGCTCAGGCCTGTGCCGTGGGCCCGCCGAAGTTCATCGGCACCTCGGGCATCTCGCTCTCGCGGATGGCACCGTGCACCTGCTCGAACTTCTGCACGTTGTCCGCCAGGGCGCGCATGAGCCGCTTCGCGTGCTGAGGGGTCAGCAGGATGCGGGCGCGCACCTTGGCCTTCGGCACACCCGGCATCACGCGCACGAAATCGAGCACGAACTCCGAGTTGCTGTGGGTGATGATGGCGAGGTTGCTGTACACGCCATCGGCCACCTCCTCACTGATCTCGATGTTCAGCTGGTTGGGGCGGGGTTGGTCCTTCTGATCGGCCATGGTTCTGGGGAAAGGTGAACGGGGAAAGGCGAAAGCGGAGACCCCGCGACTTTCGTTCGCGGGAACCCCCTTTCAGCGTTCAACGTTCATGTTCACTCGTCGATCTCCTGGGTGGCCAGGTTGTCGGCCATCATGCGGGCGTACTCCTCCTTGTTGTACACGGTGACCTCCTGGAAGCGGCGGGTACCGGTACCGGCGGGGATGAGATGGCCCACGATGACGTTCTCCTTGAGGCCGTTGAGGTGGTCCTCCTTGGCGTTCACGGCGGCCTCGTTCAGCACCTTGGTGGTCTCCTGGAAGGAGGCGGCGCTGATGAAGCTGTCCGTCTGCAGGCTGGCGCGCGTGATGCCCTGGAGCAGCGTGCGGGCCGTGGCCGGGCGGGCGGCGCGGGCCTCCACCAGCTTCTGGTCCTTGCGCTTCAGCACACTGTTCTCGTCGCGCAGCTTGCGCATGGTCACCATCTGGCCCTCCTTCATGGTGGTGCTTTCCCCGGCGTCGGTCACCACCATCTTGTCGAACAGGTCGTCGTTCTCCTCCATGAACTCGGTCTTGTTCACGGCCTGTTTCTCCAGGAAGCGGGTGTCCCCGGGGTCCTCGATCTCCACCTTCCGCATCATCTGGCGCACGATCACCTCGAAGTGCTTGTCGTTGATCTTCACGCCCTGCATGCGGTACACCTCCTGCACCTCGTCCACCAGGTACTCCTGCACGCGGGTGGGGCCCTGGATGTCCAGGATGTCGGTGGGGCTGATCGATCCGTCGCTCAGCGGCTGGCCCGCCTTCACGAAGTCGTTCTCCTGCACCAGGATGTGCTTGCTCAGCGGCACGAGGTAGTACTTGCGCTCGCCGGTGCGGCTCTCCACGATGATCTCGCGGTTGCCGCGCTTGATCTTGCCGTAGGAGATGATGCCGTCGATCTCGCTGACGATGGCCGGGTTGCTCGGGTTGCGGGCCTCGAACAGCTCCGTCACGCGCGGCAGACCGCCGGTGATGTCACCGCCCTTGCCGCTGGTGCGCGGGATCTTCACCAGCACGTCGCCGGCCTCGATCTTCTGACCGTCCTCCACGATGATGTGGGCGCCCACCGGCAGGCTGTAGCTCTTCAGCTCCTCCTTGCCCTTGGGGTCCATGATGCGGATGGTCGGGTTCTTCTTCTTGTCGCGGCTCTCCACGATCACCTTCTCGGTGAAGCCCGTCTGCTCGTCGATCTCCTCGCGGTAGGTCACGCTCTCCTCGATGCTCTCGAAGGACAGGCTTCCGGCCAGTTCGGAGATGATGACCGCGTTGTACGGGTCCCACGTGCAGATGACATCACCCTTCTTCACCTTGCCGGGCTTGCCGTACAGGTAGGCGCCGTAGGGAACGTTGCTGGTGGTGAGCACGATGCCCGTGTTGCTGTCCACGATGCGCATCTCGGTGCTGCGGCTGATGACCACCTCGGCGTTCTCGCCTTTGCGGTCCTTCTTCTTCACGGTGCGCAGCTCGTCGATCTCCAGGATGCCGTCGTACTTGGCCGTGATCTGGCTCTCCTCGGTGATCTTGCCGGCCACACCGCCCACGTGGAAGGTACGCAGCGTGAGCTGGGTGCCGGGTTCGCCGATGGACTGCGCGGCGATGACGCCCACCGCCTCGCCCATCTGCACCATGCGTCCGGTGGCCAGGTTGCGGCCGTAGCACTTGCCGCACACGCCCTGCTTCTGTTCGCAGGTGAGCACGCTGCGGATCTCCACCTCCTCGATGGGGCTGGCCCCGATGGCGGCGGCGATGTCCTCGCTGATCTGCTCGCCGCTGGACACCAGCAGCTCACCCGTCTGCGGGTGGTGGATGTCGTGCACCGCGGTGCGTCCCAGGATCCGGTCGTGCAGGGTCTCCACCACCTCCTCGTTCTTCTTCAGGGCGGTGGCCACCAGGCCGCGCAGCGTGCCGCAGTCCTCGGTGGTGATCACCACGTCCTGCGCCACGTCCACCAGACGGCGGGTGAGGTAACCGGCGTCGGCGGTCTTGAGCGCCGTATCCGCCAGACCCTTGCGGGCGCCGTGGGTGCTGATGAAGTACTCCAGGATGGACAGGCCCTCCTTGAAGTTGGAGAGGATGGGGTTCTCGATGATGTCCTGGCCTCCGCCACCGCCGCTCTTCTGGGGCTTGGCCATCAGGCCGCGCATGCCGCTCAGCTGGCGGATCTGCTCCTTCGAGCCGCGGGCGCCGCTGTCCATCATCATGTAGATGGAGTTGAAGCCCTGCTTGTCGCTCTTGATGCGCTCCATCAGGCTGAAGGTCACCTTCGAGTTGGTGTGCGTCCAGATGTCGATCGTCTGGTTGTACCGCTCGTTGTTGGTGATGAGGCCCATGTTGTAGTTGTTGGTCACCTCGTCCACCTCCTTCTGGGCGGCGCCGACCAGCTTGTCCTTCTCATCGGGCACCACCACGTCCATCAGGTTGAAGCTGAGGCCGCCGCGGAAGGCGCTCATGAAGCCCAGCTCCTTGATGTCGTCCAGGAACTGCGCCGCCTTGGCGGTGCCGCACTCCTTCAGCACCAGGCCGATGATGTCGCGCAGCGCCTTCTTGGTGAGCAGTTCGTTGATGAAGCCCACCTCGTCGGGCACCACCTCGTTGAAGAGCACGCGGCCGCAGGTGGTCTCGATCATGCGGGACTTGCCCGTCTTGGGGTCGGTCCAGCGCACCTTGATCCAGCTGTGCAGGTCCACCTGGCCCTCGTTGTAGGCGATGATGAGCTCCTCGGGGCTGTAGAAGCTCCGGCCCTCGCCCTTCATGGCGCGCTCCTTGTCGCTCTTGCGGCCCTTGGTGATGTAGTACAGGCCGAGCACCATGTCCTGGCTGGGCACCGCGATGGGCGCGCCGTTGGCCGGGTTCAGGATGTTGTGGCTGGCCAGCATCAGCAGCTGGGCCTCCAGGATGGCGGCATGGCCCAGGGGCACGTGCACGGCCATCTGGTCACCGTCGAAGTCGGCGTTGAAGGCCGTGCACACGAGCGGGTGCAGCTGGATGGCCTTGCCCTCGATCAGCTTGGGCTGGAAGGCCTGGATGCCCAGGCGGTGCAGCGTCGGGGCGCGGTTCAGCAGCACGGGGTGGCCCTTCAGCACGTTCTCCAGGATGTCCCACACCACGGGCTCCTTCTTGTCCACGATCTTCTTGGCGCTCTTCACCGTCTTCACGATCCCCCGCTCGATGAGCTTGCGGATGATGAAGGGCTTGAAGAGCTCGGCGGCCATGTCCTTGGGCAGGCCGCACTCGTGCAGCTTCAGCTCGGGGCCCACCACGATCACGGAGCGGGCGCTGTAGTCCACGCGCTTACCGAGCAGGTTCTGGCGGAAGCGGCCCTGCTTGCCCTTCAGCGAGTCGCTGAGGGACTTCAGCGGGCGGTTGCTCTCGCTCTTCACGGCGCTGCTCTTGCGGCTGTTGTCGAAGAGGCTGTCCACGGCCTCCTGCAGCATCCGCTTCTCGTTGCGCAGGATCACCTCGGGCGCCTTGATCTCCATCAGGCGCTTCAGGCGGTTGTTGCGGATGATGACCCGGCGGTACAGGTCGTTGAGGTCGCTGGTGGCGAAGCGGCCGCCGTCCAGGGGCACCAGGGGGCGCAGCTCGGGCGGGATCACGGGCACCACCTTCACGATCATCCACTCGGGCTTGTTCTCGCGCCGGCTGTTGGCGTCGCGGAAGGCCTCCACCACGTTGAGGCGCTTGAGGGCCTCGTTCTTGCGCTGCTGGCTGGTCTCCGTGTTGGCCTTGTGGCGCAGGTCGTAGCTCAGGCTGTCGAGGTCCAGGCGCTTAAGCAGCTCCTGGAGCGCATCGGCGCCCATGCGCGCGATGAACTTGTTGGGGTCGGCGTCGTCCAGGTACTGGTTCTCCTTGCCCAGCTGGTCCAGGATGTCCAGGTACTCCTCCTCGGTGAGGAAGTCGAGGTACTGGACGGGGTTGCCCTCCTTGTTCTTGGCCAGGCCCGGCTGCACCACCACGTAGCGTTCGTAGTAGATGATCTGGTCGAGCTTCTTGGTGGGCAGGCCCAGCAGGTAGCCGATCTTGTTGGGCAGGCTGCGGAAGTACCAGATGTGGGCCACGGGCACCACGAGCTGGATGTGGCCCATGCGCTCGCGGCGCACCTTCTTCTCGGTGACCTCCACGCCGCAGCGGTCGCACACGATCCCCTTGTAGCGGATGCGCTTGTACTTGCCGCAGTGGCATTCGAAGTCCTTCACCGGACCGAAGATGCGTTCGCAGAACAGGCCGTCGCGCTCGGGCTTGTAGGTGCGGTAGTTGATCGTTTCCGGCTTGATCACCTCCCCGTGGCTGCGCTCCAGGATCAGCTCGGGGCTGGCCAGGCTGATGACGATCTTGTTGAAGTTGCTATTGAGCTTGACCTCCTTCTTCATGGTTGACTAGTAGGCAAGGCGTTCGACGTTGGGTGACCGCATGGCGCTCGTCATTCGAGCGACACGTTGAGCGCGAGGCCGCGCAGTTCGTGGAGCAGCACGTTGAACGATTCGGGGATGCCCGGGGTGGGCAGGGGTTCGCCCTTCACGATGCTCTCGTAGGCCTTGGCACGGCCCACCACGTCGTCGCTCTTCACGGTGAGGATCTCCTGCAGGATGTTGCTGGCGCCGAAGGCCTCCAGGGCCCACACCTCCATCTCGCCGAAGCGCTGGCCGCCGAACTGGGCCTTGCCGCCCAGCGGCTGCTGGGTGATCAGGCTGTAGGGGCCGATGGAGCGGGCGTGCATCTTGTCGTCCACCATGTGGGCCAGCTTGATCATGTAGATCACGCCCACGGTGGCCGGCTGGTCGAACCGATGCCCGGTGCCGCCGTCGTGCAGGTAGGTGCGCCCGAAGCGGGGCACGCCGGCCTCGTCGGTCTGCGCGTGGATCTCGTCCAGGGTGGCCCCGTCGAAGATCGGCGTGGCGTACTTGCGGCCCAGCTTCAGCCCGGCCCAGCCCAGCACCGTCTCGTAGATCTGGCCCAGGTTCATGCGGCTCGGCACGCCCAGCGGGTTCAGCACGATGTCCACCGGCGTTCCGTCCTCCAGGTAGGGCATGTCGGCGTCGCGCACGATGCGGGCCACGATGCCCTTGTTGCCGTGGCGGCCGGCCATCTTGTCGCCGATCGCCAGCTTGCGCTTGGCGGCCACGTACACCTTGGCCAGCTTCACGATGCCTGCGGGCAGCTCGTCGCCGATGCTCACCTGGAACTTCTTGCGCTTGTAGACGCCGCTGACGTCGTTGTGCTTGATGTTGTAGTTGTGGATGAGCTGGCGCACCAGTTCGTTCACCTTCTTGTCGGCCGTCCAGTTCGTCGGGTCCACCGTGATGAAATCGATGGCCTGCAGCACCTTGGGGGTGAACTTGACGCCCTTCTTGATCTGCTCCTCCTTGTACTTGTTGAACACGCCGTTGGAGGCCTGGCCGTTGAGCAACTGCATCATCTTGTCGATGAGCACGTTCTTCAGCTCGCCCAGCTCCTTCTCGTAGTCCTTGTCGATGGCCTCCAGCACGGCCTTCTCGTTGGTCTTGCCCTTCTTGTCCTTGATGGCGCGGCTGAAGAGCTTCTTGTCGATCACCACGCCCTTGGTGCTGGGGGGCGCCTTCAGCGAGGCGTCCTTCACGTCGCCGGCCTTGTCGCCGAAGATGGCGCGCAGCAGCTTCTCCTCGGGGCTGGGGTCCGTCTCGCCCTTGGGCGTGATCTTGCCGATCAGGATGTCGCCCTCGTTGATCTCCGCTCCGATGCGGATCAGGCCGTTCTCGTCAAGGTCCTTGGTGGCCTCCTCGCTCACGTTCGGGATGTCGGCCGTCAGTTCCTCGAGCCCGCGCTTGGTGTCGCGCACCTCCATGATGTACTCATCGATGTGGATGGAGGTGAAGATGTCCTCGCGGGCCACGCGCTCGCTGATCACGATGGCGTCCTCGAAGTTGTAGCCCTTCCAGGGCATGAAGGCCACCAGGAGGTTGCGTCCGATGGCCAGCTCGCCGTCCTGCGTGGCATAGCCCTCGCACAGGGTCTGCCCGTAGGTGACCTTCTCACCCTTGCGCACGATGGGGCGCAGGTTGATGCAGGTGCTCTGGTTGGTCTTGAGGAACTTGGTGAGCTTGTACTCCTTCTCGTCGCCGTGGAAGCTCACGATGCGGTCCTCCTCGGTGCGCTTGTACTCGATCACGATGCGGTCGCTGTCGACGTACTTCACCACGCCATCGCCCTCGGCGGTGAGCAGCACGCGGCTGTCGCGGGCCACGAGCTCTTCCAGGCCGGTGCCCACGATGGGGCTCTCGGGCCGCAGCAGCGGCACGGCCTGGCGCATCATGTTGGAGCCCATCAGCGCGCGGTTGGCGTCGTTGTGCTCCAGGAAGGGGATCAGGCTGGCGGCGATGGAGGCGATCTGGTTGGGCGCCACGTCCATCAGGTTGATCTCCTTGGGCGCCACCACCGGGAAGTCGCCCATCAGGCGGGCCTTCACGCGGTTGCTGTTGAACTCGCCTTCGGTGGTCACCTGGGCGTTGGCCTGGGCGATCATCTTGTTGTCCTCCTCCTCGGCGCTCAGGTAGACGGGCTCGGCCTTCAGGTCCACCTTGCCCTCCACCACCGGGCGGTACGGCGTTTCGATGAAGCCCAGGCTGTTGATCTTGCTGTACACGCAGAGGCTGCTGATCAGACCGATGTTCGGTCCTTCAGGCGTCTCGATGGTGCACAGGCGGCCGTAGTGGGTGTAGTGCACGTCGCGCACCTCGAAGCCGGCGCGCTCGCGGCTCAGACCACCGGGGCCCAGGGCGCTCATGCGGCGCTTGTGGGTGATCTCGGCCAGCGGGTTGGTCTGGTCCATGAACTGGCTCAGCTGGTTCGTTCCGAAGAACGAGTTGATCACCGAGCTCAGGGTCTTGGCGTTGATCAGGTCGGTGGGCGTGAACACCTCGTTGTCGCGCACGTTCATGCGCTCGCGGATGGTGCGGGCCATGCGGGCCAGGCCCACGCCGAACTGGGCGTGCAGCTGCTCGCCCACGGTGCGCACGCGCCGGTTGCTCAGGTGGTCGATGTCGTCCACATCGGCCTTGGAGTTCACCAGCTCGATCAGGTAGCGGATGATGCTGATGATGTCCTCCTTGGTGAGCACGCGCACGCTGAGCTCGCTCTCCAGGCCCAGCTTCTTGTTGATGCGGTAGCGGCCCACCTCGCCCAGGTCGTAGCGCTGTTCGCTGAAGAACAGCTTGTCGATCACCCCGCGGGCGGTCTCCAGATCGGGCGGCTCGGCGTTCCGCAGCTGGCGGTAGATCACCTCCACGGCCTCCTTCTCGGAGTTGGAGGTGTCCTTCTGCAGGGTGTTGTAGATCAGGGCGTAGTCGGCGGCGTTCACCCCGGCCTTGTGCAGGATGATGGTCTTGGCGCCGCTGTCCACGATCTGCTCCACGTGGTGCTCCTCGATCACGGTCTCGCGGTCGATGAGCACCTCGTTGCGCTCGATGCTCACCACCTCGCCGGTGTCCTCGTCCACGAAGTCCTCCACCCAGGTCTTCAGCACGCGGGCGGCCAGCTTGCGGCCCACGGCCTCCTTCATGGCGGCCTTGGTCACCTTCACCTCGTCGGCCAGGCCGAAGATGTTGAGGATGTCCTTGTCGCTCTCGAACCCGATGGCCCGCAGCAGCGTGGTCACAGGCAGTTTTTTCTTCCGGTCGATGTACGCGTACATCACCCCGTTGATGTCCGTGGCGAACTCGATCCACGAGCCCTTGAAGGGGATCACGCGGGCGCTGTAGAGCTTGGTGCCGTTGGCGTGGCGGCTCTGGCCGAAGAACACGCCGGGGCTGCGGTGCAGCTGGCTCACCACCACGCGCTCGGCACCGTTCACCACGAAGCTGCCACGCGGGGTCATGTAGGGGATCTGGCCCAGGTAGACGTCCTGCACGATGGTCTCGAAGTCCTCGTGCTCGGGGTCGGTGCAGTAGAGCTTCAGCTTGGCCTTGAGGGGCACGCTGTAGGTGAGGCCCCGTTCGATGCACTCATCAATGCTGTAACGCGGGGGATCGATGAAGTAATCGAGGAACTCCAGCACGAACTGGTTGCGCGTGTCGGTGATCGGGAAGTTCTCCGAGAACACCTTGAAGAGGCCCTCGCTGACCCGGTTCTCCGGGAGGGTCTCGATCTGGAAGAACTCCTCGAAGCTCTTGAGCTGGATCTCGAGGAAGTCGGGATACGGGGTCGGCAGGGGGTTCGAGCCGAAGTCGATGCGCTTGCTCTTCTTGCTGATGGTCTTCGCCTGGGCCATGGGTTGCGATCGGGGAAAGGGAACGGGAAGGGACCGGGGATCTTCGGGTGCGGCCGGGCGCTGGGCGCCGGGCGGTGCACATCAGGGCGGGGAACGACGTGCGACCACGACGCATCCGATCAGGCCCCGCAAGGGGTCTGTCCGGAGCGCCGTGGTCGTTTCGTCGTCAGGGGCTTTACTTGACCTCGACCTCTGCGCCGGCCTCCGTCAGTTGCTGCTTGATGGACTCGGCCTCCTCCTTGGAGACGCCCTCCTTCAGCGGCTTGGGAGCGCCGTCCACCAGGTCCTTGGCCTCCTTCAGGCCGAGGCCCGAAAGCTCCTTCACCAGCTTCACCACGGCCAGCTTGTTCTGGCCGCCGGATTTCAGGATCACATCGAAGCTGGTCTTGGCCGGGGCGGCTTCGCCACCACCGGCGGCGGCGCCACCGGCGGCCACGGCCACGGCTGCGGCGGCGGGCTCGATCTTGTACTCGTCCTTCAGGTACTGGGCCAGGTCGTTCACCTCCTTCACGGTGAGGCTCACGAGCTGATCGCCCAGGGATTTGATGTCTGCCATTGTTCGGGGTTGTTACTTGTTGTTCGGGGAAGCGGACTGTGCGTAACGCGTTCGTGGGGGCGACGATCACATCGCCCTCGGTGTCTGTGTTCAGGCGGCGCGCTCCTGCAGGGCCTTCACCAGGCCGGCGACCTTCTGGCCGCCGGAGGCCTGGAGGCCGCCGAGCACGTTCTTGATCGGGCTTTGGAGCAGCGCGATGATGTCGCCGATGAGCTCCTCCTTGCCTTTCAGCTTCGCCAGCACGGCCACCTGGTCGTCGCCGATGAAGACGGCCTCATCGATCCAGGCGCTCTTCAGCACCGGCTTCTTGTGGCTCTTGCGGAAGTCCTGGATCACCTTCGCCGGGGTGTTGCCCTTGTCGGCGAACAGGATCGAGGTCTGTCCCTTGAGCGAGCCCAGCAGGCCGCTGTAGTCGCGGCCCTCGACGCGCTCCATCGCCTTCTGCAGAAGGGTGTTCTTCACCACCTTCATGCGGATGCCGGCCTTGTGGCAGCTGCGGCGCAGGTTGCTGGTGGCCTCGGCCGTCAGCTCGCTGGTGTCGGCCAGGTACAGCACGTTGGTCGCCTTGATCTCCTCGACCAGTACGGCGATCGCCTGGTCCTTTTCGGTACGGGTTGCCATGGTTCTCGGGGATCTGGGGTTACTGCACGGTACGGGTGTCCACCTTGACGCCCGGGCTCATCGTGCTGCTGATGGCGATGCTCTTGATGTACGCGCCCTTGGCGGTGCTGGGCTTCAGTTTGATCAGGGTCTGGATCAGCTCGTGGGCGTTCTCGCTCAGCTTCTGGGCGTCGAACGAGGCCTTGCCGATCACCGCGTGGATGATGCCGGCCTTGTCCACCTTGAAGTCGATCTTGCCCGCCTTCACCTCCTTCACGGCCTTGGCCACGTCCATGGTCACCGTGCCGGTCTTGGGGTTGGGCATCAGGCCGCGGGGACCGAGCACCCGGCCCAGCGCACCCACCTTGGCCATCACGTTGGGCGTGCAGATGATCACGTCCACGTCCGTCCAGCCGCCCTTGATCTTCTCCACGAACTCGTCCAGGCCGGCCATGTCGGCGCCCGCCGCGGTGGCCTCCTCGCACTTGGCGGGGTCGGCCAGCACCAGCACGCGCACGTCGCGGCCCGTCCCGTGGGGAAGGCTCACCGTGCCGCGCACCATCTCGGTGCTCTTCTTGGGGTCCACCCCCAGACGCACGGCGATGTCCACCGTGGCGTCGAACTTGGTGGTGCTGATCTGCTTGACGATGGACGCGGCATCCTTGAGCTCATAGCTCTTGGTGGCGTCGTATTTGGCCATCGCGGCCTTGCGTTTCTTGGTCAGGGTCGCCATGGCATCAAGCGTTCTCAAAGGGGTTCGTACCGGTCACCGTCACGCCCATGCTGCGGGCCGTTCCGGCCACCATGCTCATGGCGCTCTTCAGCGTGAAGCAGTTCAGGTCGGGCATCTTGTCCTCGGCGATGGCCTTCACCTGGTCCCACGTGATGCTGCCCACCTTCTTGGTGTGGGGCACCCCGCTGCCGCCCTTGATCTTGGCCTGCTCGATGATCTGCACGGCCGCCGGCGGGGTCTTGATGATGAAGTCGAAGCTCTTGTCGCTGTACACGGTGATCACCACGGGCAGCACCTTGCCGGCCTTGTCCTGCGTGCGCGCATTGAACTGCTTGCAGAACTCCATGATGTTCACGCCCTTGGCGCCGAGCGCCGGGCCGATGGGGGGCGAGGGGTTCGCCGCCCCTCCTTTCACCTGGAGCTTGATCAGCCCCGATACTTCCTTGGCCATGTTCCTGGTTTTGTGTCCTGCTGGCGTCCGTCTTTCGGCGGACTCGGACGGGTTGTTCTCGTGCTTCTTCTATCGCGGTGTCGGGGCGGCCCAAGGGGTCGCCCTTCCGATGTTCAGACCTCTTTTTCCACTTGCATGAAGCTCAGTTCGAGCGGGGTCTTCCTTCCGAAGATCTTCACCATCACCTTGAGCTTCTTCTTTTCCTCGTTGATCTCCTCGATCACGCCGTTGAAGCCGTTGAAGGGACCGTCGATCACCTTCACGCCTTCGCCCACGTGGTAGGGGTTGTGGATGGCCTCCTCGGTCTCGGCCAGCTCGTCCACGGTGCCCAGGATCCGGTTCACCTCGCTCTGGCGCAGGGGCACCGGGTCGCCGCCCTTCTCGGCCCCGAGGAAGCCGATCACATCGGGCAGGTTCTTGATGCTGTGGGCGATCTCGCCGGTGAGGTCGGCCTCCATCAGCACGTAGCCGGGGAAGAAGTTGCGCTCCTTGCTCACCTTCTTGCCGTCGCGGATCTGGTAGAACTTCTCGGTGGGGATGAGCACCTGGGTGATGTACGTGCCCATGTTGGAGCGCTTCACTTCGCTCTCGATGCGCTCCTTCACCTTCTTCTCCTTCCCGGAGATGGCGCGGATGACATACCACTTGCGGTTGGCGGTCGCTACGGCCATGGTCAGCTCATCAGTTTGTAGATGAAACCGAGGATCCCCTTCCAGAAGGAGGTGTTGGTCATGTTGTGCACGCCGAACACGTAGTCCATCACGAACACCACCAGGCTGATGATGAGCGCGGTGACGAGCACGACGATGGCGCTGCCCTGCAGCTCCTTCCAGGTGGGCCAGGAGACCTTGTTGACGAGCTCGTTGTAGCTCTCGCTCAGGTATGTCTTGAAGCTTGCCACGTTGATCGCTTGCTTGGGCACGGGTGGCAGGAATCGAACCCGCAGCCTACGGTTTTGGAGACCGTCGCTCTACCAATTGAGCTACACCCGTTCGTTGTGTCCATTTTCGGCGGCGAAGGCCGGTCCACCTTGCGGCGGACCGGCCCGGCCACCTGGGTCGTTGTGCTTACTTGATGATCTCGGTCACCTGGCCGGCACCCACGGTGCGACCACCCTCGCGGATGGCGAAGCGCAGGCCCTTGTCCATGGCGATCGGCACGATCAGCTTCACGTTGATGCTCACGTTGTCGCCCGGCATCACCATCTCGCGACCGGCCTCGAGGGTGATCTCGCCGGTGACGTCGGTGGTGCGGAAGTAGAACTGCGGGCGGTACTTGTTGTGGAAGGGGGTGTGGCGTCCGCCCTCCTCCTTCTTCAACACGTAGATCTCGGCCTTGAACTCCGTGTGCGGGGTGATGCTGCCGGGGGCGGCGATCACCATGCCGCGGCGGATGTCCTTCTTCTCGATGCCGCGCAGGAGGATGCCGCAGTTGTCGCCGGCCTCGCCGCGATCGAGCAGCTTGCGGAACATCTCCACGCCGGTGCAGGTGCTGTTCATCTTCTGCTCCTGCATGCCGATGATCTCCACGTTGTCGCCCACCTTCACCACGCCGGTCTCGATGCGGCCGGTGGCCACCGTGCCACGACCGGTGATCGTGAACACGTCCTCCACGCTCATCAGGAAGGGCTTCTCCACCTCGCGGGGCGGCACGGGGATCCAGCTGTCCACGGCGTCCATCAGGGCCATCACCGTGTCCACCCACTTGCCCTCACCGTTCAGGGCGCCCAGGGCGCTGCCACGGATGATCGGGGTGTTGTCGCCGTCGTACTCATAGAAGGACAGCAGCTCGCGGATCTCCATCTCCACCAGGTCCAGCAGCTCCGCATCGTCCACCATGTCCACCTTGTTCATGAACACGACGATCTTGGGCACGCCCACCTGACGGCCGAGCAGGATGTGCTCGCGGGTCTGGGGCATGGGGCCGTCGGTGGCGGCCACCACCAGGATGGCGCCGTCCATCTGCGCGGCGCCCGTCACCATGTTCTTCACATAGTCGGCGTGGCCCGGGCAGTCCACGTGGGCGTAGTGACGGTTGGCCGTCGAATACTCCACGTGGGCGGTGTTGATGGTGATGCCGCGCTCCTTTTCCTCGGGGGCGTTGTCGATGGAATCGAAGCTGCGCTTCTCCGAGAGGCCCTTGGCGGCCAGTACGGAGGTGATCGCCGCGGTCAACGTGGTCTTGCCATGGTCAACGTGACCGATGGTGCCGATGTTGACGTGCGGCTTGGTACGTTGGAAAGTCTCCTTAGCCATTGTCGTTCGGTCGTTATGGGTGTTCTGTTGTCGATCTGTCCGTTCACCTGTCGCACGTGCCTCCCCGCTTGGGGCGGGATGGAGCCGCAGCCGGTCCGGCGGAGCCTTTGACGGGAATTGAACCCGTGACCTCTTCCTTACCAAGGAAGTGCTCTACCCCTGAGCTACAAAGGCCGATGTTCTGGTCGGAGGAGGAGCGGGACCTTTCGGCGCCCGGACCTCCTCGATCGTGGAAGAGCGGGAGACGAGACTCGAACCCGCGACATTCAGCTTGGAAGGCTGATGCTCTACCAACTGAGCTACTCCCGCTTGAAAGGAAGGCCGATCGGTGAGGCAGGCCGGGACCCTTGGCTCCGTGAGTGATGTGGTGGGGAGAGCAGGATTCGAACCTACGAAGCTGTGAAGCAGCAGATTTACAGTCTGCCCCCGTTGGCCACTTGGGTATCTCCCCTGTTCCGATCACGGAGCCAATGGACGGATTCGAACCCCCGACCTGCTGATTACAAATCAGCTGCTCTACCAGCTGAGCTACATTGGCACGTACAGCAAGCGAAAGAACGCCTTTCACCCACCTCCCGGAGAGGCCTCCCCGGGAATTGGGCCTGCAAATGTAGGAAACTTCCCGGCACCTCCAAACATGCGCAGGGCCCCGCCATCGGCGGAGCCCTGCTGGTGCGGTGCGCCGGCCCGTCGGGGCCGGCAGCCCGGGCTTATTTGGCGCGGGTCTTCGAGCGCTCCAGCTGTCGCCGGATCGCCTCGGCCACCTGGTCGGTGGCCTCCTCGAAGCTCTTGCTCTGGCGTTTGGCGAACAGCTCGCGGCCGGGGACGGCCATCTTCACCTCCACCACCTTGTTGCGGCGGTCCTCCCCATCGTGCTCCAGCCGCAGGAACACCTCGCTGCTGAGGATGCGGTCGTGGAACAGGGACAGCTTCTGCAGCCGTTCGCGGATGAAGCCGACCAGCTTGATGTCGGCGTCGAAATGGATGGAATGCACGTTCACGTTCATGATCTGCTCAGGTCGTTTATGGGGTTCCCTGCCCCCCGCCGCGCGGGTGGGCCTGCGCATGCACCTTGCGGAGCTTCTCCACCGTGTTGTGGGTGTACACCTGGGTGGCCGCCAGGTTGGCGTGGCCCAGGAGCTCCTTCACGGCGTTGAGGTCGGCACCGTGCTCCAGAAGGTGTGTGGCGTAGGTGTGCCGCAGCACGTGGGGGCTTCGTTTCGTTTGTGTGGTCACGGTGGCGAGCACGCGTTGCACGAGCCGTTGTACGCTGCGCCGCGCCAGGGGTTCCCCGGTGGGCCCCACCAGCAGGGGCGTCGCCGGGTCCGTGGTCGGCCGCTGGGAAAGATACACGCGAACGGCCTCCATCGTTCCGTCGGGCAGGGGCACGATGCGTTCCTTGTTGCGCTTGCCCAGCACCCGGATGGTGCCCCGGTGCAGGTCCACCGCGCCCACCGTGAGGCCCAGCAGCTCGGCCAGGCGGATGCCCGTGCCGTACAGCAGCTCCAGCACCAGCCGCTCCTCGGGCCGCAGCGCGGCGGCCGGACCGGCGGGGTCGAACAGGGGGGCCAGGCGGCCCTCCGGCACGAAGGTGGGCAGGCGCTTGGGCTGTTTGGGCGGCTCCACCAGCGCCGTGGGGTCGCCCTCCACCGCCCCCACCGTGCGGGCGAAGCGGTAGTAGGCGCGCAGCGCGCTCAGCTGCCGGTTCACCGTGCGGGCCCCGGCGCCATCGCTCAAGCGCTGCATGATCCACGCGCGCACATCGCCGCCCTGCGCACCGTCCAGCCCGTCGGCCCCCTGGGCGGCCAGGTGGTCGGCGAACTGCCGAAGGTCACGCCGGTAGGCGGCCAGGGTGTGGGGGCTGCACCGTTTCTCGTAGGCCAGGTGCTCCAGGAAGCGGTCGACGGACATCCGGAAAGCAAGATAGGCGAAAGGTCCGGACGGACCCCTCGCCTATCGGTACGGCGAAGCGCTCGGGCTTATTGCTCGACGCTGTACGTCTTCAGCTTGTAGGCGGCGCGGATGATCTCCTTGCGGCGCTCCACGGAGGGCTTGGTGAAGCTCTGGCGCTTGCGCAGGGCACGCATGGTGCCGGTGCGCTCGAACTTCTTCTTGAACTTCTTGAGCGCCTTGTCGATGCTCTCGCCTTCCTTGACAGGGATGATCAGCATGGGGTCCTTTTGTTCGAAGGGGGCGCAAAGATAACGTCCCCGGTGATCCGTGCAAATGGGTTCACTTGAGCACCTCCCGGCTGATCACCAGCTTCTGGATCTCGCTGGTGCCCTCGCCGATGGTGCAGAGCTTGCTGTCGCGGTAGAACTTCTCCACCGGGAAGTCCTTGGTGTAGCCGTAGCCGCCGAAGATCTGCACGGCCTCGTTGCTGGCCCACACGGCCACCTCGCTGGCGTAGTACTTGGCCATGGCGCTCTCCTTGGTCATCTTCTTGCCGCGGTTCTTGAGGTCGGCGGCCTGCTGGGTGAGCAGTTCGGCGGCCTCGATGCGGGTGGCCATGTCGGCCAGCTTGAAGGAGATGGCCTGGAAGCTGGCGATGGGCTGACCGAACTGCTGGCGCTCCTTGGCGTACTTCACACTGGCGTCGTAGGCGCCCTTGGCGATGCCCAGGCTGAGGGCCGCGATGCTGATGCGGCCGCCGTCCAGGATCTTCATGGCCTGCTGGAAGCCCTGCCCCACCTCGCCCAGCACGTTCTCCTGCGGCACGCGGCAGTCCTCGAAGATCACCTCGGCCGTCTCGCTGGCGCGCATGCCCAGCTTGTTCTCCTTCTTGCCGGCCTTCAGGCCCTTGGTGCCGCGCTCGATCACGAAGGCGGTCATGCCCTTGCTGTCCAGCAGCTCGCCGGTGCGCACGATGGCCACCACCACATCGCTGCTGATGCCGTGGGTGATCCAGCACTTGGTGCCGTTCAGCACCCACTCGTTGCCCTCCTTGCGGGCGGTGCACTTCATGCGCATGGCGTCGCTGCCGGTGTTGGGCTCGGTGAGGGCCCAGGCGCCCAGCCACTGGCCGCTGGCCAGCTTGGGCAGCCACCGGCGCTTCTGCTCCTCGTTGCCGAAGCTCAGGATGTGGCCCGTGCACAGGCTGTTGTGCGCGGCCACGCTGAGGCCCACGCTGCCGCAGATGCGCGCCGTCTCCACGATGGTGTGGATGTACTCGAAGTAGCCCAGCCCCGCCCCGCCGTAGGTCTCCGGCACCAGCACGCCCAGCATGCCGGCCGGGCCGAAGTGCTGCTTGAACAGGTCGATGGGCATGTGCTGCCGCTCGTCCCAGTCCATCACATGGGGGCGCAGTTCGCGTTCGCACAGGTCGCGCACGGCCTGCGCGATGAGGGTCTGGTTCTCGGTGGTGGTGAATTCCATGCGGGGTCAGTAGGTCACCAGGCGGACGATGTCGGCGTCGTAAGGACGCAGGCGTTCAACACCCGCCAGGGCGGACAGTTCGATGACGAAGGTGAAGGCGGCCACGCGGCCCCCTTGCATGCGCACCAGGTCGGCGGCGGCGGCGGCGGTGCCGCCGGTGGCCAGCAGGTCGTCGTGCACCAGCACCTGCATGCCGGGCCGCACCACGTCCACGTGCATCTCGATCTCGGCCGTGCCGTACTCGAGGGCGTAGCTGGTGCTCACCGTGCGGTGGGGCAGCTTGCCCTTCTTGCGCACGGTGACGAAGGGCACGCCGAGCTTCAGGGCCAGGGGCATGCCGTAGAGGAAGCCGCGGCTCTCGATGCCGGCGATGGCGTCGATGTGCCGGCCGCGAAGGCGCTCCAGGAAGCCGTCCACCACCGCCTGGCTCAGGGCGGGGTCCTCCATCACCGGGGTGATGTCGCGGAACAGGATGCCGGGCTTGGGAAAGTCAGGCACCGCCCGGATGGCGGCCTGCAACCGGTCCTGTAGAAGCATTACTTCACGGAAAAATAGGGCGCGAAAGTACGGAGCGTCCCTTCATCCACCAGCGCACAGCCCCGCAGGTCGTCCACCGTGCGGAACGGGCCGTGCTGGCGGCGGTAGGCCACCAGGGCCTTGGCCAGCTTCCAGCGCAGGTAGGGATGCGCCGCCAGCTCCTCCACCGTGCCGCTGTTCATGGGCACGCGGCGCACCAGGGCGGTGTCCACCCGCAGCAGGGTGCGCAGCCGGGCCAGCGCCTCGGGCTTGTCCTTCAGCACGTACACCTCGGCCAGTTGGTCCAGGCTGTGGTAGCCGCCCAGCTGGTCGCGGTAGCGCAGGATGCCCCGCGCGAACGACGGGCCCACGCCCGGCAGGGCCACCAGGGCGGCGCTGTCGCAGCCGTTGAGCTCCAAGGGCACGCGTTCCGGCCGCGCCGGCCGCTCCGTGCGTGTCCAGGTGCGTGTGCTGTCCCGCGTCCACCGCCGTTCCGCGCGGTCCGCTCCCCCGCCCTCCGGCCGGTCGGGCAGCTGCACGAAGGGCAGCAGGCGCGCCACCTGGTCGGGGTGCAGGCTGCGCAGGCGGGCCAGGTCCTGCCGGTGCTCGAACTGGCCGCCATGCGCGATGTAGCTCAGCACCCCGCGGGCCTGCCGGTCGCTCAGGCCCAGGCGGCGCCATTCGTCGGCCGTGGCGGTGTTGGGGTCGAAGGCGAAAAGGCTGTCGGCCGCCGGGGCCGTGTCGGTGGCGGACCGGGCGCGCAGGCTGTCGGCGGACCGTTGCTCGGCGAGCCAGGTGGCCAGTTGGGCTTCCGCGGCCACCACCAGCGCCGGATCGGGCGGGCGCCCCCGTTGCCACGCGATCCACGCACCGAAGGCCGCGATGGCCATCACCAGCACAAAGAGGCCGCGCCGCTCGGCGCGGTGCATGCTGAAGGCGTCCATCCACCGGGCACGACGCATGGTGCGGGATCCGCACCAAGGTAATGATCCGGATCAACCGACCAACTGGTCGCGCACCACGGCCAATCCCGCCTCGAAACCGCGCGGCGCATACCCCAGGTCGAGGCGCGCCTTGTCCAGCACGAATCCCGTGCGCGGGGGCCGCTGGGCGGGCTGGCCCAGCGTGTTGCTCTTCACGGGGAGCACACCGTCCACCGGCAGACCGAAGAAGCGGCCCACGCGGTGCACCAGCTCCAGGATGCTCATGCCATCGGGGCCGCTGAGGTGGTAGATGCCGGTGGCCCCCCGCTGGGCGATGCGGATGCAGCCCTCGGCCAGGTCCTCCGCCAGGGTGGGCATGCGCCATTGGTCGTCCACCACGCGGATGGGCTCGCCCTTCACCAAGGCGCCCTTGGCCCACAGCACCACGTTGCTGCGGCTCAGCCCCGGGGCCACGCCGTACACGATGATGGTGCGTGCGATGGCCCACTTCGCCAGGCCGGCTTCCTGCACCACCCGCTCGCTGTCCAGCTTGCTGTGGCCGTACACGCTCAGGGGGGCGGGGGCATCCTCCTCGCGGTAGGGACCGGCCGCGCCATCGAAGATGAAATCGGTGCTGAGGTGGATGAAGTGGCTGCCGTGGCGCCGCGCGGCGCGCACCAGGTGCGCGGTGGCCGTCACGTTCTGCAGGCGGCAGGCCGCGGGGTCCAGTTCGCAGGCGTCCACGTTGGTCATGGCGGCGGTGTGGATCACC